>JAFTDR010000002.1 GCA_017454105.1 Desulfovibrionaceae bacterium | reverse complement strand
CAGGACTATAAAGGGATAGGAGGCCAAGCCGCCACACTGGTTGAGCGGATGATTGCCGAATTTAATGCGGTACCCTACTTCAAGAGCTTGCCGATTGAGCCGACCAACAATTTTGCGGAGTTGTTGCTCGTAAGAATAGCTCCCGTTGAGCTGCAAGGCGCTCGTTGGAACCACATCTGAATGCGGGGAAAGATGGCGTAAACGTTCTCTATCACTGCGAATGACCTGTAAACGTAAGGGACGCGAGTGAGCTTTCGCCTTGCAGAAATATTCTGAAGGCAAGCTTGTAGACACGAGCTGGCATGACTTGCGCGTTGAAAAGCGGGGCGTAGGAATCGAAAATGCTACGCGCGACAATAGACTGTCTCGCCCCACCCTAAAAAAAAGGGAGAGGGGTCTATTGTTACGCCCATAGACAAAAAGAATCTGAGCTTTGCGGTTCAGATTCTTTTTTTGCCAGAAGTCACAGGAGCGACTGCTGGGGGTCAAGCTTAAGCAAGAGGCGCACGAAGAGGGTGGGACGCGTCTAGGTAAATCGGCAAATCGTACGATAGGCAAGGAGCTTCTTGCCTGGTACGTGAGCATAAGCTACAGGGCCAGAGGTATGCTCCGGCTCGTACAAGGCCCTCAAGCATCATCTCAATTTCCCGGCAAGAATTGTAGCTACAGGGACGAGAAGCCTAATGGACACGGGTTTTTCCATCCTACAGGATCATTTGTAGCTCGACGGGCCTGTTTGAGCCAAAAGACTTTTTTTGCGTTGGAAGAGCAGAAGGACTGCGCTCTCTCCGTGTCGCTAACTCGACTTAGCGGGAATTTAAGATGAGTAAATGTCATTGACGGGTAGCAGAAGTGCAGTACCTGCGATGCAAAGCTCATTGGTATTTCATAGAACGTCAACGCAGATTGCTTGATTTGCTTCTGGCTGCACAGTCTGTTAAGACGTGCTGTAGATCATAGTGACAGAAAACATGCGCGTTCTTGACCTCCCCTACTCTTTGGCGAGACAGCGTAAAAAAGAGATGGGCAATGAAAGAAGCCTATCTGCTAGTTCAATGGTGAAACCAAGCTATACAGGCGAAAAACAGCGTAGGATGAGGATCGCTCCCGAGTGAGCTACCCTTCTGCCACAGACTCCTTCGATATCCATTTTTCTGTTTTAAAACTAATAATTTTTGACTTTTTAACGCATCGGCTCATAGGTATTACGTCACTTGAGCCAGAGAGCTATCTGCCATATCCCCATGAGCCGATACTTTTTAACTAATTTCTATGCCGGAATTACCTGAAGTAGAAACAGTGGCTCGCACACTGCGGCCTCACGTACAGTCCTGTACTATTACCAATGCAACTTTGTTGCGTGCCTCAAGCTTGCACCCCCTAAGCTTGCCATTGAGCCAGCTTACAGGGTGCCACATTGTCGATGTGAAACGACGCGGCAAGCTTCTCAAACTTTTACTCAGCAGTTCAGAAGCTCAAAATGATCTGCAGATCGTTGTGCATTTACGCATGACTGGTCGTCTCATAATTAAGCCGTCAAATGCTTCTCCAGGAGCGTATACACGTCTTTTTTTTGACCTTGCGAATACGAATGGGGAGAGTCGTCTCTTCTTTGATGATGTACGGTCATTTGGGCAAGTATTTGTCTGTACGCCAGATATTTTGTCTCAGTGGACATTTTGGCGCACTCTTGGACCGGAACCGCTTGAAATATCTGAAGTTGATTTTGCCGCGCGGCTTAACGGAAAAAACAAATGTCTGAAGGCACTTCTGCTCGACCAGAAGTGCGTGGCAGGCATAGGCAATATTTACGCGGATGAAAGCCTCTTCGCCGCCCGACTCAGCCCGCTGCGCAAGGCCTCATCTCTATCAGAGTCGGAGTGCGCCTGTCTTTTGCAGTGTTTACAAGACGTTCTTACCCGCTCCATTGCTCAATGCGGCAGCTCTATCCGCGATTATTGTGACGCAGATGGCAATGTAGGCGCTTTTCAGAACAGCTTTGCCGTATACGGAAGAGGCGGACAACCCTGCCAACATTGCGGACGTGAACTGCTTAAGCTCCGCGTTGCAGGCCGATCCACTGTATACTGCCCAAAATGCCAGAAATAACGAGTATCTTAATTTCCCGCCCGGCAAGATATACTCAGCGGCGCAATGATTCTTCCCGTATTGATCAAATAAACCAGTCTCTTTGGATGCCTTGCGGACAATCTTTATGCGGTCGAGTATATACTCGACCGCAGGGTGTTTTTCCGCGCGGAAGCCAAGGTGGACCAACGCTCCGGCAGCCACGGGAAGAATCATTGTGCAGTTGGGTATAGCTCCTCGAGAGAAGACCGCAGTCCTTCAGATCGTCAAACTCAAAAATGCCTTTGTAGCTAAACGGATCTGTTTAGCTACAAAGGGTCGGTCTATAGAATGGAAACCCCACATCCATGAGGCTTTCGCCTCTGTAGCTCAATTGCATGCTGGGGAATTGAGCGAGTATGCTGCCGCCATGTTTCGCAGCTCCATCACCTCATACGGAGCCGACTTGGCCAAAGCAGCGAATCATTCATGATTGCTCCATGCAAACTTAAGGAGCAGTAAAAAAGCATCGTGGCATATCTGTTGAATCGGATTGAGCGCTTCAGCAGTAGGAACAAATGTCATTGTTAATAAACACGCTCTCGATAATCGCAGGTATATGTCCACGGATCACATTTCACGTCGTAACCTTCAAATCGTATTATTGCCGATAAAGGCGCACCCTACCGTCGACGAGATTGTCCGAGGGTAGGATGCAAGGTACATTCGACTATACACCTGGGTGCCAATCCCTGGGATATAAGATTCACAGAGAGCTTAGACCTTCCAAAATCACTTTCCATTGTCCGCTCACGGGCGACGGTAGAATGCAGTCATTTTATTGACAATGGCACAATTAGAATAGGTACAAAGCTCGCACAATACTCTGGCTCATGATTGACTTGTAAAAATACAAGATTCTAACAATATTTTCTATTATTAATTTCAATAAATTTGTCTTTTTTATTACCAGAATTAATTATATTGTCTTCATTTTTAAGTTGATCATCAACTTTAAAATCAGCATTATATTTTACACCATTTACGTAGAAGATCCCACTTTCCTCACCAAATTTTTCGTCAAGATGCTTTGCGTGTCTAATTTCTGAATAAGTAATTTCAGACCCTTTCTTTTCAATATCGGTCCGACCACTTTTCCAGAAATTTTGAGTTAAAATGTCATTAATTTTATTATTTTTACTCAAATCCATATGTTTTCTATCTGCGTGCTGAAAAAGTACAGGAATATTATTTTCGTGAAAGAAATCTAGTCCAAGCTTACTTGTTTGGCGAAATGTTGCATACATTAATATATTATTGACAAAAGCATATAATTTATTGAAATTTCTTTTATCACCATTATAGAGTTCATTCATTGCGTGATTTGGACTACAGTCATCTTCATTCATTCTATCAATTAGTTTTTTCTTGATAGTCTCTTGATCTTCTTTTGTCAACCATCGCTCTTCTTTGAAGAAATTTTTTAAGGCATCTTTCTTTTCTTTTCCTTCTGGAAGATTTGATATATTAATAAATTCTTTTAGTGTATCAACCCCTTTATCTAAAAATTCAGGAGTCATTTCTTTAAAATTAAGTGAGCTATTTTTTATTACAAAATTTCTCAAAGCTTGATCTGGATTTTTTCTAAATTCTGCTTTCCATCCAGTCTGTTTTTCATCAATCGGAGCATTTGTATCTTGATTCATATAGGAAAATAGTTTTTTAACTATATTAATCTTTTCTAAATTTTTAGGTTGTTGTACAAATTGAACCCAGGCATTTGCCTTACTCTTTTCAATGCCATAATATTGACAATAATCATCTTTAACTTCTAATTTTGAAGAAGAAATATTCGACATTAGACTGTTATAATTATTTATATTTAATGTACGTGTTGTAACACCAATAATATTATTATAAGAGTCAATTTTATTGAATGTTAACTGTGTATTTTTTCCTTCTTTTTGCAAAGTTCTGTTGACTGCAGAAACGACGTCTTGTTTAACAAGGAGATTACGGTTATCTGAAAAGCCATAATTTCCTATTTCAAGTGATTTTAAATTTGTTTTTCTACCTATCTCTAGTAGAGCATTATAGTTATTTTTTACAAGAACATATTCTTTACTCTGTAAAATGTTTTTTATTGACCCTTTAAGTTCATTGGCACACCGAGTATGTTGGTTCCCCCAGCGATTTCTGAAATATGAAAAAACACCTTTAAATTCACGCTTTACATCTACATATGTTTTTCCATTATTATTTACAAACTGTATATTATAAAATTTTCCGTTCACCTGGATTTTTCCAGATTGAAAAGGAGTACTATCTCCTTTGCCTTGAAGATTCTCTATAATATTTATTGCTTGAATATCCTTTGCAGAATTGAGAGAAAATAAAGGGTCGTTAGGCATATCGATTCTCCTATGCTTCAATCATTGTATTTATGTTTTGTAATTCTTTATTTTGTGTAGAATTACTAGTAATATATTCACGCAATACTAAAGCACTCCGAACAAAATCTGAGAAGATATTAAATAGATTCTCTACTTGCAAGACTGAAGACGTAATAATTTCATAAACAAAGATGAATCCAGTATTGGGATCACGTGCAATAACAGGGTTATTCCCACCATAAGTAAATACAGGAACAGAATTTATCTTGAGAATTTCTTGAAGAAGGTCTTTTGACATTGGATCTGGTAAATCATCCGAAATTACACTTGACAATGTGATTGTACCATCCTCATCTATACACTTAATTCCTATAGCGATATCCTTGTTAAATATGACTTCAGCGATATTGTCTTCTGAAAATTCAAGGGAGAGACCCATTGTTTTCTCAAAATTAGAAATAATTTCATTTAAATCTATATCTATCATACATTTTACCTTTTTATTTAAATATTTTTAAAATACTGTATAAACGAAGTAAGAATATCAATTAGTTTATTTTGAGCAAGATATGAAGCAGTGCAAACTTGATAAAGTATTGTAAAACCACTTTCTTCGTCATATCCAATAACTGGCACATTCCCACCTTGAAGATATGCAGAAGCAGCTGAGTCGAGTATATCAAGCAGAGTATTGTAGCCTACATCATCTAATATTTTGTTTTTAATTACAGTCGAAATAATAATAATTCCGTCGTCGTCTGCAGAGTGGATAATAATGCAATAATCATTATCTAAAACTATCTCACAGTTTCTGTCATCATCAAATGTAAGATTTAGTTCTAATTTATCCCCTAATTCACTAAGAAGACTATCATGATCGTTTATTATCATTAAAACCTCCAAATGAATAATAAAAAAATTGTATACAGATAAAATCCGCTCACCGATGTGCAGTCGGATGTACCTTGCATCCTAATCTCGGATTATCTTACCGACGGCAGTTTGCTGTTTTTGAAGGTAATAGCACAATTTAAAAAGCTATAAAGAACCCGAAGTGCCGTTAGCCTACAAACTGATACGAAAAACTCATAGAAAAAATGGATACCCCGTTTGAATAAAAAAGAATTTCTCTGGACGCAATGGGCTTGAGGTTGGTACTAAAACTTGACGGTCTCATGTGTACCGGCTTTATAGCGAACTGTGTTTTTTACGGTACTTCTCCGCAGCTGTTACATCAAAATCTTATCTCTCACAAAATAACAAACGGCTGGAAAATCAAAAGAGTCATGAGCTGGGCTCACTTCGCAAGATCCTCCGGCGCGGAGACTTCAAACAGGGTATTCGCTCACGGGTCAGCAGTACAATGCAGGCTTCGTAGCTCTTCCAGCATGTCTTTATAGACAAAAGACCGCATTCTACTGTCGGTGAAGGACGGTAAGCTAGATTGCAAGGCGTACCTTGCTACACCCGCGAGCGGATACATTTTGAAGGAATTAGTCGATTTATGTACATTAAATGTAAATTTATCTTTTGCCTCTCTCATACTTTTTGAGATAGTAGTGCGAGATATGCCAGTCGCTGCAGGCAATACCACCCCAAAAAATCAGTGTTTTGTCCTCTAACAATTTATTGGTCATGCTCACAGCAAAATCTATCAATGTTCAAAAAAATAATTACCTAAACATGCTCACTCCCTAAAGTTTTTTAATAAAAATTGTATCCGTTCACGGGTTTACAGTAGAATGAGCGCTTTATGTCAGCTCTTCAGTTGTCTCTCTAGCGGCTGAATCTTTTGTCTCCATTGATACGATCTAAAGAACCATATTAAAGCCGTACGTACTACGTTTCGCCGTTGACCCGCGAGCGGATAATAAAAATTAGTATTTATAATTTACAAAAATATTATAATAAAAATCTGCTATTTTTTTATTATAAATTGCGTAAATTATTTCGTAATACCTAAAAGCCATAAAGGCATTGGCTACAGGCAAAAAAAGCGGGTTTCATTAACACCGAGCCAGTGTGTCCATTTCATGGATAGAAAAATTTTCCCGTACCCCCTCGCCTCCTCTATGCTTCAATCGTGCTTCATTTAGCGATGTTAGGGAGAATGTTTGAATACGATTTACGAAAAACACTGTACGCTCTGTAGATGCATACTGCGGTCAGAAAAAAAATTCCTCGTGTACCGATTGACATATCGCTCAAGCTCTTGAGCCACGAAGAATCAGGTGTTTCAGTCGCTTTACTGTTTTCCAGGGTCTCCTTGCTTTCTTTTCGCGCTAAGCTACTGACGCAAAGATGCTCTGCGTCGCGAGTCAATCTGCTTCCTCTGCCGGAAGTGAACGATAGTATGCAATCCGTACACGCTGAAAAAATGTGTGTTTGGTCCTCTACCAATACTTTTGTCTTGATCACGGCAATATCTATCAAGGTTTCAAAAAAAAGCGAGGAGTCCAAACACTCTATTTCCTTAATTTTTTTACTAAAGGTCAGTATTTGGAACTTTTAAAAATATTGTAAAGTATATCTAGATATTTGTGTAAGAAAAATAGGCTAATATTCTTACAAGTTGCACAACTTATTTCTTAACAATTCCTAACCTGGCCCCCAAGTCTCCTAGGGCAATCTCTGTACGAAACTGCCTTCCTTGCCTCTCAATTACGCTGAGAACAATGCTTTTCGTCTCCCATCGGGCTTGCATGCGCGTGCACTTTTGACTTTATGAGTACCGTTTTCAGTCGTTTCATTGAAGGGTATGCGTTTGCAAGAAGCGTGCCATTGAGAAGCCAAAAAGAGAGAGATTTTTGTTATCACGATTGTGGTAAGTCTGCAGTATCCGAAAAAAAATACTATTCCCAGGAGCGTAATGAATCTTCCCGTACCCTCTGGACCTCGCATATGCCGTGGGAAAACCGCTGTGAGTCAAGTACAGTACTCGCTTCTCTAAGTCCGTGTATACAAAGATGGTGGGGAATCTTCTGCGTCGTTACGATAGTTTTGCGTAAAAGATGCACACGAACTTGGGTGAGCCAGCACTAGGATTGATGCGGATTTCAAGGCAACTTGTCCACAACTATAGAAAGTAGATTTTTGTGGATCCCAAAAAAAACGACAGAGCTGTCTTCTTTATGCAGGAGAGAAGGGAGAGAGCGTGTAACTCGCTCTCCGTGACTTAAAAAAAAATCTGCGGCTTATGAGCGGTAGGTTTGCGCAAGGCTAACACAGGGTAGAAATGCGGCGCAAAACCATGTAGGCTCAGCACTATGACCGGAAAGCCAAGCTATATACTGCGGTCAGAAAAAAAGTTGTCAGCTTTGTGTTACAAACCCGCATTGTCCTTGAATCTCAGAGTACTCATGGATACATTTTTTTCTGTCTCAAGTATAATAATGGTGACCTGCAGGAGCGCAAAAAATACTTGACTTGAGCAGGTGAAATGAGTATAGTACAAATACATTCATGGCGAGGGAGGCACCGCCCTATGACCCATGCTACTATTGAACTTCGTGTTCGTTGGGACGATGGTGCCTATACAGACGTCCTTTCGGGGCACCCTTGTGGTGCCCTTTTTTTGTGCTTGGCATGTCTCTGACGCGTCATTATCATGCATCGCTGTGTCATTGCTCGGGGTGCGCGCGCCTCTCCCTTGAACTGCTGGCAGCAAGTACCCAGTGGGTTGTCACGCCATTTCGTGAACAGCAAGAAGACTCACAGAGCAACTCTGGGAGAAAGAAATACGTATTGTTCTGTAGAGTAGAAAAACACGGACCTTGTGACCTGCAGGGGCGCAAAAATACTTGACTTGAGCAAGTGAAATGACTAGAGTACTCATTCATTCATGGCGAGGGAGGCACCGCCCTATGACCCATGCTACTATTGAACTTCGTGTTCGTCGGGACGATGGTGCCTGTACAGACGTCCTTTCGGGGCACCCTTGTGGTGCCCTTTTTTTTGTGCTTGGCCTACTGTTCCACAGGCCTGCTCGGGGGATAAGGTTTTCTCCGCGAGAACAAAGCTGCAAGGAGCTTCTCTTGTCACCCGTCATCTGGAAAATGCCTTGTTATTTGCTCCCCCCATGATTCCCGCAGACGCGCTCGCAGGTGTACTCTGCATCTGCCTTCCAGTTCTCTCGAATACGGAAGAATGCGGTCTCTGCCGACAATGGCGCAATTTGAAGAGCGACAAAACCAGCGAGTACCATCGACATGTGATCGTAAACCTTGCCTTGACACGATCAAGACTGGCTCCACGCCTACAGAGCCCTTGCAGCGCAGGATCTTTCGTAACGCGTTTCATTGACTTTCACGAAAATAGCAGAATTCCATTCTCTACGTTTGGCCTCACTCTATGTGGGCAGCGCGAATTACCAAGAATGTCAATGAGATGGCACACTACGCTGTCTCCGTGACACAGGTCCTTCAAATTGGTGCCTCAACCCTTTTTTTACCCACTTGCCTACTGCATTTTCCGTATGTTTACTCTCGATTTTGCGGATTGGCGACGCAAAAGCAATCTTTTCCGTTTTCCTTTGCCTGATAGAGGGCCGCGTCAAGAATGCGGTAGACTTCCCTGAAGGAGATGGAGTCAGAAAATTCGGCAACCCCCATGCTTGCCGTGACCTTGCGCTTATCCGGCAGAGTGTATCCCTGGCGTAGTTTTGTCCGAATGCGCTCTGCCACCTTTTGTGCCGCGATCAGAGGAGCGCCTGGAAGAAGAATGAGAAATTCCTCGCCCCCCCAGCGCCCTGCGGCGTCAGCAGATCGAATATTCTGCTTCATGACGCTCGCCGTCCAGGCAAGAACACGGTCTCCCTCGTCGTGGCCAAAGGTATCGTTAATTGCTTTAAAATTGTCGAGGTCGAGCATAATAGCTGAAAAACAGCGGCGTTCGATGAGTTCCTTCTTGATGATCGATTCGATTTCTCCCCTATTGTGCAGGCCCGTCAATTTGTCGGTTGTGGCGAGTTCCTCAAGTTCTGCCGAAGAGACGGCAATGAAGTGGGTGAGGTGACGGAGAAACATCATCGTTGGCGTGAGTTCTTTGGTGTTTGAAGGAGGAGTGATGCGTTGGTGTGGGATATCCAGCAGTGGTCCTTCGCGCAAGCTTGCCGATACGAGCGTCATATTGAGTAGCGAGAGATCGCCATCTTCTGCTCGTCCCACTTCACCCTCGGTGTAGTATCCAACACAAGGGGCTGTATCTTGAAAAGGCTTGAGTTCCTGATGCGTAGCGTCACGCAGATAGAAACGCCGGGACATGCAATTGAAGAGCAGAATGGCTTCTGGGGCCCAGGGCAGAAGGGTTTTTTGTGTGCTTATTGAGGCGTCGAGTATTTCATCGGCATTGCCGTAGGCGAGTCGCACTCTTTCTCCCACCCGGCAATCTGCCCTGAGGACGAGTGCGCCCTCTTGGGTGCAAAGCGCGGGAAGACGGAGCATGCGGTGGCCACTGCGCTCAAGAAAGAGCGGAAAGGCAAGGTTTTCGTTGGCAAAATCCTCTCGCGTGAAGCCAAGGTATTTTTCGTAGACAAGCATTGCTGGACGCTTGTCGATGTGGGAGATGATGTTCTCCGACTGCATGGCAGTAATGCGGAACCACGGCCCGAGCGGACACCATCCTTGGCTTGTGCAAACATGGATGTGCAGATCTTGGCTTTCAAAGACAACGGCGATCACGCCATCGTGAACTATGACGTCTTCGTAGAAAACAAAGTGCTGTTTGCCATCGGTTAAGCCGGCTACACCGCCGAAAATAGGAACATCGCTCGGACAGGGAGAGAGAGCGGCCAAAAAGGCGTAGGTATTTACGTTATTGCGGGCAATCAGAAGTTCAATGCCGGCAAGCTTGTTTTTTTTCGCAAGGCACTGCTCAAGGAGTTTGCGGGCTCCGTCAACAGCTGTTTGCGTGTCGAAATCTATCCTCTCAACGTGGACTTCTGTCTTTGAAAAAACCATGCAGTTGATGACAGTCGTGCGCAGGGAGAGTTCGCCATGCATAATTTCGCCCGCCGTAGTTGTACCTAAAACCACGGCTTCAGGAAGAAAGCGGCGAACGTGTGCAGCCAAGGTCAGAATTTCGGCCTCCTCCCAGCCGGATAAAATTTGAACAAGAACTGCGGAAGGCGCGTTCGACCACGATCGAAGGTCGATGCTGCTGATATCGTTCGGACTGTTCAAGTGGAAGGAATACTGTTTCATGGAAGCACTGTACCTTGTTCGCGTTGCAGTGAAGACAAGAGATCACGTACGTCATTTGCTGCGCGGTCAGCATACGACCTTTTTTCGGAGTTCACCAAAGAAGAGGAGATGCTCTATTCACCCGCACAATGGTTTTCCGCACAGCGTGCAATGGGGCCCAGCGCAATCGGCCAGTACCGGAAGAATCATTATGCTGTCGTTTCAAGCTTATTCCCACTGTCCTTGGTGCATGCCAGGGGCAAGAGAGACTGCGAAACGCTTGTTGTATTTCTTGCTAGTATACACCTCTGTCGCATAAGAGGCAAACCATACGCGTAAGGAAGCACGTGACGCAAGTCGTCCCTTGTGCATTTTTCAAGTGCCTATAGCTACTCACTTCCTAGATGAGAGCTTCTTCTGCGCGCGCTGCTTTACCGTTGCAATCCTTGTGCCTCGTCTGCTCCTTAAGCCCAAGCTCGCGCTGGGTCCACTTTTTCTCGTACTCGTGTCGCATTTCAACGAGATTCCATAAACTCAATTTCCCGGCCTGAAATGGAGCTACAGAGACGAAAAGCCTAACGGACCTGTTTGAGTTGGAAGATCAGAAGGACTGCGGCTCTCCTCCGTGTAGCTATACTGAGGCCAGAAAAAAAGTTGCCACTTGGCGCTCACAATACCTGACTCGGTGCTGACTATCGTTCACAAATATGTCAGTTCATTTCTGGCTGAAGTATACAGCATTGCAAAGCAGAGACTGGCGTATCTCGCAATACTATCTCATAATTGATATGTTGTTGCACGCGGTAGATGAGGGATTTGTTTGGGACGGTAAAACTGCAGGTTGGAGAAGGTTCCGATGACGACGCGGCTATCCATATTGCCTTGAGTTAATGCAAATGGATATCCGAGACGTTTGGACTGGCCAGAACGTACCTGGCTTATCAGGTCTGGCTGACCTCAATTTTCATCTCGAAGCTGTACAACTTATTTTCTAACAATTCCTAAGCTGCGTCAAAGAGTGTATTTTGTCCCAGTCTAAGTCTTTGTGATAGAGAAGTTAGCCTTGGTTCTGCGCACCTCCTGTCGTCTTAAACTTCTTGTTTGTGCAGCAGATACCATAACAAAAGATAGTTGAAGGTGAAACGCCGCGTCCCTTTAGAAGCACGAGTTTATCTTGCAATTTTTGCCAGACATCTTTAGAGATGGCTTCGCAATTACTGCTTGCTTTTGCAAACATTATAGCAATATTACGTTTCTTTTTTTTGGAAATCATAACGATATAGCTCATGCAAATATCATTGTAATGTTCTACGTAAAATTCGTACTCAAAGTAATATTTGACTATAATCTCTGCGATAAGAGCTAAATAAAACCGCTCGGGTGAATTTCCAGTTGTGTCGAAGAAAGTATATGTTTCCTTTGCAATACACTCCAACGCATTATCCATGTAGGAAGGCTCATCGAAAAAAAGTGCACTAAAAAAATCTTCGCAGTTTGTGTTATTTGTATAAAACCAATTAGAAACAATTTCACGTATCGAGAAGTGAACGTCTTTATTGACCACGGCAATTCTATATTCTTGTGACTCAGAATCAAAGGAATGAGGTGTAACATAGCCATAGGCCAACATAAGGCCCCAAAGAGCTTCTGGGGATTTGTTAGCCTGGGGATAGGTGAAGTTTTCATCGAGTTTCACATTAACTGACGAGCCGAGCAAGAGAGAGATATACTTTTCCTTTATTACGCCATCGGATTGGCCGATGATATTGCCAATGAACAAACTAGGAATGGTTTGAGACCAATTGTCTCCCAACATTTTTTTTGAAAAGAAATCTATGAGTGAGTAGGGATTATAGATTTTTTGTCCACCAAAGTGATAGCCACCGTACCATTTCTCGACATCGTCGTCGTTCTTGAGGTCGTATTCCTCCATGCACGCTTTTACCTCGCTTTCGGTAAAGCCCAAGATGTCGGCATAGGATTTTGAAGTGGTTGTTACAATCTTGATGTTGTCTAAACAAGAGAAGGCGGGATCAGCAAATATACTGGAGATCCCTGTCATGAGTCCTCGTTCCATCCATTTGTTTTCTTTAAAGGTTTCCACAAACAACTCGCTCAGAAATTGGGCGAGTTCTTGCCAGTAGCCACGTAGCCAGGCTTCCTGCATGGGAGTATCATATTCTTCAACCAGTATGATGGGTAAGGTGTACGTCTGACGTGCTATAAGTGCGCATAGTTTCCGTAGGGCGAGCTTGGCAGCGTCATCGCTCATGGTCTGACCAACGGCCCTGTAGAGCTCGTTTTCCTCTTGTGACAGGGCGGACATATCCAGGCATTGACTGGCTTCATAGTAGGCATGCCCCAGGCATATTTTGATCTGCGTCACTGCGTCAGCATAGTTTTGCTCTCTAATGCAGGCCAAAGAGAAACGCACGACTGGGATAGTGCCTTGCAGATTGCGGAATTCTTCGTCTTGCCAGATCTCTAAGCCTTCAAACAGGCTGCTCTGTTCAGCAAATTCAGGAGAAAAAAAGGTTTTGACCGTGTCCAAAAGGAGGCTTCTACCAAAGGATCGAGGACGGGTAATAAGCGTCACAAAATCTTCGCTTTCCCACCAATCTTTGATGAATATTGTTTTATCCAGATAAAATAGATTATTTGCACGCAAGCGCTCAAAGTAATCTATACCCTTGGGAACTGTGCGGCTCATAGTGTCTCCTTGCTGCGGTTATCAATTGCATTTAGGTATGTAGCAATCACAACTCTTTTCTCAACTCTTCACGTTGCTACGTTTGTTCAAGCCAAGAACGTTGCTCGCCTTTGAAGAGTTTTAAAAAATTATGCCATCGAAGCCTGTCGGACGCGTCACATCTCAATACGAGATACGCCATTGAGAGCGAAAAGAGCAAGATAAATAACGAGCAGTTTTTGTAAAAAGACTCTTAGTGTTGTTTCACGATTTAATGCATTCTTTTTATAATAAATCGCCGTAAAACCACACCCCTTTATGAGGTGTTGATATAAAGCGCGCTCTTTCATGAAAATTATAAAAAAGTCATTCTTGATTTTGAATGTATTTTTCAATAGTATGTTGAGATACTTGACCTATACTACATGCAAATATTTGCCAGACCATAAAATCATATAAAGCCTTGAAAGAAATTTAGAATAACATTTCCACAATATTAAAACTCTATAGCTTAATTTTTTTTGCTATACTTATAACATTTTTGCAATCAAGTAAAATACATATGGTCTTTGCATATTTCTACTTGTATAATTGGATAATAAAATTCCTTAAAAGCATTATGTAGGTACTGCTTGATTTAGAAAATATAAATAGATTTAAAAATCAGTTTTCTATATTATGTTACAAACTTTTAAGCCAAAATGATAATGCACGTTCCGTTATATCATTCATATTACTATATAAAATTAATCAAATTTAGTTAATTATTAATAATTTTTAGTTACTTTAATAATTAAAATTTATAATCTTATTGCTATTAATTTCATCAGTTTAAACTTTGGTGTTCGACATCCTCTTGGCATAGATGAAAAATCGACTTTAGTCCCTTCCATATAAGAAAGCACAGCGTATCCAACCTCGAAACTGGGTGTGGTAGTTCACTTTCCACATTATGCATGGAACACTGTACTCGCACGAGTCTAGGCACATCTTCAAATTAGTGAAAAAAAAACAAGCGTCGCACCACTACAGCTACACAATACTGTTGCTGATAAATCATCCCTAGCTAACGCAAAAGCATGCGGCAATTGCTAGAATAGGCGATTGGGAAAAGTACAGGTAAAGAAGCAAGCAGTGCATCAAAATCGGCATGAACAAAACTCTACTCGTTCAAAAAGGCTGCCGCGCATGTTCCTTCCCTGTCTCCTCATTACATAGTCCGAACGATAAGTCAGCGGCGCAGACACAACTGCGAGATGCATCTGATGGATACGCATCTATTCAAAATTCAAAAAGAGTACTCTACGCTCGTAGCTATCTTAAGGTTGACGATTCTGCAGCCACAAGGTATGGGCAAAGTTTCGAAAAACCTTGGGAGCTCTAGCAAAATTGTCATCTGCCTTGTACTCCCCACCAGTATTCAATCCGCCCATATGGATCAAGGTTTCACCCCGCAGGGCATGCTTCTTGCCATTTTCATACATCAAAATTTTCATTGTTTCTGGAATCATATCACCACGACAGGCCAAATAATAGGTGATCCAGATTTCAGCTATGCCATCGTGATCGTAGGACTATCAGGGCTAAAACGTGCCGACAAGGTCAACGGACATTCCTGCACAAAATCGTGCATCTTCCACTCAAGGTCTTGCTGGGAAGAAAAGCCATAGGCCCATAAATCACGACTCTCAAGGATTACTTCTGGATCATCGTGATCTGGACGGGAACGATCCCCACTATCAGTGAGCACAACTCTATGCTGCCCTAAACTATCCGTATATGGTACTTGTTTATGCACCTTGCCTTGTAGACGTGGGGCATTGCTTAAGGTCTGCTCCCAGCACCAAACACGCTGAGGCAGACACACAGCCAACAGCAAAAAAATCATTACATACAAAACTGAGCGTGCGTATAAACATGCACGTATTGGCGTTTTGATACTAAAATTACACATGGTATGTACCTTCTGTATCAAACATATAATGAACTTAATTTCAGCACAAAAGTTGTGGAATTGCGCGAGTCTATCAATCCATCCTAATCTAATATATTTCGATTGCAGCAACAGATGTCAGTTTTAAGCTTAATTAGTAATGGATGATTTTTAAAGAGAAAATTCTGAAGCTATTCAGAACTCCCGTATGCTTTAAGAGGATTTCGCGAAAATAAATAACAAGCTCAGCCACCCTTGCTAGCTTAGTCAAAAAAAATCTCCGTTTCCTCCAACTCACTTACCTCAATAATAGCGGTTTCCATGGACAGTTCACGCCTCATAGAATTTCGACAGAGGAGAGTTTGAAAACTTTTGTCTGTCGGAGGGCCGCACTTCGTTCATACGAGTGAAAAAAGCTTACCGAGCTGAAACGTACTCTTCTTCTGGCGAATGCGGTTTTACGTCCCGATCCTGTGAAGAGGGTAAAAAGTTGGAGGCCACAAACGCCAAGCTTCGCGCCCGATGAGGGTACTGCATGGGCTAGATCCGTCATTGCGTGAAGGGAGTGGGCCGTAATTTCACTGCGCTGAAGCCGAGTCCCAGGGATTGACGCAGGCAGCAATGGACGAGAATCGTCAGGTTTTGCCAGTGGCGAAAGAGGCAATCTCTAAAGGGTGTTCAGTAAAAAACGCGAATATCGTTATTAGACTTGCGGGAGATCTGATATTCTTTTACGTTGAACCTAAACTCTGCAAAAATTATAATTGGCCACACAGATTTTAGCCGTGTTAGCTCCTCAAGCCCCGATTCTATATAGTTTTTGAAACCTTGACGTTTAGACTTTCTCTAATTATATTATAATTGGAGGAAGTCATGTACGCAGAAAATACTAGCATTGTACAGATCCCTTCTGTTGGTGAGCATGAAAAAATTAGGTTCTTCGTTGGGTTTCGTGGGTGACTCGACTGCGCAGTGAGGTTCTTTGGTGGTCACCCACTCTCACAGAGTAACCTCCCTTCCGCCTGTGCCGCAAACGACTGGTCTTGGCGAATGCCGCCATAGGAGTCGTTTCATTGTGAGATCTGCTTCACGCTTTCCGTTTCCAAAGGAGCCAGCATCCCACCGTAGATCCTTTTGAGCTTCGCGAGATCGGCGGACAGTCAAGGGCGCGTGAGCTTCCAAAGCTTGCAAGGTAGAAAAAACGGTCAACGGAAAGCCCAGGTTTCAAACGCAGCATGCGCAAACAAAAAGCGGCATGTACTATGCTCCTAGGTGTTTTCTTGCCTGATTCTCAAGACTTGAGAGCCTTGTGGCGGATCGGTATTGCTTAGGGCTTGGTATTTTTCAAGAGCGTGACGATTTCTCCCTTCTTCTTTTTCTCCGCAATAGCAAGCGGCGTACACCCTTTGTATTCTCCGCCCTCGGCTTTTGCGTTGCGATCGGCACCCTGTTCAATGAGCAGCGTCACTTCGGCAGCATTCCCTTGTTCTGCGGCGAGATGCAGGGGGGTCAGGCCGAACTTGTCTTTCGCATTCACGCAAGCGCCCTTGGCAAGAAGCAGCTCAAGCACGTTCCTATGATTTTCCCGTGCCGCAAGGTGTAGGGGCGTTATGCCGTCAGCATCCTTGATATTCACCTCCGCCCCCTTGTCGAGCATACGTCCAATCACCTGCACAAGGCCCTTCTCTGAAGCCGCGAACATTGCCGTTCTGCCATGATGATCTTTCGCATTGACATTGGCACCGTTTTCGATCAGCACGCTCGCCAGGTCAGAATTGCAATATCGTACAGCTTTGTGCAGAGGCGTTTGATCCTCAGCATCTTTCGCGTTTACATCTACGCCCTGCTTAAGAAGCAGACAAGCCACATTCACATCAGCACTCAAACCCGCACAGTGGAGCGGTGTTTGCTCATCCGCATCTTTCGCGTTTGCGTTCGCCCCCTTCTCGAGAAGAACTTTCACGACATCCGCACGACCGAAATATGCCGCAGTGTGCAAGGGCGTTACGCCATGATCATCCTTGGCCTCGATATCAGCGCCCTTGTCGATCAAGAGCCTGGCCACCCCTGCAGTCTCTGCTCTGTGCAGGGGCGTCTTGCCTGCATCGATGCAGTCCTTGAGCTTGACATTGACGCTTGCTCCTTTGTCGAGAAGCAGCCGGACCACATCAATATGGGCTCCGGCAGCGTAGAGCGGAGTGAGACCAGACAATGTTGCCACATTCACATCCTCTCCTTTCTCGATCAGCAGCCTGACCACGTCAGTAAAGCCATGCTCTGCGGCCTCATGCAGTGGCTTTACGCCATACAGATCTTTTACATCTATGTCAGCGCCCTTGTCGATCAAGAGCATGGCCACCTCCTCATGGCCTTCTTCCAAAGCCTTTTTCAGCGGGGTCTCGCCGTACTGGTTTTTTGCATTTTTATCCGCGCCGTTATCGATCAAAAGCTTAACCACGTCCAAACAACCTTCTTTGGCAGCATAGAACAGCGCCGTCGCCCCAAAATCTTCGCTATTTTCCATTTTCGCATTGACGTCTGCACCATGGGCAATGAGCAGTTGAGGCAGTTCAAGGGGGATACTTTTTCCATATTTTACTGCTCTGAGCAGCGCCGTCTCGCCGAATTTGTTTTTGGCATTGACATCAGCACCCTTGGCCAGAAGTAGCTTAGCAATATCGACATTCCTTGCCTCTTGCAGCGGCGTCCTTCCGAACCTGTTTTTGACATTGACATCGGCACCCTTCGCGATGAGCAGCCTAATCACGTCCGAGAGATCACCGAAATCAGAGAGTGCACAGTATAGAGGCGTATCTTCGTCTTCATTTCTGGCATTGACATCAGCACCCTTGGCCAGGAGCAACTCGGCAATCTTGACACTCTTCACCCCATGCAGTGGCGTATTGCCTTCTCCGTCTCGCCCGTTGACATCAGCACCCTTGGTCAAAAGGAGATTGACCATGTCAAGCTGGTCATTTTGCACAGCCTCATGGAACAGCGTATTGACGTTCGCCAGGTTCTCACTCTTTGCAAGAAAGAACGAGACTAACTCCGTGTTCCCTTTCATTTTTGCTATGTCCAGCGGCGTATGGTCTTTATTGTCTTTCAAGTTTGCATCCGCGTTCTTGGAAAGCAAGAGCTTGACAACGTCCATATAACCAAGCTTAGCTGCATAGTGCAGAGGTGTTTGACCGTCTCTATCTTTTTGGTCGAGCAACGTCTTCTGTTTTGTGAGCGACGATATCGTGGCCAGATCTCGCTTGAGTACAGCACTGTGCAATTTCGTCAGCCCTGCTTGCTCATTGCAGACCACATCTGCCCCTTTGGCCAAAAGCAGCTCAACGACCTTGGCCTGACCGTTCTCTGCCGCCTTGTGTAAGGCGGTCTTGCCCAGAACGTCTTTGGCGTTGATCTCTGCCCCCCTGGAGAGAAGCAAGGCAACTACCTCCGCGTGTCCCTTTGTTGCCGCTTTATGCAAGGCTGTCTCGCCCAGAACGTCTTTGGCGTTGATCTCTGCTCCCCTGGAGAGAAGCAAGGCAAGCACCTCCGCGTGACCTTCACCTGCTGCTCTGTGCAGCGCTGTTTCTTTGTCCTTATCATTGGCATTGACAATAGCCCCGTGGTCAAGAAGCAATTTGGCCACATCAATGCGCCCCATAATGGCTGCCGCATGAAGCGCTGTCTGGCTGGCATGGTCTTTGGCGTTGACCTCTGCCCCCTTGGAGAGAAGCAAGGCAACCACCTCCGCGTGCCCCTCTGCAGCGGCCCAAAAGAGCGCAATCCAGCCAGAATTGTCCCGCGCATTCACCGGGGCACCGTTGGCAAGGAGTACTTTGACCACCTCGAGATTCCCTGCATCCGCAGCAATATACAGGGCAGTCCTATTCTTCCGATCTTTGGCGTTCACGTTGGCGCCCTTGGCAATGAGGAATCGAACAACCTCCCCTTGCCCCTTCTTTGCGGCCCAATGCAGCGGTGTCCAGAAATCATCGTCATGCGCGTTCACGTCCACGCCACTTTCGATTTCCTTTTGGATAGTCTGAACATCTCCCTGCTCAGCAGCTTCCCAAATATTCGCCCAAGCCGATCCTGCCATCAGTACCATGGCGAGTGTACACAGACCTTGTTTGAGCATATCTACTCCTCGTAACATACGCTTTCCAGCTCTTATCTTCCACGTTGATCCAAACCAACAACATGCTTGAGTCGTTGAGAATAGTACTTGCTTGCGGACGAGCCTTTTTTAAGAACGTAATCATGTCCTTTTCTCGCATGGACAACCGACACCAGGCTAAAATTTGAGACTGCTTGTCAGCTCCAGAAGCAGTTTCAGCAGCAAGATGCGGGGGCAATATTTCGCTGCGCTCAGCTGACCATAGGATGAGCTGTGCAGTGCAGCAAGTATCTGCATCGCTCAAAAAAAGCAGTTCGACAAGATCACCATTGTCTTTCACAACAGCATTTTACTCAAAAAAATCTTCGTCTATTTTTTGATGTACAGAGTCTCTTCAATTCTACAGCCAACATCATATTTAATCATTAAATGCACAAGCTGGCGTCCATTTATCAGTACCATCTCTTGCTTAAATATTTCTCGGTTTCCTTTGCTTCCTGCGTAAAATCTGAGATTGTTACAAATAGTCCTTTAGAAGCTTTTACTCTATCAAGGGAACCAAAAAAATCTCGTATCGCACTTGAACTAATATTGTTATCTTGAATTCCCGCCCACCGTGTTATCTACATGGCTCCAGAGGCCATTCTGCCTACTTCGGCGGCGGATTGTAGCTAAATGAACTCGTTTAGCTACATTGCGGCCGCCCGCATTTAACCGTATCCACCGCCT
>JAFTDR010000306.1 GCA_017454105.1 Desulfovibrionaceae bacterium | reverse complement strand
TTCCAGGCTTTGGCTTACCAAGAGCATAACGGGCGCAAAACCACTCTGCAAAGCGGCATAATGACTTCCGCGAGGGCAAAGCATTGTGCCGCAGAGTAGAATGGCTGGTATTTTTTAGGACTGTGATAGTCAAGACTTGGACAAATCGATGCACGCGCAATACTGTTTACGCATTCGTTGCTCGCATGCCAAGACCAAATTCCTGGCAAAGCGAGTCGTAGCGCGCCTTTTCCTTATCCTTCACTTTTTTTGACGGATCGTGCAGCGTATGGTGGATGACATCGGCATCCTTGAGTACTTCCTCAAGCGGACCGTCCACGACATGTTTATCGTCATGCTTGGCAATGGCCGTGCAGATCTGCGCAATCTCATCGTCGCGCATTCCCCCCATTTCGTAGAGAAGCGTCTTTGCTCTCGCAGCACTGCGGTTTGCGTGATCCTCGTACGATCCGCTTGTATATGCGGCAATATCGTGCAGCATTGCCGCTATTTGGGCGAGTTCCTGATGTACGCCACGTTTTGCCGAGATAAGAGCGGCAGCGAGACAAACACCATTCAGATGCACGACTGCCCGCACCCGCTCCATCTCCTCTGGCATACTCCGCAATTCACGGTACACAAGTTCACGAATCTCTGATAGCCGACTCATAATCCCTCCAAAAAAATATGTTCTTGCAGTTCCACACAGAGCCAGTATATACTGCAAGTACAAATATGTCTTCCCCAAGGCGCAAAGGGACTTGTCACGTCCTAAGCCGCATACGTGTACACACTAAAATTTTTTTTCTGGCCGAATAGAACAGCAACCAGTATGCACCTTTCCGACCACTTCACCATTCCCAAGCTGCTCCGCTTTACCCTCCCCGCAATTGGGACTATGGTCTTTACGTCAATCTATGCAGTTGTTGATGGCTTGTTTGTCTCAAATTACGTGGGCAAAACGTCCTTTGCCGCAATAACCATTATCTTTCCTCTGCTGAGCGTCCTCGCCGCCGCGGGCTTCATGTTTGGCGCAGGAGGCTCGTCACTTGTCGGCAAACGCTTAGGACAAGGTAAAAAAGACAGCGCAAACGCAACCTTCTCTCTTCTTGCATACACAACGGCGGCCACAGGCATTCTGCTTGCAATCGCGGGCTTTCTCCTTCTTGAACCTGTGGCCAGTTTCCTGGGCGCAACAGGAGAAACACTTGAGCAATGCCTCCTCTATGGGCAAATCTCACTTCTCTCACTGCCGGCCTTTATGCTGCAGTTCTTTTTTCAAGCACTCTTTGTGACTGCTGAGAAAGCGCAGCTTGGCTTTCTTGTCACCTGCCTTGCAGGGCTAAGCAATATTCTCCTTGACGCCATCCTCATTCTCGTCGCTGACATGGGTTTAATGGGCGCGGCAATCGCAACCGCCTTGAGCGAATGTCTTGGCGGCATTATCCCGATTCTCTATTTCGCCCGCCGCAACGCAAGTCTTCTTGCCCTGACCAAACCGTCTCTGGCATTCATCGATATCCTAAGGGCAGCTGCCAACGGGTCCTCGGAATTTCTTATTAATATTGCCTACCCGCTCCTTATGAGCATCTACACCTCGCAGCTTCTCAGCATTGCCGGGGAAAATGGCGTGGCGGCCTTCGGTGTACTCCTCTATGTCGCCTTCATCTTCTCCTCCCTCCTGCTTGGCTACGCGACAGGCTCCGCTCCGATCGTAAGCTACAACTACGGCGCAAGACGCCGCAGAGAACTCGCAGGACTTTTCCGCAAAAGCCTTACCATCAACCTTTGCGCCGGCTCAGCTCTCTCCGCTCTGGCCTTTCTCGCAAAAGATACTATTGCGGACCTTTTTGTCGGGTATGATCCCGCGCTCTGCGCAATGACAGTCAACGCCATCGCTTTCTATGCGCCGGTCTTTCTTCTGAGCGCCACAAATATCTTTGGCTCATCGTTTTTCACAGCTATCAATAACGGCAGTGCATCAGCCAGCATTTCCGCTTTCCGCTCGCTCCTCTTTGGTGTTCCAGCCGTACTCCTGCTCCCACGCATCGCAGGGCTCGACGGCGTCTGGATTGCCTGGGCCTGCGCCGAAGCGGCCACACTTCCTGTCACAATCTTCCTTTTTTGCAAAGGACTCCCAAAAGTGATCTGGCATAGTACTGACTTTTCTAAGCCCGTGTGTAAAAAATCGTCACGATAGCTCAGGGAAACTCGGCGTCACAAGGATTCTTCCAGAGCCAATTTTCGAGGTCGCTCTCATTTGGCGTGCATCGGAAAACCATTATATACTCAAGACAGAAAAAAAGTGACTGTGTCAGATGGAGGAGCTTCCGAGAACAGGGGACTTTATAGCCAAACTGTTTTTAGCTTTATTTCTGCCCGCAGTATAATGAGCTGCTCTCGACCTTCTTTCTGCTTCATTCGAGAACGGTCTGCATTCCAAATAAGTATGCCCTGGACACTCCGCTTTTTCCATTCCGTACGTATCTGGGGCGCCGGTTCACGAGTACTGCCACAGCGTACACCGTACTTCACAGGAAATTTTTGTTCAAAGCGCTCCCTCTGCTTTTCGCAGCATACGCACAGAGTGCGATTATCCTCCCAAATAGAGTCACTCTACTCATTTCGGGTACGTGACGTGAGGTCTCGTACGTCGCGACGCCAGGAGAAACAGTATGGATATGTCACTATACGACTTTATCACCCTGCTTATTGTCGTTCCCCTTCTCTTTTTCAAATTCACCGTCATTCCCGAATGGATATTCACGCGTGTCCGGCAGATGAACTTAACAGTGGTCATCGTGCTCTCTGCCATTCTTCTCACAGCCATTGCCGCACGGATAGCCACGTCTTTCGATGAGGGATTCACGGTGCGTTTTGTGGCTTTTGCCATAGCCGTACTTGCCTGTATCATACATTACCTGTATACAAAAGATAAAAAAGCTGAGTAATTCACTGTACAAGATAAGGAGACACTATGAATAAACTTCGTGTAGGCTGGATTGGCACAGGTGTCATGGGTTCAAGCATGGCCGGGCATTTACTCTCTGCCGGCTACCCCGTTACCGTCTATACCCGCACAAAGGCGAAGGCCCAGGATCTGTTGAACGCAGGCGCAGGCTGGGCGGACAATCCGAAAGCTCTTGCCGAGCAGTCGGATGTCGTCTTCTCAATTGTTGGCTACCCGAACGATGTCGAGGCTGTTCTCTTAGGAGACAATGGCGCCCTTTTGGGCCTTGCCCCAGGCGGAATTCTCTGCGACATGACCACCTCAAGCCCAGCCCTCGCCGAGCGCATTGCCAAGGAAGCTAAGGACAAAGGATGTGAGGCCCTTGACTGTCCTGTGACAGGCGGCGATATTGGGGCAAAAGAGGCACGTCTGACGATCTTTGTCGGTGGAAGCAGCAGCGCTCTTGAAACGGTCCGCCCTCTTCTCTCCTGCATGGGAAAAATCATTCTCCCCTGCGGCGGACCAGGCCTAGGCCAAAAAGCAAAACTCGCCAACCAGGTCGCAATTGCCGGCGTCATGTTTGCAACATGCGAATCGCTTCTTTTTGCTCAAAAAGCCGGGCTCAATGTGAGCCAATGGCTTGAAAGCGTGATCCCTGGAGCTGCGGGGAGCGTTGCTATGAACACGCTCGGCCGCAGAGTGCTTGCGGGCAATACGGATCCTGGTTTCTTCATCAATCATTTTGTCAAGGATCTCGGTCTCTGCCTTGAAGAATGCAAACGCATGAACCTTGTTCTGCCCGGTCTTGCCGCTTCAGATATGGTCTACCGCATGCTCAAGGCTCAAGGATACGGCAGCCGGGGAACGCAGTTCCTGACAGAAGGCCTGGCCCTCTTAAGCGGCACGAAGTGGACTCCAGTTCAGTAAACCGCGCATGCGGGTGAAAACTTTCTTCACTCCCTCCCGTTCATGAGGATGTATAAGTATCTGTAAAAAGCTACGCTTTTTGCATTTTGCAGGTACACAAAGATCCGTTTACGGTAATTTTCTTTGCTGCGACAGAGTGTTGCACTCCTACCCACAGGTTGCGCTTGGCTTTCGGTGACTTTCGAGCGCCTTGGCTTTTCTTGCGTGTGGCCGTACGAGTCTTAAAATGGCTCACGAAGTTTTTTTCGTGCGATTCTAGCCTTTTGCTAGCAAGATTCCGTCTTGCGTGCGTTTCAACCGTACCAGCGTATGCTGAGGTGTTGTCGAAACTGCCAGGCAGTTTCGACAACAGACCTGAACTGTATACTCAATACCTCAGCATACGCTGGTACGGTTGAAACGCACGCACGACGGAATCTTGCTAGCAAAAGGCTAGAATCGCACGAAAAAAACTGCGTGAGCCCTTTTAAG
>JAFTDR010000305.1 GCA_017454105.1 Desulfovibrionaceae bacterium | reverse complement strand
TGGATTTCAGCGACAATGCAAAAACCGCTTATAATGCATGGAAAGAGGCGTACAAAGCGGCGAATCCGAATGATAATGCAGCTCCTGCATATCCATCGGGCTTCCCCATTCCAAACGAATTCATCACAAATCCCTATTGGAACCGTTTCCGCGGCGAGGCCCTTGCGGATTGGATAAAAGGGGATGCTGCCGCATGGCGTGAAGTCGTAACCAAAAAAGGCGGAAAAGGATATGTCGCCGTTGACTTCCTGTATGTTAACGAACGCCAGGAGCGGCAGCGCCACGGAAGCGACCACTGGTTGCTCAGAAGGCTCTTTGATCGTCCCAATGCACAAGCGTGCCCCGTTAGTATCATACAGCTCAATTGGCACTGGAATCTTGAGGAAAAGAAGCCCAACACACATGCTTATGATCTTCTGTACAGTGCCATGAAAGATAAAAATTGCAGCTGCGCTGTCACAGAACACATGACGCTGAACGGCGACAGTTTCACCGGCTACAGCACGGATATGCTGAATGCCCTCCTCGAAAATACTCTCCAGAAAGGCACCCGTTTTGGCTGGGATTTCACGAGTGTCACGCCCAGTTCAGAGAATACATTCAGTCTCTACAATAACGACTGGAGTCCGAAGCCGACGATAAAAGTGGTGGATAACAACTGGACGAAGTGGAAGAACCGCGTCGTGGAAATTGAGAACTCAAAGAAGTAACGAGAGCTCCGTCTGGAGAATCGGTCGATTTCTGTCGAGATTCCTCTCAACTATTCACATATTTGACAGCATCAAAGTAAATAACCTCGAGCATGCCTGAACGCATCTGAGCGCAAAATGGGGAACAGTTCTGATTCTGTGGATAATCCGAAGGAAAAAGAGACCAATTGCGAAGATTCCGAACCGTCATGCCATGATGGCGAGATACAGAGCTGCCAGGCTGTTTCATGTCAGGAAGGAGATTTTTTCATGCGCCAATGTTCCTCCATGCATGTTGCCCGAGGTTTGCTTTATATCTTGCACTAAAGAGGGGAACGCTTTGAACTCCCGGTCGCCTGCGGCTCCAGCCAATGGCTATTGATATTGAACGCCTTGTATGGTTTGTATGTTGACAAAGTCTTTCGTGTCTAGCTAACACGAAAAGAGGGATAAGCAATGCGTGAACGCCTGGAGGCTTGTATTTAGCATGACCTCGTGCCGTAGATAGCGCGCTTATCCCTCTCTTTTGCCCATCAAACGTTGAACGGTATCATAGGGCACGCTGAGGTAAACAGCGTTGACCCTGAATTTACAAGGAAAGTGTGAGCAGAGGCAAGACTATTCCATCATCAGGGAGAAAATTATGTTCGTGTTAGGCATTGACGTATCAAAAGAAAAGCTTGATTGCTATTTGGCGTCTGAGGTCGAGGAAAAACCAAAACATTCAAGTCTGTTTCAGGTTGAAAACGGTTCAGATGGGTTTGAGAAAATAGCACTCAAACTCACCAAAAAGGGCTTATCATTCGAGACCTTGACTGTTGTGCTGGAACCAACCAACTCTTATCATGTTGAGCTGATCTATTGGCTTAACGACAAAATGGCGAGAATTTGTCTGGCTAATCCCAAAGACGTTCATCACTATGCCAAAAGTCTTGGGCGAGACAGCAAAACGGATCGCTTGGATAGTTTTGCGTTGGCACAATTCGGACTAACTCGCAAGAAGTTACATTTTTGGCAGCCGCCATCAAAAACAGTTCGACGGCTGGACGCACTTATCCGCCTACGAAGTAGTATTGTACAAGATCGTGTTAGGGAGCAAAATCGTTTGGATACGCTGCCGAGCGAAGAATTATGTTATGTCGGTCATTACCTGCAGCAGCAAATTGAACTGCTAAAACAGCAAGAAACTCGTATTAATGCTGAAATTCAACAGCTTATCAGCAAGGACGAAGTCTTAAAACCGATCAGCGCTAGGTTGCGTTCGATTCCTGGCATTGGCCCGGTAGTCACATCGTTGCTGATTGTCTTATTTAGTAACAGGGATTTTAAAAATGGCTCACAAGCCGCCGCGTTTTGTGGCTTGATACCTAAAGAATTCCAATCAGGGAAATCGATTGAAGGAAAGCCAAGAATGACCAAAAGAGGGCCCGGATATATTCGAGCCGGACTGCGAATGGCTGCCACGGCAGTTTTGGTAACCAAGATACCCAACCTACTTAAAGCTTATTATGAGAGATTAATTCAATCAGGCAAACCCAAGGCATCAGCATTGGGGGCACTCATGCACAAGTTGGTTGTTGTCGCATTCGCAATATGGCGTGATGAAGATAACTTTAGGTATGATAATAATAAACCCTGCGAACCAGATACAACAAGTCCAGCGCAGCGTCCCTCGAAGAGGGGGGACTTGTTGCATCTGAGAGCAGGGCAGCAAGGCGTAGCCGCGCTAGTACAATAAAAAAATAGCTCAACACTCTTGACTTAAACCACGGTATCTACGGCGTTCCCGGCATAGGGCTGAATGGTTACAAATACAAGCAAAAACTCACTTTCCCCGGCGATCATCCTCCGCTCATACAGCACGCGCCACCCTTATTAGCGGTCGACATCAGAGCACACGGCACGCGCCAATCCGTAATGTTATTGTCCCAGCTCCCCAGGGGCGGCATCAGAGCACACGGCACGCCATCCTTTGGGTATTCTCCCTGTCTCCCACCCGCCAACCTGCACCCTACCTCAAATTCTACAGGTTCTGGCACACTGCTCCCTTTCCGACATGAACCGTCGTAAAAAAAAGCATCCCGATGTGCCTGGCATGCACGATACTTCAGCATCATGTTCCGCGTCCGGATATCATTGGATGCAGGGCTCCCCTGGCCTGTTCGCGCATTATGCTGCGTTCGGGGAAAAACCTTCGTCAGACAAATCCGGATGAATACATACAAGACCTCATGCAATGGGAAGGGCAATTCCTTCATTTAAGTGATGCCATCGAGAATGCTTTTGTTGCATTCGAAATGTATTTTTTTTTCGATATACAATGGTCATATCAAAAAAACAGTGCCGGACGTATGCCCGCAGGG
>JAFTDR010000304.1 GCA_017454105.1 Desulfovibrionaceae bacterium | reverse complement strand
TGCCTGCAAGTACGCATTGATGATGCGGCGGAGAGAACCCTCGATATCCATCTGACCATTGCAGAGACACCACTCGAATACACATCCCTTACCTATGGTGCAGATATCCCGACTAAGCATATGGACGTCCACATTTTCTTTGAATTGACCATCGGACTGCGCTTTGCCAAGTTCCAATTCGCATCGAGCAATCACCGTGTTTTTTGGAAAGGCACCGTTCTGTTCCGTCATATACGCCGATAGAGAACGGTTTCCTGTGGTAAGGTCTCGCCGAGTTCCAGGTAGCGGCCAATAAGTCGCATATAGAGTTCGCAGACCCTGTCACCGATAGAGGAGGGATCCCCTAGAAAAAACATCAATAAATCGTCCTTGTCCCTGAAGCAGTGGTAGAAGGTACCGACCGACAGATTCGCAGCCTCACAGATGCCGCGAACGGTCAGATTTTCGGCTCCCACCCGCCCGATGAGATAGCAGTTTCAATACTCTTCTGCTTGTCTCTCTCGCTGCGCTTTTGCAAGGTCTTCCTGAGCGACGGCTCATAGTGAACTCAACAAAGAAACAATCGAACACGTTCTATTATCAAGGAAGTTTCCATGAAAATTACCTATTGGTCGTAACTACGCCTGCCCGTACTGCTACATTGGCGAGGTACGGTCTTGGGACTTCAGAACATCGAGCTGGAAATTACGGCAGGACAACACGCCACAGGAGACACACAGACCCGTTTTGCGCACAAGTACGGCATATCTCTGGAAGAGGCCGGAGAGCAAATTGCACACATCTCGGCCATGGGGAGAGCAGAAGGACTGGATTTTGCCACAACGCTCTTTACCAACACTATGGATGCACACCGACTGACCAAGTTGGCTCAAAGGAATGGGCTGGCCACGCCGGTCATCCAAGCATTGTTCAAGACCTATTTCACGGACAAAAATGTGCTGCGGAGCGTGGGTGTGGACTGTGGCCTGAAAGCCAATGCTGTCGAAGAGGTTTTGAACTCGGACGCCTTTCAGGACGAAGTCGTACAGGACGAGAGGGAAGCGCACAGTCTCGAAATCAACGCAGTGCCCTTCTTTGTCATTGGCAGGCACGGAATTTCCGGGTGCCAAAGCGTTATGAATATAATGGAGGTTCTTCGTGAGGCCCATACGGCACATGTGAATGCCGAGCAAGATCAAGGCGCACGTTGCGGGTCGGAAGGATGCAGGATTGGGTGAGTGTATGCTAATGCGTATACCCATACGTGGCTATTTCGAGGTCAACTGCTTTTTTTGCATCGACGGGGAAAGCAATCACGGCTTTATTATTGATCCTGGAGCCCAAGCCGTTGACCTGCTCCGTGTTATCGAAGAACATCACTGGACAATAGAGAAAATCTTGCTGACTCACGGACACTTCGACCATATAGGAGCCGTAGATACCCATCGCGAGACACTTCACATACCAGTGCTGGCCCACGAAAAATCCGCGTCCTATCTTTCAGATCCCACAAAGAACCTTTCCTATTATTGCGGTCAGCCCATAACTGTCAGTGCCACACAAAAAGTCGCTCGCGGAGAACGGATCGCTTTGCAGGCAAATCCGACTTTCGCCTTGACAGTCCTCTATACCCCAGGCCCGAGGACTCAGCACCCTACTATTCAGAAGCTGAACACGCAGCCTTTGTGGGGGACACCATCTTTAAAGGCAGCATTGGCACAGCTCAGTTTCCAGATGGCAATGCCGCCCTTTTGTGGCAGAGCATCTCAAATACAATCTGCACATTGCCCGACGAAACGCTCTTGCTCTCCGGTCACACAGAAGAGATATGCGTTGGGGTAGAAAAAAACGCTCTTCGCCACGCATAAACCAACAAACACGCTGCACTCATGATCAACCTTCTTCCACCCATTCCTGAGTGAGAAGGCGCGCTCATCAGAGGTGATGTGCGTGCGGCGGCAGTCTCAAACGAGAATGGCGAGAAGGTATCGACGCAGCCCTTAAAAATTTGTGCCACATCACACCTTTTTTGGACCCTGTAGCTACAAAGGGTCCTGTAGGCTCTTTGTCTCTGTAGCTACTTTTCATGCCGGAAATTGAGATAACACAGGTCAGGCATTGACATATATGGATCAAACGAAGGGCCTCACCTCTCGCACGATAGTGGAAGCTGAAATCCTCGCGATACAGAGCATCTTGGCTTATGTCAGATGAGCGACGTACGAAAAGGATGCGAGGAGTCCAGCAAGCCTGGTTCTTTGTGGTTCGAGAGCTTGAGCGATAGCCAATCCGTACACGCGGAAATTTTTTTAGAACAATCTCTCTCCTCGTGTTCTCGCGTGCGTCCTTGTGCATGACTGTTCAGAAAAATCATTCATCCCATATTGAGCAAAAATTTGCCGCCTGTTGCAGGTTGCATGACATGGGAGTTTCAATCAAATACGGCACAGCGAGCTGCATTGTGCACTGTGAAGCAAAAGTCATAATTCCTCCCATTTGCTTGGTCAGATCGTACGGCCCCAAAGAGAGAAAGAGCATCCTGCAGCATTGGGCCGCGGGTCAAAATGATCGTAAGCGGCAGCTTGAGTTTGACTATCTGTGCCGATTACTCCTTGTGGCGGAAAACCAGCATGCAGGCAGTTTGGCTACGAAGTCTCTTGTGACATGTACCAGGAATCACAATGATTGTTCCCGTGCCGGCCAACTGTCCAGGGAAAAGTATTGCGGTCGGGTATACGATATTTCCAGTGACCTTCCAATGACAAGACGCCCTTTGGAAAAGCTATCTGCGCGCTTTCATTGCGACCGGACTTACGCCACGCGCATCCCGGTCAAATAGCGCACCTTTTCTCGTAACAAACTGGGGGGCGTCATCATGGCAGGGCGTAGATTCAGCATATATGCTGAATTGCCACTTTTTCAGAGGAAATACTTGCGAACTGGCATAAAAGGCAGTATCTTCAGTATATCTTCTCATAGCGTTCTAGAAAAAAAGGGAATTTCATGGCAGATCTCAAAGCCCTGCGTTTACCCACACCAGACACTGTCCCCCAGGAAGAGCTTGCCTCTCTTGTCTGCCGCACTGCGGCCGACTATATCAGCGTCTTGCTCCGAAACACACCGGCCACTTTGCCTGAAGGTGCAAATGACGTAACCATGCTCTGCACGCATCTTAGGCCGCATCTCGACGAGTACATGGCCATGCTTCTCTTCAGAAGCCTCCTTTCAGAGGACAAACATGTTCTTCCGATCGAGGAGACTGTGATCAACCATGCGACAAATGATGCGGCTCTCCGCGAACGCTGGGCCAAAGCGGCAGTCTTCGGTATGGGTGGGGTGCAAAACGGTGGCGCCCATCCTCTTCTTCTTTTCGACGAACATGTGCAGGAAGGCAAATGTCACCACGCCTACTCCTCTGTCGCGCTCGTTGTCCAGCAGCTCTTCGGCAATGCCCGTCTTCCTAAGGCACTCTATCAGCTCATACGAGAAATCGATCTTATTGATGCCTATGGCGGAGCCCACCCAAAACATATTTCAAACTACATCCTCCGCATCCACGACTGCACGGAAAACAAATGCCTTGCGCACACAATCGAAAGCAAACAGGCCATTGTCGAAGCCTGTATCGTCGCCCTTCTACGGGCTGCGGAGTGTGAAATTCCCTACTGGCAGGACGACTTCTGGCAGGAGCGGGTTCTCTCCTCGTTTTCGATGCACATCAAGACAAGCTCTCTACGCCATATGGCTGGTTTCGAGCAGGCCACAGCGCAGATTCTAAACAATCTCCGCTCTTTTCGGCAGCCGCGCTTCTCAACGCTTTCCAAGGACACGCGCAGCCACCGTCTCTTCCAGACTCTGATGGTCCCATTTGTCGTGCCTCTCCTCCCACTTGTCTTCGGCGAAGCCATTACTCCGCTTGTGACACTTTTGTGGGACTCCCGGATCATGACTCAGATAAACTACGCAATTGTCCTCCAAAACCTTGAGGAGCATGTCGGTCCGGATCCAGAAGACACCGATATCACAACAACTATCGGGCATATTACTTTCAGAAAGGTGCATACGAATTTCGGCAATGCCGCCGTAACCCCCTGGATTCTGGAAATACAACCAAAAAATGGCATAACAAATGTGCGCCAAGCTGTCATAAGCTTTGTTCGGAAGTACAATAACGACAATGCCTTAACATTGCTCCGCAATACAGAAACCAATACCTTGGTCTTAAGCCGCAGCGCCGGCATATCCCTTGAGCAATGGAAGGCCCTGGTGGACTGGCTTGTCGCCAAGGAGGGCTCCTCAGACACAGAAGGCCAGCCCGGTTGCTGGCATGTGGTCTCCAATGCCCAAGGCATACCGGCGGATTTCATTCTGAACGGCAATGCCGCGCACCGCTATGTACCGCCAACTCAGATAACGGCAGATGCGCTTGTGGAGTGGCTCTCCAAGCACCCTGACGCTTCCGCGCCTTGCAGATAAGTTCCGGTCTGTACTCAAAGTGCATGAGATCGTACTCGTGCCACTTGCCGCCCCAGATGAATCCGGCCTCCTCAAAAGCGGCCACAATCTCTGCGGGATAGCTCTTTTGAAAGGGATGGGGCCTTAGGGAAGACCACTGCCAGTATGTGGCTCCCCGATCAACACCGATATCAAAAGCGATCCCAAACGAATGGGGGCTCAGACGCGCCTCTCCGGCAATCTTTCGCCACATAAACGACCCGCAGCTGACAAGCCAGCTTGCAAGTTCCTTCTTTCCTTCAAGTTTTGCCGCAGCGCGAAGAAAGGCTTTCGCTGCGGCCGGCGAAAAACGCCAGGTCTGCCCAAGAGCTTTTACAGTCACAAGCTGCTGAGAGACCTGGGCTTTTGAATCCCCGTAGAGCGCTTTGAGCAGAGCGTAGGAACGTTTCCGGCCTGGCGCGTAGCCGGGAGGAGTCTTGGGCCTTGTCGGTTCAAGCATGTACGGCTCTTCCATGCTTTGCCGAACATCCACCTCGCTCTTTGCGCCTGTCCCTGCATACAAAACACGCCTTCCGTTTGTAAACAAAAGCCATAGCCCCGAAGCATCCTCCTCTAGGGTGTCAATCATGGGATAGAACTCTTTAAGACAGTCAAAATTGAGCGTATCTTCTTCCGAAAGCCCCACAGGCAACGTTTCTGCCTGAGCATACGATGCCACAAGAAACAAGAGACAAAAAAGAATTTTCATACATATCTTCAGCGCCGACCCCACACCCCTTTATGGGGTGTGGATACGTGCTGACTCCTTTCGTGAAGTTGATTGCTATGTGAGAGCATCTGGTCCTATCTCTTGCAATCAACCCGTAGAATCGTATGGCATTTTTCTCTCCTCGTTCAAATAGTTTTACATTTTCTTACTTTTTATCGAGTAGCACTTTTATAGTCTAAAGTCCCTTGTTCTGGCGGCGCAGATTCAAGCTTTTGTGACACATAGGCCAAGTCTGTCAAAGAGCGAGTCCAAAATCGGCTCCAGTATCCCGCGTTTTTTGCCCTGTTGCGCACCCAAGTAGCTCCAGCCAACCAAAAAACTGGCCCAAAGACGTTGCGAGTCTCTTGCAATCAAGCAATAGACTCTATGAACAAGCCGCGTCCATTAGGCTCTCAGTAGTTCCATTGCAAAATTTCTTGTGTACTTTTCTGTCTTTTTTAAATCCAAACTCCCAAGCGGACTACATTTTTCCTGATACCTAAGTATCTGTAAAAAGCTACGCTTTTTGCAGATACACAACGATCCGTTCACCCGCAGGTTGCGCTTGGCTTTTGGATACTTACGAGCGCCTTGGCTTTTCTATCTGAAATGGCTCACGAAGTTTTTTTCGTGCGCTTCTAGCCTTCTTGCGTGCGTTTCAACCGTACCAGCGTAAACAATGTCACGATACCTTTGTACAGTTCCTACTGAGCAAGAAATCTCCTTCTGGGCAATTTTTGTAAATACGCGAATATCGGTCAATCCTGCGAGTTACAGCGTACATCCTCGCGTATGTCAGATAAGCGACGTACAAAACTGTACAGCCTGGTTCTTTGTGCTTCGAAAGCGCTAACGCGGCAATAGCTGGTTTTTAGCAGATACTTCCCGCCTTGGGCTTCGTCGTTTGAGATACTGTCACTCATCTTTTGCGGACACTTTGGGCCGAATCATTTTGCCTAGCGTCGTATCCCCTTGGCTTCATTCGCGGCAATTGCGAAAGTGTGCCATGCACAATACGACACTAGGCTTTTTCCACAAGAAGCCCTTTCTGAACAAGAGCCTTTGCCCGCACAGAAACAAGCCCGCGGGAAAACGGCACGGATCCGTCGCTGACACAGGTCACGGCATATTCGCAAAGTCCTTTGACTGGGCTGCCCTCTTCTGGAACAATTGTAAGTTTTTGCCCAAGGCCAACAAGGCGCGCGCGGAAGTCCTTATTTTTCTCATAAAAAAGCTCACGCACACGCCGTGCCCGTTCCGCTGCGCACGCCTCTGGAACCTGATCGGGAAAGTGTGCTGCCGCAGTCCCAGGTCTCCTTGAATAGGGAAAGACATGGGCATAGGTGAAGGGAAGCTCCTTGCAGAACGCACACAAATCATCCACATCTCTCTCTGTTTCACCGGGAAAGCCTATAATGAGATCGCAGCCAAGTCCAAACACTGGCCAGGCGAGTTTTTCAAGCGCTTGTGCGAGATCAAAGGCGCTGTAATGCCCCCGGCCCATTCGCCGCAGGATATTCTGCGCTGTGTGCTGTAGGGAAATATGCAGATGTGGGCAGAGCAGAACTGAGTGCGCAAGGACAGAGAGACCCTTTGCCGAGAGCTGCGAAGGCTCGACAGAACTTATTCGGATACGGGCCTTCCCTGCGAAGTGCGGAGCGAGATCCCGGTCAAGCGCTGCCAGAAGATCCCAGAAGTCCCCGCAGTCCGCATGATACTGTTTCAAATTGATGCCAGAAAGAATAAGCTCTCCGTAGCCCTTGCCAAGCAAAACCGAGGCTTCTGCAAGAACTTCGGCATACGGCCGGCTCATAGGCCTGCTTCGGGCGGTTGGAACAATGCAGTACGTGCATCTGTGGGAACAGCCGTCCTGCACTTTCAGGACTGGCCTAGCCCGCGGATAGCGGGTGATCGCAAATGCGGGGTAGCCGTCCTCTGCGGGTTCGGGAGAGCCGTCTGTCTCTCCCAAAAGAAGCCGCTCAAGTCCTGAGAGAGTAAGCAGAAGCGGCTTGGCCTTATTTGGCACAATATGGATGCGCTCGCCAAAAGAGCCGTCATCGCGAATGCACGTTGTTGCGCAACCGACAAGAAAAAGGGTGGCCAAAGGGGCCTTTTTGCGCAATCGGCAGACAGCTTGCCGTGAATCGCGCTCTCCCTTTGCCGTGATGGCGCAGCTGTTCACGACTATGAAATCCGCCTCTCTCGGATGTGCGCATTCAACCATGCCCAAAGACTCCCAGGCCTCCCGAAGCGCCTCGCTTTCGTACTGATTGACCTTGCAGCCAAATGTCGTAAGAAAAAAACGCTTGCCCGCGCAATCAAAAGACGCTTTACTCGCTGAACACATAGTGGAGCAAACGCTTGTGAATACGGAGTCTGTACTCAGACTGACGGACAAGGAGGGACGCTTTACTTAAAAGCAATTCCTCATCAATGGGCAGCGCATTGATGGGCCTTGCGGCAAGGAAAAACGAAAAATGAGGGTCTGCCTTGGCAAGCAAGGAGCCAGTGATTTCCCATTGTTTGATGAGCGGATAGCCAATTCCCGCGCGGCTTCCGATAAAGATAAATTTCGCGTCCGTAATGGCTTCTGAAACACTGTCAACGATTTCGACGTTTTGCACGCCTTCTGCATAGCTTGTAAGCATGGCTATGTCGTTTATCTCAGGGACCGCTATGCGCAGGGAAAAGGGAAACCAGCGCGCAGCCTGGATTAAGGAGAACAGTGTGCCGTTTGGAGTGCCAAGCCAAGCGCAGCGGAAAGAATTGAGATAGCGGGACGTCTTCAGCATGTAGGCGATGTCAGCCAAAGCGTGAGCCGGATGCGCCTCGGGGCTTCCGGCATTAATTATGGGGAAGTTGATATCGTCGAGTTCATGCTCCTTAAGATTTGCCATGGGAATGCCATACAGATAGATACAGTCCAGGTAATAATTAAAGATGGGCAGAAGATGAAGCTGATGCTCATGCATTTCATTCAGCCAGTGTTCGCCTGTGGGATCGCTCTCGTAGACGATCTGCCCGCCCATCTGCCGCACAGCAGCAGAAACACAGAGCCGCTCGGGCAACGACGGTTTGGCAAAGAACAGAACGCACACCTTTTCAATCATAAAATTCGAATGCATCGTCGCATCGGGTATGCCGATTGCCTGCTGCACAAGCGTCCAGCAGACCGTATCGCCTAATTCGCTGATAGAAAGCACATTTTTTTTCATGCAGACCTCACTTAACAAGTGCAAGACTGATGGAGACGCTATGCCAAAAGCATTGATCTTTGACCTTGACGGCACCATTCTAAACACACTGGACGATATCGGCAATGCCTGCAACTTCGCTCTGCGCCATTTCGGCTACCCTCCCCATCCGCTGAAAGCCTACGAGCAGATGGTCGGCAACGGCTTCATTGTCCTTGTCATGCGCGCGCTGCCTCAGGGCCTAGCTGAAAGCATGCCCCAAGAAGACTTTACCAATATCCTAAACGTCGCAAAAAACCATTACGCGGAACATATGTGCGAACGCACAGAACCGTACGGCGACCTCCCTTCCGTCCTCAAGACTCTAGCAGATGCCTCTATTCGCCTCTGTGTTCTCTCAAACAAGCCAGAGCCTATGACACAGGCTCTTGTCGCCCACTATTATCCAAACGTTCCCTTTTTTCGCGTTCTTGGCGGGCGCCCAGATTTCCCTCTCAAACCCGATCCAAGCCGCCTCCTCTCCCTGCTCGATGAACTTGGCCTCTCCCCCGCAGACACACTCTTTGTCGGCGACAGCAATGTCGATATGCAGACAGCGCACGCAGCCGGTATGGAGGCCATCGGTGTCGCCTGGGGATTTCGCGGGGCAAGGGAACTGCTCAACCATGGAGCAAGCAAACTGATTGAAAGCCCAGCTGAACTTCTTACTCTCTTAGACAAGCCAAAAGAAAACTGACGCAATTCTCAGCTTTTCTTTTACACAGAAAGCCAAAAATACATTGCATTATTTTTGCTAGAAAATATTTAAAAAAAGTATTTTTTATTGCCTATAGCATATTTTGATATTTCCTTCCAGCCTGGAGATTTCGAAAGAATAGCATAGCTCATATGAGGTCGCAACAGAATATACTGGACCGCTCAAACGGGGCCCATTGCAATCGGCCAGTGCGGGAAACCGAATTTCGCAATATAATTGACTGCAATGGGGGATATGAGTATACTAAAGAATGCGTATTCCCACCTATACCCGGCCGCATAAAGATTTTCCCTCGCAGGCCACAGGAGAGCGACCTCAAAAAATCGGCAAGGGAAGAATCATTGTGGCGCTGAATATATAATTGGAGGAGATGCAGATGTCGCAAAACCCTGACATCGTGGTCGACCGCGCAAAATCGCAATGGTCAGACCTGTGGAAAAAAGAGGACTATTGGGCAATTTGGCTTGGTCTTTTCATTTTGGCAGTCGCGCTCTGCGTTGTCATGAGCAACCGCCCGAAATTTGACGAGGCAAGCAAACCGCTCCTTGCGACCATTGCCCAAGAAAAGCAGAAACCTTTTCAAACTATCGAGTTCTTTGAGGCCAAAGCGGCTTTAAAGAAGCTCAACGGAAGAGACGTTCCTTTCCTGAAAAGCGTTCTTTCCCTTTTAGCCACCCCTAGCTCCTGGCATGCCAATCCCCTTGATTCGCTTGTTTTGACCAAAGCCGCAGCGGACGAGGCCAATGCAAAGATTCAGCCGAAGCTTGATGCCGCAAAACAGGCTGAAGCGCAGGCGTTAGAGAGGGCAAAAACGGCCCAGCAGGCCGCAGCAAGCGCCGACTACAAGGACACTCAGCTGAATGATCAGGCGAAGAGCGCAATCGGCGCATGGCAGAAAGCCAAGGGCGATACAGGAAAAATCGCCAAAAAGATAAAGAAGCCGTTTAACCGCATAGGCTCCCTTATCGGCCTGGGTCTTGCTTTGGGCGTTCTTGTGACAATTGGCGCGGTTTTCATGGGATATAATCCCCTCCAGTTCTTCCTGGGTTTCCTTGGCGTCTACGTCGTCTGCGTTCTCGCCCAGATCATGGGCAGACAGGATGTCATGAGAGGCTGGGGATTAAACGCCGAGATTTGGTCGATTGTTATCGGCATGATTATCGCAAACACTGTTGGCAGCCCGAAATGGCTCAAATACAGCGCGCAAGTTGAGTACTTCATCAAAACAGGTCTTGTGCTGCTCGGCGCCGACGTGCTTATCTACAAGCTCATGGCTATCGGTATCCCCGGTATCTTCGTCGCCTGGGTTGTTACGCCAATCGTTCTCGTTTGCACCTATATTTTCGGCCAGAAAATTCTCAAGATCCCCTCTCCGACCCTCAATATTGTCATTTCAGCGGACATGAGCGTGTGCGGCACATCCGCAGCCATTGCGACGGCAGCCGCAGCGCAGGCCAAGAAAGAAGAGCTGACGCTCTCTATTGGCCTCTCCCTGACCTTCACAGCCATCATGATGGTTGTTATTCCGTTTATCATCCGTGCGACCGGCATGCCGGAAATTCTGGGCGGCGCATGGATTGGCGGTACGATTGACGCGACAGGCGCTGTGGCCGCTGCCGGTGCTTTCGTTGGTCCGAAAGCCATGCAGGTCGCAGCAACAGTCAAGATGATTCAAAACGTCTTAATCGGCGTCACAGCCTTCTTTGTTGCGATTTACTTCACAACACGTGTTCACAAGCAGGAAGGCGAAAAAGTCGGCGCCATGGAAATCTGGCACCGTTTCCCGAAGTTTGTGCTTGGCTTCCTCGGTGTTTCAATCATCTGCTCAATCATCTGCTCCAATCTCGGCGCTGACAGCGCAACAATTCTTATTGAAAACGGCACAAACAAGGTCGGTGGCGCATTCCGCGGCTGGTTCTTTGCCCTGGCTTTTGTGGCCATCGGTCTTACAACCAATTTCCGCGAACTCAAGAGCTACCTTAAGGGTGGCAAGCCCATCATACTCTATGTTTGCGGCCAGCTCTTCAACCTCTTTCTCACTCTTCTTATGGCGTGGATCATGTTCTACAAGGTCTTCCCAGAAATTACGAGTAAGATTTAAGTGAATCCTGTGCCGTTCAGAGATTCTCTGAACGGCACTTGCTTATACTGCGGTCAGAAATACAGTCACTGCGCACATTTTTTTCTGGCCGGAGTATACAAGGCCTTTGCCAGCCCAAAAACAATTGCAGGCAATACAAAATAATGCTATACCGGCCGCACACTGGTTTTCCCCCTCAAATTGGAACACCGAATTGTTCGCAAGCCTCTAGAGTAGACCGTCTACTTCCAACGGTAGGATTCACCTTTTACCAACTTGCCAGAGTAAGAGCAGCAATCATTGCCATGAACACAAGAATCACACAGTGGTGCAAACTTATTGTCATATCTCTCGCTTTGTATCTCTTCTTTACTTTTGCATCTCCTCTTCTCTTCAGCATCTCAGACTCATGGCAACGTTTTGTCGCGGTTCAGGACGAAATTGGCGTCTCAAGTGGAGCCCTCTACTACACTGATGTCGCTGTCACACAGGATGCCGAAGCCCATGTGCGTGAAGCAGTGCGGCTTGGTATGCAAGAAAGAGCGCTACAATCTGCAAACAACAATTAGAGACACTTCTATGGATATTGGTTATATTCGAACATCACCCGCGATCAAAAATAATCCCCAACAATTAATCGGCGTTCATGTACATCGGACATACGCCGATTCATGTTCGCTCAAGGACGAAATCAAGCCTGAAAAAGCAAAAATGCTTAATGAAATACATGCTGGCGATATTATTCATGTGCAAAGCGCTGATCGCATAGCAATCGATCTCACAGAACTTTCTTCCTTTATGGAAACACTCGGCAAGAAAGGCGTCGGGCTCGTCCTGCACAATGAAGGCATACACATTCCCGCTGATCCGAATAATCCCACACATCAAAACGCACTCCAATCGCTGCGGACGCTCTCGCACACCGAAAAGACGACAACTAAGGAACGGATGGACCACTTACGACATGCAAGGCGTTCATGCGGACGCGTCGGCCGTCCCTCCTCTGTCACCCAGGAGCAAAAAGAAGCGGTCAAAAAGCTTCTCATGACCGATCCTCAAATGAGTATTTCGCAAATCAGCCGCGAAACAGGAGTGCCAAAGACGACCTGTTTCCGCATTAAAGCAATGATAACCGAAGAAATGCAAAGGTTCGGCGAAGACGAAATCTGACAATTTGGGCTCTCGGTCACAAGCCCAGCAATGTACTGCCAGACGCTTATCCGAGTGTCCATCGTGTGCAAGGGAGAACGTACGCTGCGTTCTCCCTTTTTCTTTTTCGATGCACTGTACGGAATAGCTGCGTTATCGGCCGGATGGTTTTCCCTTGCAAGCCAAATGAATTGCGGGAAGAAGCCTTGTGCCGTTCTGTCATACACACGTCTCAAAAATGCGGGCGTTTGTTTGAGTCCAGCGATAGCTCGCTTTGAATGTTCGCTTACGATCCTTGCGGAGAATCAGGGGCGAACACTGTATTTGCTTTACCTCCTAAAACCGTTCTGCCAAAAATTATGGGCTCGAAGCTAAACAAAACCTAGGCCGCTGCGATACTTTTCTAGGGCGTGGGACAATGGACGATTCGCAGGAGAAGAAAACGGCACAATAAGCAAAGAGAACAATCAGAGAAATTTGAAGAGCGTCGAACTACTGCGTATGCAAGAACGCTTTACAGTTTTCGCCAAGATATACGCCGATTTTTCCTTTTTTGTTTGCCTAAAAGGAAGACCGTCTCTTTTGACTGTGGTCTGGAAAAAGTTGCCACCGTTGCGCTACAAAAGCGCATTTATGCATTGACGAATTGACGCATACACACATTTTTTACGGCTATGCGTAAGCCAAGGCCGCTCTCTCAAATCCTCCAAGCCAAAAGGCGCAGCAGAGTATACTGCTGTCAGAAAAAAAGTTGCCACTTGGAGTTGCATATCAGCTGCATACTGATTTTCCCTGGGCAATCTAAGGCAAGTGGCCTCAATTGGTCGGCACACGCAAGGCTAACTGTGTCGCGGGAAGAATCATTGTGACGCCCGAGTATATCAGGAAGCGCGCATAGCACACTCTGATGCACTCAAATCGTGGTCTACAGGTCCCGCGACAAATCGACAAAGGCCGCCCTAGCAAGACTTGTGGGAGAGATACGCCGCGCATCAAGACACGCGCGTTTGCCCAACTACGGAGAAAACAGGCTAAAAACTTCGTGCTTTGCGCAGAAAGTTTTTTCTGGCAAGTCAACGGTACTGGCATGTATCGTTCTTCAAAGCGTATCAGCAATGAGAGATACCAGAAAAGCTTGCATACACCGCGTGAGCGGATACAAAAAAATCCAATCAGGTGGCTGTTTGCTCCCTGACTGGATTGTGAATGGCAACGTCGCCGCACACTTCGCTCTCTTTTTTGATTGTATCACAAATGAGGACAGCGTAAGACATGGCGGCTTCCCGAGTGTACGCGTCACCCATTGGAAAATATGCTCGACTTAGAATTTGAAAGCCAAAAGACCGCTGCTCTTCTGGAGTTACCCAGAGTAAACCGAGGCCGCATACTAGTTTTCCCACAAAGAAGTAACACGGGATGAATCATTGTGTCGCCCGTCTACTTGCAGGACATGGAGAAGAATGTCAATTGACAGTCAGGATCACGGAGAACGCTTTAAAGTATACTGTCACTTTTTGCCCTTCGCTCAAAGCCTCTGAACTGCTTGCGTTGTCACAAAGCGCGCAGACCTGACTTCCTTCTTCGAGTTCAACAAGAACTTCCGTCACAAAGTCGTCTTTGCGCACCTGTTCGATTGTTCCTTGATAGGTGTTGTCTGTAGGATTTTCTGATTTCTGATCAGGGGCAAGGATCACAACCCAAGGGGCCTTGATACTTGCAATGACTAGGCTTCCGATTGTCAGGCCTAAATTAGTAAAACTTGTGTCTGTGATGACTGCGGAGATATGCAGGCCTCCAGCAGTCCGCAGGACCACTTTGACGAGCAGACCACTTTTTTCAAGGTGTACGATCCGCCCTTGAAAGACATTACGCGCACTTGTTTTCACACCTTCTCCTTTATGTATATGTTCTCTCAGCAAATCTGCAACTTGAGCGCGATCAAAAGTAAGCAATGCGTCTGGCTCAGAGGTGCGACCTAAAAAAAAATCGACAGCCTGAGCGGGAACTCCTTCACATAAAAGCTCATAGGCTCGGTTCCAACGGAGCGTTCGGGCTGTAAGAATGCCTTTAGGCAGGCCGCAGACTGAGCTGCACTGTTGAAAAGTGCGACGAATCAAGCTTGGATCGCACTGAAGCGGCATGTCTAACGAAAAAAAGAAAGTTGAATGCCAGACGTTTTTAAGCCTGTGGGTAACCTGGTGCGGGATCGGAACATCACGGCTGTTTTCAATATGCACCATTGCTTGTGCGAAATCGATAGCCTCCTTCGGAAGACGTGTAATTTCAACAACGCGGAGAGCCGCATACCGAAGAAGCATAAAAATGCACCACATCCGAAGGCGGTGAAAGTGCCGTTTGCCCTTACTGTTTGCCTGCACTTTCTCCCAAAGCCACGTTTCCGCAAGAACAAGTTCATTTGTGTGCAGCCGCCGGACATTGGGCTGCAGGAGTACTTCTTCTGCCATACCAGAACCACCAGAGTAAAAAAAACAAATACCCGCACAATGTACTGATGAGCCTTTTTCATGTAAACCTAGCACGCTTTGGGGGAAAACCGTGCTAACTTGCTGACTGGCACTGTTTTCGTATACTCGCAACAAAGGAAAGCGTACTGTGCCATTTGGACAGAACGTTTTTTTTATCGCACTTACGAGAAGCTTGAAAGGAGTGTTTATGCCTTATTTGAAAAAGCTCGTCTCATTGATTGTGCTTGGATGCATACTTACGCTCAGCGCTGTTGCGCGGGCGGACGATGTGATCGTCTCCGCTGCTGCCAGCTTGACAAATGCGTTTACTGAACTAGCCGCAGGCTTTGAAAAAAAACATCCCAAACTGCATGTGGCCTTAAATTTCGCAGCCTCTAATCCCTTATTAAAGCAGATACAGGAGGGCGCACCTGTTGATGTGCTGGCCACAGCGGATCAAGCGACAATGGATTCGGCAGAGGCAGGTAAACTTATTCTCTCCCCGAGCCGCAAGAATTTTGCGGTAAACGACCTGGTTCTTATTGTGCCAAAAGGTGCTAAAAAGCCAGCACAACTCGCTGATATCTCTTCTTTTGCAAAGATTGCCATAGGCAATCCGAATTCCGTACCAGCGGGACGCTACGCCAAAGCGGCGCTCTCCTCTGCAAAGCTCTGGGAAAAATTGTCGACCAAGTATATTTTCGGAAATAGTGTGCGCCAGGTTCTTGATTACGTTGCACGCGGAGAAGTTGATGCGGGATTTGTGTACAAAACAGATGCCCTCCAGAAGGCTGACAAGGTCGATCTGGTCATGACAGTTGAGGGGCATGATCCTGTGCAATATCCGATAGCCGTCGTTTTGACGGGAAAAAACGCTGCTATGGGACAGTCCTTCGTGGACTTTGTTCTGTCAGATGAAGGCCAGAGCGTGCTGAAACGCTATGGTTTTGCCGCGCCGCAGGCTTCAGCAGGCGAAAAAAAATAGTTTTTTGCCTGTCCCTTGCTTTTTGAGCGATCCTTGACATACAGAAGCGGATCGACATTTCATGGATGCTTCAGATTTATTTTTTCCACTGGCACTTTCTTTGCGGGTTGCCCTCGTGGCAACCCTGCTTTCTTTTTTTGTGGCAACCTGTATTGCATGGCGCTTGGCGCGCCGCAACGGTCCCCTGCCAGCTGTTCTTGATGCCCTCTGCTCTCTTCCGCTTGTTCTTCCGCCAACAGTTCTTGGATATTACCTCATTCTTTTGGTTGGCCGCCACGGCCTTTTTGGGCCATTTCTTGAACAAGTCGGCATAACACTTATCTTTTCCTGGAAGGGAGCAGTCATTGCCGCAACAGTTGTGGTTTTTCCCTTGATTTATAAATCGGCGAGAGCATCGCTCGAGCTGGTCGACCGCAGGCTCGAAGATGCCGCACGCACTCTCGGCGCCTCCGAATTGCGGGTTTTTCTCACAATTTCCCTCCCGCTTGCATGGAAAGGCATATTTGCTGGCGTTATGCTTGCTTTTGCGCGTGGAATGGGCGAGTTTGGGGCAACCCTGATGATCGCTGGCAACATTCCCGGAAGAACACAAACATTGGCCTTAGCCATATATGACGCGTTTCAGGCCGGAAACGATCAGGAAGCGCTTCTGCTTGTCCTTGTCACATCAGGTGTTTGTGTGTCCTTGCTTGTCGCTGCAGAACTCCTTGTGAGGCGGCACACATGCTGAAACTTTCGCTGACCAAAAAATTTAATTCCGCAGTCCCCTTTTTGCTGGATGTTTCCTACACAATAGACAGCAAAAGCGCGGTTTTTTTTGGCCCCTCAGGATCCGGCAAGACATTGACCATGCAATGCATAGCGGGCCTTGTTTTGCCGGATGCCGGTCATATATGCATTGACGGGCGCATACTGTATGAAAGTAGTGAGCGCATATGCCTGAAAACGCAAAAAAGACGAATCGGATACATGTTTCAGGACTACGCACTTTTTCCTCATCTAACAGTTCTGCAAAATGTCGCCTATCCAGAAACAGGGCTATTGCCGTTTTGCGTGTCTAGGACAGTCAGAGAGCGAACTTTGTCCATGCTCGATCGTTTTGGCATCGCGCACCTCGCTCTGAGACGACCCAGTCAGCTATCAGGCGGACAAAAGCAACGCGTAGCCCTTGCCCGCGCGTTCATGGCTGATCCTGGTCTTGTTTTGCTAGATGAGCCTTTTTCTGCTTTGGATCCGCTTTTGCGGGAACAGGTGCGCCGCGATGTCCGCGAATTGCTAGGAAGCCTCTCTGTACCAGTTATTGTTATCAGCCATGATCCTGAGGATGTCGATGTGTTTGGTGACGTTGTAGTCCTGTATGCAGGCGGGAAAGCAGCGCTTGTGCAAGAGTACCGGGATATACGGGCGATGCACAAATCCGCAAGTTCCTGCCTGCGTTTTCTCCAGGAAACAAGCCTGGATCCAAGTCTCCTCTCGTAAGCAAAAACAAGAGCAAGGCAAAGAGAGGCAAATCGTACGCAAAACAAAAGAGCCGAAGCCACAGCACGCTGCGGCTTCGGCTCTTGTTCTGTAGTTTTTTCGAAAAACTCATGTGTCTACATAATAAGCAATAATCGAGCAAAGGGCCACGGCGAAAAAACAAATGCGCCGTACAGCCTCTCGCAATCACGTGGCCTGTCGCTCAAGCCAAAGGAAGCCAATAGAGACAATTTTCCGTCCAGTAGTTGTGACGAAACAGAGAGACGCTATACAAGGCTTCTTGATGTGCCATACATTGGCCTAATCGATTGCAGTCAACTCCCAAAATTAAAAGAGGAAGAGAACGATTGCGGCTCCCGTCGTACTGCCACGCACTGAACGAAAGGATACCTGAAGCAGCGCATTCGAGAGAGAGGGGGTTCTGTTGATCTGTACGGGTGAAAACTTCTGCTTTGTGCTTGCGTTCGAAAGGAAAATCAAAGACAGGCGACAAGACGTATCCGCAAATCGCCTGATGTACTCTCAATCATAATGACTCTCCACCAGAACACCCTACAAATCTAAATCGGTATGTGGCTGACATATGTTCTCCAGGAAAGCGTGACTTGGCGAGTACTGGCTCTGCCGCAAGTATATACGCGCGACACGTCCTCGTTACCAAGGGAAACTCGCACGTTCCTCAGAGCTTGGGAGTAAGATTGCGCGCAAGTTCAGCGAATCAGACAAAGCGCGCAAGCCGGCCTAGTACTGCCTTCTCCTAAGTCCGTTTTGTAAAAATATGGTGGGCCCCCCTACGCTGCATGGGTAGTAAATCGCATACGATACACTCGAACTTTGCCAGTACTAGAGAAGCGCTCAGTAAGAGTGGCTTGTCTTTCTATCTTGATTTTTGACAAATTGTATCCGCTCACGGCTCAACGTACTTGCGGGTTTTAAATCTCATCGAACCGTAGTAGCGTCAAGAGATTTCGCTTTCGATCGTCAGAGAAATAGCATAAAATCGTCTGAAAGGCGCGTTTTCATCGTACCCCTGTGAGTGGATACGACAAATTTCTCAGCATTGCGCCCATTGCTTATACTTCTGCTTAGAAACTAAGTAGAATAGATTGAAATTCTAAGTCAAAAAACATGAAAACTGCGCGAGCTTCAAAGATACGTAAATAGTTCTTAGAAAATGTACAAAAATAAGATTTTTATGCGAGCGACTGCTATACTTTTTGACAGCGCACACAAAACAATAGGCGGTCGAGGGGAACAGATACGTTGGGCAAAAAAAGCATACATTCTTTTTTTGGCTCACAATCGAGATGAAATGTAAGGAATTTGAGCTATACAAAAAAAAACGAGTGCATGCAAAAAACAAGACTCTCAACTGAGCGTACATTCTCAGCAAGCGAGTCCGCTCCACAGAGGAGAGCCGCAGCCCTGCTGATCGTCAAACTCAAAGAGTTCCGTTTCGCTACAAATGCTTCTAAAAAATGGAAAACCAGCATCCATAAGGCGTATCGTATCTCAAACTATACTTCTGGCAGAAAAAAATGCGGGCATGAGTGGACTGAGATTTTAGAACTGTCTTAACTATATCCCGACTACAGTATACATTTCATGCCGGGAAATTGAGTTGATACGAGTACTGGCTTAACGAAATACGTGTGAATCTTTTGTCAACAATTATCGCAACGAAGTAGGAGTATCTCCCCCATCTTTTGACACACTGACATAGAAAATTTACTACTAATGGTAAGATCTACAATTCTTGCTCTGTACTGAAGATGTCTTCGAGCAAAGTTTCTTCTTTATTTAATACTTGGAATCGAGCTTGAGTTAAATTCGACGCACCACCTTTCTGGAGGCTGCTCTTAAGGTAACTGACTCCTTGACTGTTCGGCTCAGAAAGTTTGAGGATGTAAATATTATCAAAGCGATCATAGATAGCCGGATCTCTCAGGGCAGTTAAACAGATTAGTTGAAGATTGTTTTTCTTTGCAATGGAGATCAGTGGGCGCAAAAGATGCTCAGCACTTGTCTTTCCAAAAGGATTGTCCATAATGAGTACTTTACCAGCCTTTGCAGCGCTTGAAAAGGTATTATGTTCATCGTTACGCATGTAGCTTAGAAGACTACTTAGAATAATAAAGGCCGACAAAAAACCCTCGCCACCAGAATTGGTAACAACACGATTCCAAGGTATTAAGAGTTCTCTTTGCGCTTCAACCTTCAGAAGAGAAATTTTAACATTTGGAATGCCAATGATTCGATCAAAGAGCTCTCTGGTTGTCAACGCAAGTCCAACTTGCTCATGAATATTTTCGCCTTTTTTCAGGGCTTTAAGACTTTGACTGATTAAACCTTCGATATAGTCTCTTATTTTAGTCTTAAATAAGTTATTGTTTTCTTCCCAGTCAGGAAGTTCAATCTTTAAAATCTTTTTGCTCTGTTCTCTGATCTTTATTGTAGAGTTACTGTCAATAGTTTTAAACTCACGCTGAACGTTATCTATGTAGTCAAGAATCAGGTTTATAATGATTTGCTTTTCCTCTTCTATCTTTGTCAGATCCTTCTCCATAATCTGCAGCATTTCAGCTAAAACCTGGAGCTTTATTGGTAATTCTTTAGCAATTTTTTCTGGGTAATCAGCTATTGGCTGAAGATTAGGCATTATATTTTTGATTGGGGAATAAGCTGAATTTCGATAGATTTCAGAAATTGTATTCTTTAGATTTAAATTCTCTCGATCCTGCTCAACTTTTGACTGTTGCAAATCAGATTCTCTAGCTTTCAAAAAACTACGAATTTCTTTTGGTTCAACATTTGCAAGTGTGAAGAAGTTTGGAAGCTCGCAGTCCACATTAAGATTTTCTACTTGCTTATAATCATCATAGAAAACTGCGATATTGCTCAATTCTTGTTGCAGGCGCGATTTTTGAGATAATTCATCAGTAATTTTTTTTACAATACTATAGTATTTTTTTATTTCAACAGAAAAATTCAAATCTCTAATTTTTTCTCTGGGAATAGGATCAGATGTATTCCATCTCGATAAATTTGATCGAAGCTGATTAAGTTTACCTTCATCTATACCCACCTGCTTAGTGAGCTCATCTTTGAGTACAAGCTGGTCATGCTGTCTTTTTTGCAGAAGTTTAATTTGATTTTCGCTGGCTTCTACTTCAGCATTTGTAACAATCCTTTTTTTCCATTCTTTGTCGGAAAAACCTGCTTCAATTGCAGCCATCTCTAATTGGCGTTTGAGAAGTACAAGATTTTTATTTACATCTTTAAGTTCATTTTCTATACGATTTAGATTTACATTGAGGTGCTTGTTCTGCGCAGCAAGGAGAGTCTGGTAGCGGGCTTCGACACTGTTGACTTCAAAATCTGGGTTCAAGGAAGTTCTTTCCTGATAGGCAGAATACATTTCGAGTTTGTCTGCTTTTAGGTTCTTAATCAGGAGTTTCAACTCACTTTGGCTGGCAAGTTGAATTTTAAGCTCTTGCTCGAATTCTTCATTCTCTTTCTGAATAGTAGAAATTTTTTCCTTAAAGAGTACTTGGCCTTCTATGCATTGTTGATAATCTTTTTTGGCCTTTAAATAGCCAGTATATGAAGTCAAAAGTTTTTTAAAAGTCTTTTCTTGCTCTGCTATGGCTTGTAAATCGAGGACAGATGCTTCTATTTGTTGGATGTATTTTTGCTCATTATCCTGTAAATCCTGGCGAGTCCGTTCAAGAGAAATAAGTAAATCTTTATGATTCTGGATGGTCTGACTTAGCTTAGCACGCTCTTCGCAAACTTTGTTGTATGCCTTAATTTCGAGAGTCTGTTGTTCTATTATAATTTTGCGAGAATTAAAATTATTAATTTCCTTGTTTCGAGTATTTATTTGATTTTTAATTGCTTGGATATCTTTCTGGATTTCATTTATTCTTTCAGATAGATGCTTGGCTTCAAAAATTTGGGTCTCATAGTGAGTGTAAAAAAGAATTTCTGTTGAGTCACTCTTTAACGTTGAGTCAGTAAGCGATTCTCGAATGATAATTGGAATTGGAGAAAAAACTAAGACAGGATCAGCAACATTCAATTTATTAAATTCATCTTTTCCAAAAATAAGAGCGTAGGGAAGTAGTGGGAATCTTTGTAATAGTCGCTCTTTTTCTTCGAATGAAATATCTTGTTGTTTAAGCCACTCAAAACCATATACAAGAGGTAATTCAAGTTTTTCGCAGAGATTTTTAAACTCATCAGATAAATTTAAAAAACCATGTTTATAATACTCTAGACTTCTCTGAAGTTTTCTCTGTCTATCTAAAAGTTGAGTTTTCAGAGTTTCAAGCTCTGAAATTTTCGTGTCATGTCGAGCTAAAATTTGGGTTGTCTCAAATAATACATCCTCGCCAAGATCAAGATAACTTAAAATAGTTTTACGTGATTCAATTTCATTCTCGTATTGCTCAAATTTAAAATTAGCTTTAGTCAGTTGGACTTCAGCATCTTTGAGAAGATGATTTTGATCTGATTTTTGTTGCTCATTCTGCTTAATCTTCTGGCTAACACTCGCCTTTTCAACACGTAAATTATTAAGTTTTTCACCTATGTTTTGTTTAGTTACATTTAGATTATTAGCATGAGCTTCAAAAACTGTCAGAGGATAATTATGCGGCGTGGCATACTCAGAATCAGTAAAAAGAACCTTATACGTTGCTACATACTCATCTTCTATCAGCTCATAGTTTTTGATACTTGCTTCAAGTTTGCCAATCTGGCCTGCCAAAAGTTCTAGGTCATGCCGGCAGGAATTAACATTCTTCTGGTTTTCATTCTTTGTTTTTTCAATATATTTTATTCTATCACCCAAATTGTCTAAATTTTTTTGGTAGTCTAAAAGATGTAATTTAAAGTATGTTTTTAATTCCCCTCCAAGCTCGGCAAGCTCTGTATCGAATTCCTTAAACTTATTTTTGGCAATTTCGTCTTCAGCTTTTAGGCTCGCTCTCTTGGCCTCATAACTGTCAATCTGCTGCTGCAATACTGAACAGTCATATAGGCGTTTTATTTCTTCTTGAGCATTTAATAAGTCTATAATTTTGTCCAAATTTATTGTAGTTTCTTTAAGGTGCTTCTGATTGGACTCGAAGACTGCCTGCTGCTCATAGAAGGCAAGAGACGCTTCCTCCAATTCCATATGCGTCGCAATATTTATATTTTTTTTGGCTTCAGCTTGTAGATATCCATACTGGTCTTTAGTGGTTTGTATAAGTTCTTTTAAGGTAGATAATGCGGTATACAGAAGATTTCTAGACTCTACCTCTTTTGCCTTTGCATTGAGACACTTCGTGCTAGCATCTAATATCTGCTGTGAGTCTGTTTGAAATTTAACTATTGCATCTTTTTGTAGGATAGTGGCATCAAGTCGGTGACGGTTGTACAAAAATTCTTCTACTGTATTCTGAAGTTCATCTGGTATCTTTTTATCCTTGGTTAATTTTGCCTGAATCTTCGTTAAAAACCATTTTTCAATGAGTCGTCTCTCATCCTTACACTCTTCGAATATCTTTGAAAGACCAGCTTCTTCTTTGTTCACCTCACGAATTATTTCATTCCATTCCTTATAATTAATACCATACTCCTTAATTTTATCAAAATAAGATTTTGATTGATAGGGAGTATTCATATCATAATAAGAAAATTTAAGACTCTTATTCTTCTTAAAGCGATCAAAAAGCGTAACACACTCTGCAAAACTCTTTAAAATTAGCTGATTATCTTTTTTCTCTATGACAGGAAAATTAATGATATCGCATTGAACTTCTTTATTATACTCCGACACAAAGTTTATAATCTCAAGTTCATTATTATTGTTTTCACTGAGATGTTGGTTTTTGCGGACCATCATTCCTGTAAGTACACGCGTAGTCTCATTTCCATCAAGTAGCCATTCAACAAGAATAAACGAAGGATTAGGAGTTAAAAAATGGCTTGAAAACTTCCTATTCCCCAAGTCACGTCTATTTTTTTGGAGAAAAGGAGCCATGATAAGTTGCACTATAACAGTCTTCCCGCCACCGTTGTCTAGATTGAGGAGGGCATTCTTACCATCAAAATAGTAAATTTCATTATTAATTCTGAAGTTGTCATTATTATAATTAATATTTATTAAACGAACTGAATTAATTAAGCTCATTTTGAATCCTCTGAAATTTCTTTTAATACATTGAAAATTCTATCATAATTATTTTTATCAAGGAGATTCCAATTCATAAAATGATCAAACTTGGGTTTAGTTTTAATCATTTCATCAGTTGGTATGTAATCTATTAAACCTTGATTCTCTAAAAATTTTAATATAGAGTACAAAAAACCTTCTTTTGTTGTTTTTTTCTTAGTAATCTTGTCCTCAGATCGCAAACTTTCATAACGTTGACTCATTGATGTAAACATCAATCCTATGGCATTTTGTTCGTCTTCACTTTTATGCCTGTTTACGCCTTTTTTCAAATACTCACCAATGCTGTTCTGAAAGTCACTAAATTTCAAATAATCTCTTATCTTACAATTAAGACCATATCCGTCATAGAAACTTAGCATAAGAACCAAGATAGCAAAGAGTGAAAGATAATAGTCATATTCATCACTATCACTCTTGCAAAAAATTCCTCTCAGTTCTGCTTTGCTGTACCCCAAGACACAGTTATCTTCGTTAGGTATCAAATAGATTACATTCTCGTAGCGTGTTATTTCACAATCTGAGACCTCACCTTGCGTCTTGACAAGAAGCTGAATGTCATCTGATTCAATAAATGCTGTATAGAGTTCTTTGTTTCCGCGAGTATCAAGATGATGGTGTTCGAGAAGATAATAAAAGATTGCCTGACTTTTCCTGATATCCTCAATGCTATAGCCCATCGTTGTATCCTTTACACACGTAATTTTCTTACAGTTTTGAATACTTCATTGGGGATTTTTTCAAATATCAAAAAAAACTGTTAATTTAATCGCGATACATAAGATCAAAATTTGAATATTGAATACTTAAATTCGAAAACCTTTTATTGTAGATCTTTTTTTCAAACTATAATAATACAAAAATATATTAAACATATACCTTGAATTTTGATTGATAAAACAAATATTGAGCAATAATATTTTTAATAAAAGAAAATTTTCTTCCAAAAATTTATGTT
>JAFTDR010000303.1 GCA_017454105.1 Desulfovibrionaceae bacterium | reverse complement strand
GTGAGCCTTTTAGCAAACCAGCCTTTCTTTTCAGTCAAAGCGCAATACACCGGGCTTTTTGTGATTGACCGAACCTGCCAGTCCTGCTCCTGCTGCAAATGCACGCGCGGATCTGAGAGACGGACCGTGTCGAGCGTCACTTCCGCAATTCTTTCTGGCATTTTCTTGAGATTTTGATACTAGGAGTCAGGAATGACAATGTCCCGGCAGCAAGAATTGATTGTAGGTCCTAGAGCTTTCAGAGAGCTTTTCACTCTCTCGGAAAAGCACAAGAATTCATTGTGCGGAATCGTTGAGCGCATATTGCGCCAGTGAATAGGTATAGCCTCAGCAATATTGTTCTCGATCACAAGCGCTCAGCACAAAGATCGGGAGGCTATGCGCTTTGTCGCAAGGGGAACGCAGCCGACATGTATTACGATTCTACTGATTGATTGCAATAGACTGGGGGAACTTATGGCAGAGAGGCCAGATACTCTCACTGTGAGGGGGCATAACTCATTGCAATCAACTTCTCGAATTGTAATAACGGGTGGCCTGAGATGGCGTCTTCTTTTTTCGGGATCTTCGAGGTTTCGTGGCTAAGCCTGCTATGGGCAGGCGCAGCATTCCCCGCTGGATCCTCTCTCTTGGGCTGCCCGCCTCCTGCTCTATTTCTCAGCTCAAGTTTCTGCTCGGATGTGCGCTGGAATCTGCTCGCAAGGGGGATAACAAGCTGTGAGCATTTGAGGAGAATCAAAGCAGTCAGGATAGCCAAATTTCTGAATCCTTTACCAATGCGGATACGAGCTTGGAGCAAAGCATTGCAGCTCTCGCTTTGAGAGCTGTTTGCATGGTACTTGATAGAGTTTAAGAATATTCTGTCTGTGCCGAGCAATTTTGTCCGCACGCTCGACAAAGGGAGGTAAGGGGGGGTACTCCTGAGTTCCTATACTCGACCGCACATTGATTTTCAGCAGGACGCTTAGAGTTACACTCTGATATCGTCCACCTAGGGGAAAATCTTTGTGAGGCTGAGTATAGTACTGGTTTACCGAAATACGTGTGTATCTTTTGCCACAAGTATCGTAACGAATTTTTACACACGGACATAGAAAATGTACTACGAGGCAAAAACGGCACAGCGCGCGGATCTTTTTTGAAAAGTGCCGGCCCCAAAGTAAGCCCGTACATTCCCCCTCTGGAGAATCATGCGCCAAGTCTATGCTGCTCGTCGTACTCTTTTCTTCCTCCTCCTCTTCTTGTGGGCCACTTCTTTCTGACTACGTACCCCAGGGGCTTGTACGGAGAGAGAAGAGAGAATAGAGAAGGGGGAAGCGCAATCGCTCCCCCCCTTGCTCACATCTTATTTTTTGCTTGAACGTTTTTTCTTCGGTGCCTCTTTGGGCTCCTTCACCTTTTTCTTCTCGTCTTCGTCCGAGTCGCCTTCGTCGTCATCGGCGGGCTTGGGCGCCTTTTTCCGCACAGTCCTTTTGGACTTCTTGCTTTCCTCTTCGTCGTCCTCGTCTGCTTTTTCACTGGCCTTTGATGGCTGCTCCTCGCCTTCGTCCTCATCCTCCATGACGACATCTTCAAGCTTGCCGCCAAAGGTTTTGGCCGAGACACCCTCAAGGAGAACTTCCTTCATGCGGGGGATTGTCACTTTCTCATCAAGCTTGCGGATCGCTTCGAGGTTGCTGTCGAAGAATTCCGTCTTCATATTGTTCAGATTCGCGAGGATGGCGTCTGCCAAGCCGTCCACATCGGTAAAGTCGACAAGGGTTAGGCCTTCAAGATCTTTGAATTCCTCGACAGGCGGGGTCTTGGAGCTCACTATCGGCAGTCCGAGAGCGGCTGCTTCAAGGAAGGACCAGGAGAGAATAAAGGGCGTGGTCAGATAGACATGGCAGGCACTCAGTTTGAGCATCGCAAGATAGAGTTTTCTCTCAAGGAAACCCAGGAAGTGAATGCGGTTCCAGTCAACTGTATTGCCCAGTTCCTTTTCCAGGCTCTTGCGCCAGCTCATCCCATCGGGATTGTTTGAGCCGTAGCCGCGATTCATGACACCGGCATCGTGGCCCATGATAATGACATGCGCGTCTTCTTTCTCAGCAAGCACTTTCGGTAGCGAGCGCATGAAATAGTGGAAACCGCGCACAGGCTCAAGATTTCTTGCCGCAAAGGTGACAATGGGCATGCCGTATTTGAGCTTAAGATTCTGGGAGGGAATGCCAAGGGATCTGGGTTTTACGGCAGCAAGCTCTGTCAGGTTGAGTCCCTCATTGATGACATGGATCTTTTCCTGGGCCCACTTGGGGGAGCGGCTTTTCTGCCATTCTGTCGGCGCAATGGCTGCATCGCACTCGCTTAAGGCATAGAGGAAGCTCATGTTCTTGAGCGCAAGACGGAGTTCGTTCTCCTCCGTCATCTTCGGCATCGCGGGATCGAAGTTCACTTCCTGATTGTAGAGATTGTAGAACCATTCCGCGTAGACGATATAGCGGGCTTCCGGCCAGACGGACTTGATAAACAGGCCCTCGCCCCATCCTGGATGGGCGTAGATCACATCCGGATTGAAGCCTTTTTCTTTCATGAGCTTTGCGGCTTTGTAGACACTTTCCGCGCGGATGAGCTTGCTGTCCATCTCTTTCAGAAGATAGGGCCAGTTGTCGTACTGCGGCGCTCTGACCGGCGCATAGCGCAAGACGCGGACACCGGGTGCCTTGTCGCTTTCCTGCATCGTCAGGGCGTACACTTTATGGCCTTCAGCGGCCAGAGCTTTGGCAATACCCTTAAACTGTGCTGGAAACGCCTGGTGGATAAACAAAAAAGTGCGTGGATTCATGCGGTTTTTCGGCACACTGGCCATGCGGGCCTATGCCGACCTCCCTGATGTTTCGAGGTTAAATTTTCCGATTTCGTTGAAAAAAATGCCATGTGTCAGCGCAGAGTGCGGGGTCTGGGGGGCAGAGCCAGGCCCAGGAAGGGTTCGGTCACAGTTGAGAGCGGCAGATTGGGATTGTAGAAGCGGTCTTCCTGCGTTCCCCACAATGTTCTGAAATGGAGCATCTCGCGAAACGAGCGCGCCTTGTCGTGCGGCAGAGTGTCTTTTCCCCGGCTTGCGGACTCGTGGTGCATGAGGCGGGCGTGCGGTGTCCAAAGAATCTTTTTTCCCCGCGCGCGCAGGCGCAGGCAATAGTCCACATCGTTGAACGCAACGGGAAAGCGGACAGTGTCAAAGCCCGACAGATCAAGGAAGAGCTTTCTCCATGTCAGCATGCAGGCCGCAGTGACCGCGCTAAACTCCTGCAGATACTGATTGCGTCGCATGTATCCCGGCTCATCGCACAGCCACATATTCCCCACGTGGCCTGCCAGATCGTGCATACCGACAATGACGCCTCCATGCTGCACCAAGTGGTTTGGCCAGAGAAGTTTCGCACCAACGCAGCCAACACTTTCATTTGCCGCAAGGACACTGACCATTTCGCGCAGCCATTCGGGATGGAGGATCTCGGTGTCGTTGTTTAAGAAGCAGAGAATGTCTCCAGAGGCTTTTTGCGCGGCAAAATTGTTGATGGCTGAGAAGTTAAAGGCTCCTGGCCAGGTCAAAACCCGTGTTGACGGTTTTTTACCAAGCGAGGCAAGATAGGCAAGCGCCTCTGGCTCTTTTGAATCATTGTCAACGACAAGAACTTCATACGGGGCATAGTCAGTCTTTTCAAGCGAGTCTAAGCAGCGCCGCAAAAGATCCGCGTGATCCCGTGTCGGGATGACGATTGAAACCCTTGGCGGATTTGAAATGTCGATTCGGATCCGAAGTCCAAAGCCGTCTTCTTCTGTGTGGGCGCCTTGGGTAAGATCTGCAAGCCACTTGTCCACTTCCTCTTTTCTTGCCGCACGATCACAATCGCCTGTTGTACGAGAGAGAATTTCAGGAAGATGCAGGATGCGCGCGTTCTCATCCGCATAGCGGAGTACGCGCACGCGGTACGCCGAATACGCGCCGAAAGGCTCGGGAATGTTGTGCGCAATGGCTTTTGGGAGAAGAAGTGGTCCGAGATAGTCTGTCCCAAGAAAAAGCGCTCTGTTCCAAGCAGGTTTTAAGAGAGGAACGACTGTGCCATCAACAACGCATTCACTATCCGCATAGAGAAGCGCCGTCTCCGATTCTACACGTTTTAGGGCGGAAAGCATAGTGCAAAGAGCATAGGCGTCTAATATGTCGCCTCGGCTCAAAATGAGCGTGTAGTCGGCGTCATCGGTAAAGACAATATCCACTCCCTTCTGCTTTTTTACGGCTTCCTTCGATCCCCCAATGACCCGAAGCGATATCTTCTTATTTTTTTTCACTAGCGGTCTAGGGGCAGGGAAGGTGCTCTTCCAGGTCTCGTAGGAAAGAAGAGCCCCAGGATTGAAGCGGTCCAGACGGTTTAGGATATGCGTCAAAAATTCGCGCTCAGCCGCTGTCAGGCTTGTTTTGTTTGCAAACCACTCGCCAAGAGGCTCCATTCGCCCGCAGACGTCTACAGGGCTACCGGGGAGATCGCGGCCAGAGGAGTCTGTAATATGGATGCTGTGTACTTCACCGTCCGCAATTGCCGGGGGAAGGGTGAGGGTGAAGCCATGTGTTTCACCGCGCACACCATAGACTTTCTGCTCAGCCTGTGCCTGGGCTATGCGCATGCCGTGTTCAACAGCAAAGACTGTGAGATGCTTTTCAGGATGATCGGTATCGAATACCCAGCCCCGCAGCATAAGTCCGCGGTCAACAAAAGCCTCCCCAAGAAGCGTGCTTTTTTGCTCCCCGGGCTTTGACACCTCTTCTGACACCTCTTCTGACTTTTCACCCTGAATGGTGATCGCTTGGCCGATTATTTCGTCTGTGTTTGCAATGCGCACAGAGACTGTGGCCCCATCGTCAAAAAGAGGGGCAGGGATTGGCAAATAGAATCCGCAGCCCTTGGGCTCGGCTTTGTCGGCACGCGCTATTGCAAGGACACAACCGTCACAGAGAAGCTCGACCCAGAGAGGCTCCCTCTCTGATGTGACCCAGCCAAGAATGCCCTGGCCGACAAGGGCGCAAGAACCCGTATGCATCAGCTTTTTTTCCTGTATTCGACAATAGGATCACGAAAAGGGGATCACAAAAAGGGGCGAGACATCAGATCGTACTCGTTGGTCCACGCGACGCTGCCTTTCTTTTCAGTAGGGCATCAAGATGAAGGATCGGAAGATGCGGCATGTTTGCGCGAATCCAGGCCAAAGAGCGCGACCAGAGTACAGCATCGCTGGGTCTTGGCACAAGGACCGCGTCTGGATAGGGCAGGACGTCCCGATAGGGCGTAGGCATAGGTTGAATATTGCTCGGCGCAACAGCTTGCCCCCAGATTTCCGTGTACGCCAGAACCCAGAAAAGCGATTCCGGCAGGATCCGCGCAAGATCACAGAGTTTTTGCCAGTCAGCAAGGGTCAGGGGCGGAAAAACGCAATAGATTGACTCTTGAGCTGGGTCAGGACATACGTCAGGGGCTTGGATGAAGGGGGCTGGTTTTTCACACGCAAGACCGAGACGATCGGCTAGGGCATGAAAAAAACGGGTTGGGGGCGCGATAGCGCGGGTGCAGGCAAGCGTTCGCAAAAGGGCGGTTAGGCGCTCTTCGTCTTCTGGCAGAGAAAACGGAAGAGGCTGTGTCGCAAAGGGGCCGTCCACTGCGAGTGTTAGGAACACGCGCGTGTCGTCCGTACGGAGAGACATGCGGGCATGAAGGGTCAGGGAGATTGCTTCGTTGGGCGGGACTCTGGGCAGAAATTGCTCAGCCCAGGGACGCAGATGAATCGCCGGGATCGGGCCGCGCGCTTCAAGCCAGGTTTGCGTGATCTGTTCTTTTGCCCTGCAGAGAGGATCGCAGGCGAGAAAACGGGAATAGTCGGCATCGTAGCGCGGGTAGGCGGCAAAGAGGGCCGAATTGTTCTGCGCGACAAGAGCTTTTTTGCGGGCGCCGTAGGAACACGAGCCTGTGTGCGCAACAAAAACGGAAAGAAGCGCGTAATTTTTCAGGCCACGCTGCGCGACCCGTAAGCAGAAATCGACCTCCTCGCCGTAGCCATTGAAGAGGAAGCGGCCGTCAAGGCCTATGCACGCATCGAGCGCCCGCCTTGCTATCCCCATGCAGAAACCAATCCCAACTGGGATCTCCTGCAGGGCAAGGTCGGGCGGAAGTTTCGATGCGGCGCAATCAAGATCACGGACGAGGGATTTTTTTCGTATCGCGGCACGTTCGTGAAAATTTGGGTAGGAAAGAATTTCTGCGTTGTTGCTTAAAACCGTGACAGTCCCAAGATCCTTTTTTTTCATGGCCTGTGCCATGCGGTCAAGCCAGTCGCCATGCACAAGGGTGTCCGCGTTGAGCAGTATGACGTCAGAAGAGGCTGTGCGCGCAAGTCCAGCGTTTACTGAGCCAAGAAAGCCCAGATTCACGGGATTTTCAAGCAAGAGGATTTTTTGGCGGGCTGCGAGCGTACGCAAATCGGCAAGAAGCCGCTCATCTGGACCATGATCCCAGACAACTAGGATGCGGTGGGCTGTGCGGATGTGTTGTTCACTCGCAAAGAGCGAGGCTAAGCAGGCGAGGGTTTCTTTGCGGCCGTCATAGACAGGGATGAGGACTGTGACCGCCGCTCCTTTTTTTCCCTTTTTGCTCCGTGCGCACTCGGGTGACGACACAAGAACAGGACTGTTTGTAATGCGTCCGCTTTGCGCTTTGAGAGAAATTGTATAGGGCTCTTGTGTTGCCGGCAGAGGAGCTTTGAGCGTGTAGAGAACGCGATCCTGTCCGTAGTTTGTGCGCGAGGATGAGACAGAAAGGGGGGGAGCCCCTTCTGAGAGCGACATATGAAAGGTCTCGCTTGCAGGAAGCCAGATCCAGGCGTGAAAATGCCCCCTGTGGATTCCGCAGGATCCGCGCAAAGGCGTGTTCCGCGCATCGAGTACGCGCAGAAGCTGTTCTGTGGGATGCGCGATAAACATGTTGGCCAGAAGAACCAGCCATCTGGACGCATGATCACTCTCAATGGCGTTTTGCAGGGCAGTTGCGATCCACTGTGTCTTAAGTGTGTGTTCGCCCGCAAGGAAATCCCAGAGAAAGGCCGCCTTTTCGGGAAAACCGGCTTTCTTCAAGGCTAAAGCGGCGAGGGCAAGCGCTTCGGGGATTTTCCGACCGCTTGTCATTGCGAAAAAAATGGCCCGCGGGATCGCGGCAGCGGGTGAGTCTTGGAGGCTTGCAAGAATATCTGCAAGAGATGCGTCCGCGTTTTGCGTTTGCGCGAGATCTATGAAATTGGGCAGTGCAAGGGACATTGCGATTTCTAAAAGTATCCGGCTGTCTGTATGGAAACACGTGGGTGAGTAGAACCCACCCACGTGTTCTATAGTTGTGCGCCTATGCTATGAGCATACACGCAGTGTATACGTGACTAAGCCTGCTGAGTGAAGTCACCGTCGATGACGTACTGCTCGCCGTCGCTACCAAGGACCTTGACAGCAGTCTCGCTGGTCGCAATCTGCCAGGCAACCGTCTCGCGGTCAATCGAGCCGTTCGCAAGCTGGTTGATGTAGTCCTGAGCCGCTGCAGAGTCGGAGACGCCGAGGTTGGTGAAGAGCTGGTTGACGTACTGCACGTCATCCATGGCATCGTACTTGTTATGGAACTCGTCGCAGTTCAAGAAGGCGCGGACAAGCTGCTCATGGTTGGTGATGTCGTTGGTCTTCTCGTACTCGTTGGTCCACCAGTTGAAGCCGCCCAAGGTGCTGGCGTTCCAGCCGTTTGCATCGTCGATGGCTTCACGGCCGAGAGCGACCTTGTAGAGCTTGGCGATCAGGCTGTCTTCCTCAGTTGTGGCAAGAATCGTGATGTGGTCAGTACCGTTTTCGATAACGCCGTCGCCGTCGGAATCGGTAGCGATGACATTGACGCCGGTCATTTCGATATTGCCGGAATGCATGTGGAATTTGCCGTTTGAGAATTCGAAGGCGTGCTTAACCATTCTACCAATCAAACGGAGCAAATCGAAGCCTTCGCCAGCGTCAACGCTGATGGATGTGTGTTCATCCGCCTGAGTCGATGCATCAAGCGCGAGATCGAGGTCACCGGCACCTGTTGTGATCTGACCAGTGAAGGTGCCCTCAATACCGATACTATCGTTGCCGTCGCCGGTTGTAACCGAGATATCGGTGAATGCGCCGCTTGATTGGGCATTGCCAAGCTGCATGATGTTGTTGCCGTTGCCGGCGTTAATTCCAACATTGCTCGCGCTCTCACCACTGAGAGTGACGTTGTTGTCGCCATTCCCGAGGTTGACATTGACATTTGTCGTGCCGGTAGAGCCGCCAAGGCTGATGTCGTTGTCAGCGTTGTTATTGACGTTGAGATTGAGATTGCTGGAATCGTTGAAGGTGCCAGACACCGGCTGCTGCGCGTTCGCATTCACATTACCGGACGTGTTGCTGAAGGCCAGAGCCGTCGCATCGGATAAGGTTAAGCTCTCTAATGTCGCGTTCGAAGCGGCGACGGCAGCGGCTGAGCTTGTCTGGCTGGCAACTGTAGCTTTTTCTGTGGCGCTATCGCTACCTATCAGGCTGACGTCTTTGCCGCTAGCGACAAGAGACTCAATTTGGGCTCTGGTAGCATCAGAAAGGCTAGAATTATTTGTAAGTTCTGTTACCTGTTCCTGTGTAGCTGTTTGTCCACTTTCATACTGGGCCATTGTTTACTCCTTGAGTTTGAGAGCCTATCCCCATTCTGCAAAGTACTCTGCGGGTATGGTTCTCTTGGTTAGCTCGATTGACGCGTTCATAGACATGCACCGCGTCATCGAGAGCACTATACAAAAATAAAAACTGTAAAAAAACTTCTGAGAGGAATGTATAGGGCTCTCAGAACGTAAAGACAATCAACTCCGCAGGAGTTGAGTGCAGCAAGGAGCACACTGTCTTATTTACTGCATTGGAGAATAGTGAAAGAGAGAAAGCCTGTCAAGAATGTATGCAATTTTTTTTTTGCAGCCATTCTCGCGCCTTCGCCCTGTATAGCAAGAAGCATGCCAGAGCATGCAATGCCCTAATACTATTCTGGATACTGGCCGCCGCGCATCTCGTACACATGCAGAGAAAAGAGCGTGTGCATCGCGCAACGAGCAAGTTTCGGCAAGATAGATAAAATTCCTGGGCTTGTCAAACAAAAAAATGAGCAATCCGCATTTTTTTTTTTTGCCCCGCCTTTCTCGGGGGGGCTGGGCCGCTATACTCGGCGTCACAATGATTCTTCGCGTGACACAGTGAGCCGGTGCCTACCAATTGAGGCCGCTTGCCTTAGCTTGCCCAGGGAAAATCATTATGCAGCTGGGTATATTTGCGTACGCCTGCTTTTGCGTATACAGCGGATAGCCACTGCTGTTTGGTGTATACTCGAGAGAACGCTTAGAGTGACACTCTGACATCGTCCACCTAGAGGAAAATCTTTATGAGGCTGAGTATACGTGCCGCAAGCGTCTCGGATGTCAGTTCGCCTTCGTCATTTCTGTCGTATACTCGGCGTCACAATGATTCTCTCCGATCTGCGGTCGAGTATAGTGCAAAAAAGAGCATGCGCTGCTCTCTGGTCGGATTTGTCGGGGATTTGTCAGCTGTGCGCGGCACAATGCTTTTTCACACAGAAGTGAGAAGGAAGTCGCTTACGTCGCGCCGAACACAGGCTGCGATTCTTCACGGCAGGTTTCCAGAGGATCCGCGCGGGCCCTTCTCCCGTTGGCGGGTTTTTGCTTCGAGATCGCAGCATAGGCTCGAGTCGGAATCCCAAGGATTCTTCGTGCGCGACCAATTTTTGCCGAACGTCTTGTACGGGGGCGGGTATACCACAGCTTGCATGGGTCGTCAAAACGGACATGTTCTCCTCGGCATCACAATGATTCTTCCCATGCCGACCAATTTTGGCCGATCTTTATCCCGGCCGGGTACACACGCAGTGGCTGCAAGGCTGGCTCTTTTTTCTGGGCCTTGCGAGCGCACAAGCACGGAGCCCATGGCCTTACTGCGGTCAGAAAAAAATTGCCACATGGAATTGAAAATAGCAGACTTGAGTGCTGATCCCGTTCGCAAAAAAGGTCAGTTTGTTTTTGGCTTTGGTATACTGCAGCTGGAAATACCTTGCAGCTCTTCCTAGAACGTCATACATCTTGGTCATTTTTTTTCTGGCGTGAAGCTCGGGGAGAATCTGTACGCGGCCAAGAACCCAATCAGTGCGCTATACTCGACCGCAGAATGGTTTTCCGCGCACACGCCAAGGAGACCAGATCTCTTGGCTTCTCTATTGGGGACTCTGCCTGTGCCGGTGAAACGAGAAGCGCGAGGCACTCTCATCTATTATATAAATATGCTCAACGGGACGCCTTAGCCCACGCTTCGGCTTACAATTTCGCAATTACGGTCGAGTGCATAGGGTTTCGACTGCAGGTGATGCCACAAAGCGTTGCGCAGCACCAAAAAAGTCTGTACGAGCGGGGAACAGTGCTTGCAAACCTAAGTTTTGCGTAGAGTGCGGCGCACGTACATGACAACTATTCTGACACACTGGTCTCCCGAGTATACTCGGGCGTCACGAGACCGATTTGGCTGTCTTGGAAAAGCCAGGCCGGGTATGTTGCGCCTTTGGCTCAATTGAGTCCCCTGTTGACGGGTATGCGTTTTTCCCTCTGGTATTGTTCGCAAGATAACTGCTGAGTCGGTATACTGCATGGAGCTAAAAATACCAGGCTTGAGTGCAGATTTTCGTTCGCAAAAATGTCAGTTGGTTTCTGGCTAGAGTATAACTCACGCGTTGATATACTCAGCCTCATAGTTTCCCTCGGTGGACGATGTCAGAGTGTCACTCTAAGCGTTCTGCGGAAAATCAATGTGCGGTCCGAGTATACAGTACCAGCTTAAGAAAAAACGCAGTAGCAATTTGTACATGGTATGCTGCAGCAAACACCGCAGAACGCCGACTTTGTACGCGATACAGCAGGGTATACTCGCTATGGCTGCAGTATCCCGTCCGCAGGTTAGAGCGCAGAGGTTCGCCCATTGTCTTTGCGCCACGTCTGCCCATGACAAGCAGAACTGGCTGTACACCGAGACGAGGCAGAGTCTGGATTTTCAAAGGGTGATAGGAAGGGGCAAGTGGGAATTTTTCTAGCGGGCCATGTCACTGACGGGAGCCACGAGTCGCCGGTTGAAAATTATGGCGAAACTTGGTAGAAACGCAGGCATTTTGTCACCCTTTATGCAAAGGAGACTGTATGTCGTCTGCGATCGCATTGGACATGGATACTGCGCAATTGCAGCAAATGTATCGTATAATTGGTGAACATTCAAAACAGGAGACACTAGCATGCGGAAGTCTCTGGCGCGAGGTATAGGGCATGGAAGGAATATTAGATGAAATCGTCATTCTTTTTCTTCTCTCGATAGCGGTCATCCTGCTCTGCAACCGCTTGAAATTGCCTGCAACGGTTGGTTTTCTGCTCACAGGTGCCATTTTCGGGCCGAATGCCTTACGCTTCGTCTCAGATCAGCACGCGGTGAGCGAGATAGCAGAGATCGGCATCGCCATGATGATGTTCACTATCGGCATGGAGCTTTCTGGAGATGCGCTGAAGAGACTGAGAAGACCGGTGTTCCTTGGTGGCACGCTCCAAATCGGCATGACGATACTTGCGGTCATGCTCTGGATGCTGATGATAGATTCAGAGAATACGTCCTTGCAGGAAGGCATCCTCTGGGGATGCCTGGTTGCCCTCTCCTCATCTGCCATAGTACTCCAGCTCATTCAGAAAAGGGGGGAGAGCGATACGCCCTACGGACGACTTTCCCTTGCAATACTGGTTTTTCAGGACATTATGGCTGCGCCGATGCTCATATGCGTTCCACTGCTCGCGGGGGCGGTCAGCCTCTCATGGGAGTCCGCACTCTTCTCCACCGGAAAGATAGTCTTGATTCTCGGCGGGGTGCTCATCGCCGCACGCCTGTGGCTTGACCGTCTCATGGAGGCCGTATTAGCGACAAAGGCTCAGGAAGTGCTGCTCTTGACAACGCTTGGGCTCTGCCTGGGCATGGCGACCCTGACGAACGCGCTCGGGCTCTCGCTTTCCCTGGGAGCCTTCTTGGGAGGCCTTCTGCTCGCACGCTCCCCCTACAGCTTGAGCATCTTATCTGGAATTCTGCCGTATAAGGACGCCTTCATAAGCCTTTTCTTCATTTCCGTGGGAATGCTGCTTGATGTCCATTTCCTGTTCGGACATCTGGGAATGATCCTGGCGTGTACCTTTTTTTTCATCGCATTCAAATCCATTGTGACCATACCGTTGGTTCTCATCCAGGGCTATTCCATGAAAGTGGCCGTACTCACATCCCTCTCTCTCGCGCAGGTCGGAGAATTTGCCTTCGTCATTGCGGACAAGGGCCTCAAGATGAATCTCTTTTCTGGGAATGACTATCAGGTTTTTCTCGCCGTGAGCGTCATAACCATGATGCTGACACCAGCCATCATCGCCCTGGCCCCGAAAATCGCGGAGAGGCTTGCAGTCACGAAAAAACTGTCGGAAAAGGAAACGTCAGACGAACCGGCAAAGGCGGGGGATCTCATCATCGTCGGCTTCGGCATAAGCGGCAGGCATCTTGCCCTAGCCGCAAAAAAGTTTGGCATCCGGTACACGATTCTTGAGATGAACCCAGAGACGGTCGCCAAATACCGCGGGCGTGAGCCTATCATGCATGGGGACGGCACGTCGCCAGTCGTTCTGGAGCATCTTGGCATAGACAAGGCCAGCGTCATGGCTATCGTCATATCCGACCCGAACGTCGTGCGCACCATCACGCAGGAGGCCCACAAGATCAACCCCGACATGCACATAGTCGCCCGGACGCGCTTCTTGCAGGAAATCGCACCGCTCAAGCAAGCGGGCGCATCCGTAGTCATCTCCGAGGAATTCGAATCCTCCATCGAGATCTCGAGCAGCGTTCTTGCGAAATATCTCGTTCCCAAGGAGGACATCGACCGCGTAACCTCCCATATCCGTGAGATGAACTCCCGCATGGTTCACCTCACGGCAATCCAAGAGGCACCATCGAAAGTCGAGTGATGAGCTTGCGGGCCTTTATACTCCAGCCAGAAAAAAACTGACATGCTTGCGAACGGGAGTCTGCGCAGAGTCTGGTATTTTCAACTAAAGTGGCAACTTTTTTTGTGACCGCAGTATAACACGAGATTCGTTCTTGGTCAGATGACAAAGCTCTTAGCGGTCACGCCTATTTTCTGCTGCAATTTTCGCGGACGTGTGGGAGGAAGTGTACGGTTCGCCGTTGATTTTGCCCCTCCACCATACGAGGATCAAAGAGGGGCAAAAGTACTCAATAGGCATTGTGCGGCCTTCCTTCGTAGCTGTACCTATACCCAGGATGCCGACACCATTTCGAATGGCTGGCACGCAAAGTTTTTCTCGAAGTAGAGAGAGTCTGGATCGCGAAATGCGAATTCAGCCTCTCTTGTTTTGAAGAAAAGATGGGTATTGCTCACGCTCTGTAGCATCTGAAAGAGCCGAAGAGTGGATACGTCAATTTGTACGAGGCAGCGTACGTCTGGTATTTTTCCATGTGCAATTTTTCCCGCGTGTACGATTACGAGTATATCGGTCAAGCTCGGGAGCCCCAAAAAACCAGGCTTTTCACTTGCTCGTGGCATTCTTGCTTCCTTTTTGCAGTCACTGACTACAGAGGCAGATGACGGTCCGCGTCCACTGTTGAACGATAGTATTGTACTCCGTACACGAGGAATTTTTTGTACAGAGAGAAGGCAATCGCCCGTGCGCCCGTGACTTAATGATTTCGGCGAGACGTACAAGCGGCCTGTTTCGCTCTGTTTCGCTCTTTGCAGCACTGTGTAAAAATTATATTTGACATGTCAAATTTAATTGTTATATGATTGGCAAGGCGCTTTGCCTTGGGCCGCATATATGGGCTTTCTTTGTGCCGCCCAAGTATACGAGAGCGCCCTGGAGGGTGTATGCGGATTTGTGCGCTGAGTCTTGTTCTTTTTTTCCTGCTCTCTGATGTCGCCTGTTCGAGCGAGGCCGCTCTTGAGCGGCTCGTCCAAGAGACGCTCGCCTCCCCCCGCGTTCCGAAGAAGGGGGCAGTGCGCTTTCAGGCTCTTTGTCATTCCGCGCGTGTGTATGGTTTTCAGAAAGGATTTCAGTGGAAATACGCGGCGTTTATGCGTGCCGTACGCCAGAGGGAGGATATGTTTGAGGCTCTGTTTGATTTTAGACGATTGCTTATTGGGAACAGAATGCTGCCACCTATTGTGCGCTGGGCTGGACCGAGCGCCCGTCTTGTGGATGAAACAGAAATCCGCGTAAGCCGGGAAAGCTATCAGATCGTGGCGCCCGCGCGCATGGTTTTGCGGGCGCCCACGTTTCGGGAGTATTTTCAGTGTGACACAAGCGTTTTGCCAATAGAGAAAGCACTTCTGCCGGAAAGCGCGGAAGAGCGGGGCGAGTGGAAGAAAGCGCTGGCTTATGGCTGGCGTGAAGGCGTGGCCCACGCACAGTCCGTTTTTGATGCCTCTATACACCGGCTTGCGAGCGACTACCGGGGCATGCTGCGCTTTCTCATATTAGAGAAAGAAGGACGTGTTACGGCGCCTGTGCTTCAAAGAGGCGCGCTTTCCGAGCGAGTAGACGAGACAAAACGGACGCTTGAGCCGGAGGTCTTTCAGATAACGGCTCCTGCGCGCTTCACACAAGGAGGAGACCATAAGTAAGCCATATACGAACTGACATGTTTACGAAGGCGGAGTCAGCACTGGGTCGTTATTTTTAAAGTGGCAACCTGACCGCAGTCTCTTTGTGGCTCAGATATATTCGGCGCCACAATGATTCTTCCCTTGCCGATTTTTTGAGGTCGCTCTCCTGTGGCCTGCGAGGGAAAATCTTTATGCGGCCGGGTATACGAGACGCGCCTTGAGGGAGAAATTGTGTGCGATACAAAATCTCTGAAGGCGAGGTCCCCTGATTATGAGGTCGAAACAAGTCGAATTGCTTTGGCTTGGGTCGAAAAACTTGTGTACGCCGCGTTGAGTCAGAAACAAACGGAAGTCTGGTCCATTCAACGTCAACTGGCAACTTTTTTTTCTGATCGCAGTAGCAGAACGACGAACCAGGCGTTTCAGTCGCTGTCTATGGTACTCTTGCTCTCTTTTCGCACGGAGCGATTGACATAGGCCAATTGCCGGATTGCACATAGTATTGTGATCGCTTTTTTAGGTGGATGATTTTTTGTGAGCGGCACGTTCGCTTTCTTTTACAGAGAGGCAGCAGAAGCATGTCTTTGGCAAGAACACGAGAGTTCGGAGCCAATGGGCTGCGATTCCGCACGTCGGGCATCGCAGACTACGGAGACAGGCTTGTCGCTGTCTCTTCAGAACACACGGAGGAAACTATGAGTGAGGCTTTGTCTTGTCCTGATGTCCTCTATCCTGGGGTCCTTAGACACACGGTGACCCGGGAGATGGTCAACGACTTCTTGCTCTGGGCTGTTTCGGTCAGGGCATCGGACATTGTGTTTCGGGCAGACGATCCGCCGTGGATCCAGGTGGATGGGCGCTGGTTTGCGGTAAGCGACCACTTTACCTTGTCCTTTGGGGAAACGCAGCTTTTGACCAATCTTTTTTCCGGTCAGGAACACAAGGCCGGAAACGTCCAGCGCGGCATGAGCGCGGATTTTGCCTACTCTGTTCGGGTGTCCGAGTGCCGAGGCCTTATGCAGCGCTTTCGCGTCAATGTGACAGCGAGCAATGCCGGCCACTACATTGTCCTTCGGGCTTTGCCAACGGCTCTGCCCAGTCTTTCCGACTGCGGGCTCCCAGACGATCTTGTGCGCCACTGCTATCCCCACAATGGCCTAGTGTTGATTTCAGGCGTTATGGGGAGCGGCAAATCAACGCTGCTCGCAGCCCTATTGCACGCGGCGATTGTCAAGCGATCCTGTGGGGGGCTTGGGATTGGCCGACACATTCTGACCCTTGAGCATCCAATTGAGTTTGATCTGACAAGGATTCCGCACGCATCGCGCTCGGCCCCGATCACTCAGTCTGAGGTGGAAGCGCATGTGAGTTCCTGGCCTTTAGGCGTGCGCTCTATGACACGCAGGAAGGGCGAGATTGTCATGGTTGGTGAAGCGCGCGATCAGGAGACATTGCGGGCCATGCTGACAATTGCTGAGCAGGGTGTCACCTGCTACGCGACAGTCCACGCTCAAGATGTGCCCCAGACAATCACCCGCATTGTCAATACCTTTCCTCTTGAAGAGCGGGCGCCGATCGCAGCCGCCTTAAAGGCCAATCTCCGTTTGATCCTCCATCAGCGTCTTGTGCCTGGGAAAAGCACAGGCCGCGTTGCTCTGCGCGAATATCTTGTCTTTGATGAGGCCCTGCGTATGCAGCTCTACGCAACGCCCTACGAGGCCTTAATTCCAACTGTTCGGGCAAAAGTTGAGGAGAGGGGCAGGACACTTATTGCTGACTGCACAGAAAAGTATGCGGCTGGACTGCTGCGCGATGAGACCTACGCCTCCCTTGTGCAGGAGCAGCGGGCCTGCGCTGGCCTTGACTGTGTTTCTAATAAACATGATATGTAAAAAGGAATAACATGGCTGATATGGCTACTGTTCACTGGCGTGATTCTGGGCGGCAGGTGCGTTTTTTTGGCTTTGACGCGCGGATAGTCTTTGCTTTCTGTTTTTGGGGTTTCCACATGTGCTGGGAGAGCTTTGTACTCTCGCTTCTTTGGGCGGCATTTTTTGTGGCTATCGAATTGTTCGGTATGCGCCCAATGGCTGCGCTGCGCTCTGTACGAACGCTTGTCTTTGGGGGTAGGCGGCCACTTGCGCTTCGGCTGACAGAGAGAGGGAGGCTTCTATGGTGAGAGTGCTTGTGCTTTGTTTTCTGCTCTGCGCAACGCCTGCGCAGGCAGGGGAACAGCCAATTCTTGTGCATACAGGAAAAGCGGAAGGATGCGGGAAGAGTGTGCGTGTCAACTGCACAGACGGGCTTGCGCGTGTGCTTGCGCGCATTCTGCCCTCTGGCTGGCGGGCTTTGCCGCCCTTCCCGTACACGGGATCCGTTGCGATCAATGCCCAGGGACGCGATTGGACAGCTGTTTTGACCGAGATTGGCAAGCGCTATGGGCTTATCTTCCATCTTGATTGGCAGGCAAAGACTGTGTCTGTGCGCGCAGGGGAAGGGGTGACACTAAGCCGTGCGGCGCTTGCGCGGGATATTGCGGCAGAGTACAGGCTTGCAGTTTCCGATTTCTGTGCCTGGAACAATGTGCGAGCAGAGAGCAGGCTTCTTCCAGGGATGCGGGTTCGTGTGACAGCACCTCCCAAAGAGGGTCTCTTTCGGATTGTCCCTGGGAGTCTCTCAGAACAGCTTGTTGGCTGGTGCGCGCGGGCAAACTACGATCTGATTTGGATGGCGGATGTTGAATACATAATTGGGGGCAGGGCGGATTTTGGCAATAGTTTCGAGGACGCCCTGCAGTCTCTCTTTCAAGGGCTCACACGTCAGGGCTATCCGCTTCGGGCCACGCTCTATCGCACAAACTCTCTGCTCACTGTGTCGGGGGAATAAATGGTCCGCATTGTTCTACCATGTGTGCTGCTTGTTTTTTTAGTTGGTTGCGGGCGAGCGACCCTGCAGGACCGTCAGGCTGTGCGCGACGCACATGAGGGTTTTCAGGAACTTGCGAAGGGGAAGACAATGCGCGTTCTTGACGAGCGTTTTTTGCCTGTGCGGCGCGTGCCGCTTGATGACGAGCATGCCCCAATGCTTGCAAGTCCAGTGACTTTGCGCGTCCACGCGCCGCTCACTGAATTGTGTGACACAATACAGCGTCTTTTTCCCGTGCATGTGAATCTTGTCCGCGATTTTGCGGAGCAAAAGACTGCGCATCAAGAGACGTTTCATGAGCAGAAGGGGGATCCCGATCTGCTTGCTCTGCTCGCTGAGGAGGGATTTGCGCAGCCACCTCTTGTGCGTCTTGGCATAAACTACGAGGGCGCGCTCAAGGGTTTGCTCGATCAGATAGCCGCGCAGTCCGGTTTTGGCTGGGAGTATGATCGCAAGAGCAATACCATCACCTTTGCGCGGCGGATGATCAAGACCTTTGTCTTAAAGACTGTGCCAGGCGGTGTGTCCTCGGGCTCGGTTGTCACAAACAAGAGCCGGAACGAGAGGCGCGGGGGCAATCGTGAGGATGGAGGGCAGGTGGAGGCTGAGATCTCCCAATCCTACAAGGGGCAGCTTGCCTTTGACACCTTTAAGGACACGGTTGCGAATGTGAAGACCATGCTCTCCCCGCAGGGAAGTGTTGTGGGAAATGAGGCTGCCGGAACGCTTTCTGTCTGCGATGCGCCGGATAGGATTCGCCAGATAGGTCGCTACATCGATGCGATCAATGAGAGTTTCACGCGTCAGGTCGCGATGAAGGTCAATGTCTACGCCCTTGATGTGACCGACAGCAGTCAGATCGGAGCGAATCTTGCGGCCATTCTGCCTGGGATAAGCGTTGGGGGCGGAAGCGTCGGACTTGGGATAGGCCAGGTCAGCCAGGGGCTGCTTGGGTCCGCACAGGCTCTTGTTTTGGACGGGCAGCTTAAGGGCTCACAGGCCATGCTTACGGCGCTTAAAAACATTGGTCATGCCCGGCAGATCACCTCTGCCGGCATTGTCACCTTGAACAATCAGCCGGCTCCGGTCGAGGCGATCCAGAAAATAAGCTATTTGGCTGGCTCAACGACCGAGACCACGGATCACGGAACAGAAACTTCGCTCTCGCCTGGGGAAGTGACCACAGGGTTTAGCATGACAATAACACCGCATATCCTGAAAGGGCGAACCGTTCTTCTGCAGTACACTGTTCATCTCTCAAGTCTTGACGCTTTGGACGCCTTTGAGAGTCAGAAGAGCAGAATACAGCTGCCCCGCGTCTCCTCACGGGCCTTCTCCCAGAAAGCCACAATGCTCATGGGCCAGACCCTTGTGCTGGAAGGAAAGTAGCTGATTTTTTTGAAAACCTAGAAACCATGCGGACTTTTTAAAAAAAATGTCGTACTATACTGTCTGGTATACCGTCCGGTATACCGTCAAAAAAAATCCACCTTCATCTTGCTTTCAAATATCGGTACATTTTTCTGAAAAGTCGTACAATTGTCATACGGTTGTACGTACTTCCACAGTCAAGCTGCGCCTAAGCTCGACAAAGAACCGGTAAAGTATATAACCCATACTGGTATGGTGGCAAAAAAGTTCGGTGCGTTATCATGGGGCACGCAGACAATATGTTTGTATAATGCGATGTTCCCGTTCATATCCTATTCCTTTCACGTCAACCGCTTCAGATTACTGTATGGATGGTGGTGATTATGGTTTATACCTGAAGTTGGATACAAGAAAGTGCGTGTGAATATTGTCAAAACGCTGGACTTTACCATTTACGTTAGGTATACTGTCTTTAACTTATCAAATGTGCCGTAAAACCCCGCCCTTTAGGGATGAGGATATAAGACGCGTCCGACGGTAGCCGGACATTTGTTCGACAAATCAATATCGTATAATCTTAAATTCCCGCAGAGGCCGAGTTAGCTACATGGAGGTGAGCTACAGTCCATCATCTCTTCCAACTCAAAAAAAGCCTTTGTAGCTAAACGAGTTTATTTAGCTACAATTCGCCGCCGTAGTAGGAGAATGGCCTCTGAAGCCATGTAGGTAACACGGAGGGCGGGAATTCAAGATAATACAAACATGAAGTCGGTAAAATATCATTCAAGCAACGACATCGTAAAAGAACATCCTGCGAAAAGCACTGGAAACGGCGTGAACAAGATAAAACTACCGTGGGACACACGGGAAGTTACGCTTGGGGAGAACGTGTAAAACGAAGCGGTCACGGTCGCGGCGCAGTGTTCGTCGAACCAAGAATCCCTCGCCTTTAGGCGTGGGGAGTGTCAAGTTTTGCGAGTAGGTTGAGACTGTACGCCAAGGTCTTTCCCCTGCGATGCAAGAGAGCAGATTTTCTGCTTGTCAAGAGCTTTTTGTCGGTAGAGATGAGATTGACGTTGAAAGTTTCTTTATCGAGACAGGAAGCGGACTTTCTATTTGTCAAGAACTTTTTGACGGTAGGATAGGGCTATCGCCGTAAGTTCTTCTGTAGCACTAAGTGGTGATAGAAAGCGGATTTTCTGATCTCCCTAAAGGCAAAAAGCGGGCTTTCTGCTTGCCAAGAACTTTTTGACGGTAGGATAGGGCTACCGCCGTAAGTTCTTCTGTAGCGCTAAGTGGTGATAGAAAGCGAATTTTCTGATCTCCTTAAAGGCAAAAAACGAGCTTTCTACTTGCCAAGAACTTTTTGACGGTAGGATAGGGCTACCGCCGTAAGTTCTTCTGTAGCGCTAAGTGGTGATAGAAAGCGGATTTTCTGATCTC
>JAFTDR010000031.1 GCA_017454105.1 Desulfovibrionaceae bacterium | reverse complement strand
CGACCGAGTGGCGTATGCGTTCACGCGCAGTATACTCGACCGCACAATGGTTTTCCGTACAGCATCAAACGCGACCAAGCGTAATCGGCCAGAAGGGGAAAAATCATCAAGCGACCGAGTGGCGTATTCGTTCATGCGAAGTCCACTATACTCGACCATACAATGGTTTTCCGCACAGCATCAAATGCAGCCCAGCGCAATTGGCCAGAAGGGGAAGAATCGAAGCGACCGAGTGGCGTATGCGTTCACGCGCAGTATACTCGACCGCACAATGGTTTTCCGTACAGCATCAAATGCTTCCCAGAGCAATCGGCCAAAGCGGGAAGAATCATTAAGCGACCGAGTGACTTACGCGTCATGCAAAGTCCATTTTACTTGACCGCATACTGGTCTTTCGCAAGCATCCAAGGGTGAGTCTCTTCACTTGGTTGGGGGAGAATCATTGTGCCCACCTGAGTATATACTCAATTCAGAAATAAACTAGCATTTTTTTAAAAATAAGTCAGCATTGAGTCTGGTCTTTTTAACTCAAAGTAGTAACTTTTTTCTGACCGCAGTATTGTGATGCAAAGCGCATTGGTATTGTATGAGACTCTGTGTCAGGATAGTTGTCACTTGTTGGTGTTAACTGTGTACGGGAGACAATGTCGCACTCCGTGCAAAAAATGGGTTTGAAAACACCGTGATTCAAGCCATTTTTTCCTTTCCTGCTGGAAATGGCCAGAACAGGAAGAATCGTTAAGCGACCGAGTTGGCGTTGCGTGTACGCGAAGTCCATGATACTCGACCGCATACTGGTCTTTCGCAAGCATCCAATGGTGAGTCTCCAAGGGTGAGTCTCTTCACTTGGTTGGGGGAGAATCATTGTGCCCACCAGAGTACATACTTAATTCAGAAATAAACTAGCATTTTTGCGAAAAGAAGTCAGCATTGAGTTTGGTCTTTTCAGCTCAAAGTGGTAACTTTTTTTCTGGACGCAGTAGACCTGTGATGCAAAGCTCATTGGTATTGTATGAGACTTTGTGGCAGGATAGTTGTCACTTGTTGGTGTTAACTGTGTACGGGAGACAATGACGCACTCCGTGAAAAAATGGGTTTGAAAACATCGTGATTCAAGCCATTTTTCCTTTCCTGCTGGAAATTCTTTTTTTGGTTTGCGAGAATCATTGTATAAGGGCAAGCAGAGGGATACTGACAGATCCCCTGACAAATGCCGTGAGCGTCAAGCGCAGCGTACTCAATTTGCTCCTGGCAAGACGGTGCTGCTGTGAGGTTACACCCGGCCACATTCCGATTTGCCCAGAAGAGTCAAAGGAGAGCGACCTCAATTGGTCGTACCGCTGGGTTAGACGTGCGACGGATGCAATCTTCAATCTCACTTCTTCTTGCGATACCCAATACACTGACTGACCAAGAGGATCTGAAGAACTTCTTTGGCGTCGTGAGTATACTTTCGTATCCACTCAACTTGGTGACTGCGGCATGCTCCTTTCAGCTGATTCTGTTTCTTCAAGTCCCCCTTCGCCTTGGCGATCGGTACTGGCACAATGAGAAGGTGTACAAAGAGCGGATACATACGTTCATGTCGTGGGGAAGAATCTTTGTGATGCCGAGTAGAGAGGGGGCGAGTGGTTGTCCCATGATCTAATGGCGAGACAACGCTAATAGGAGGGGGGCAAAAGAAAGAAGTCAACCCAGGGCGCGTGGGCCAATTTCAATGTATACTGTGGTCAGAAACAAACTGACAGATGTGCGAAAGGGAGTCAGCACGGGGTCTGGTATTCTCAACTCTAAGAGGCAACTTTTTTTCAGACCGCAGTATATCCGTAGCGTACAGCAGTACTCCCTTCTCTACGTCCGTGTTGTAAAAATATAGTGGGCCCTTCTACGCTGCAAGGACAGTAGAGCGTAACGATAACACGAATTTTGCTAAGCCAGTAGTAGAATGCGACTTTCAGCAGATTGTACCTCTTTTCCAGGGGGCTTTGCTGCTCTGTCCACAACTCCACCCATTGATCCGAGAAGCGCAGTTCAATGAGATGATATCAGGCAATAGTACGATTCGAGAGTTGATTGCAAGGGGACTCTGTCTCCTCTTGGGTGTCCTGGCTTTTCGGCCAGATCGTTTGCAATCAAGCTGTAGAATTGTACAGCTGCCCGAAATTTTTTACTATACTCCAGACAGAAATAAACTGACATTTTTGTAAGCGGGAGTCCGCACTGAGTGTGCTTTTTTTAACTCTAAGTGGCAATTTTTTTTCTGACCGCAGTATAGTATATAGGGCGAATCAAAACCCAAAAAGGAGGCAGCGTTTTTCTATTTAAATGAAAAAAATAGCATAATAACGCTGAAAAAAATGAAAATATCACTGAATCTTCAAAATCAAATTGTTGTTCCAAGTATTATTACACTTGTTGTATTGATAGTGGCATCTTCCTTCGTTCTTTCTCATTTGACGATAAATCAATTAGAGAATAATATGAAGGAGATGATGGTTTCTGTTAATTTTGCGACGAATAAGAATATTAAAAATTCTATCGCTGCATACAAGCAAACGTTACAATCGATTGCTAAAGAGAGAAGTATTCAAAGATATGTTGACGCTTTAGCAAGTAAGGATGCTGAGTCTATCAAAGTCTCTACTGCTACAGTGCAAAAGTATATGGAACAATTGCCTCAGATATATCCTGATTTTGTGCAGTATAATTTAACCGACAGATCCGGAACTGTTATAGCAAGTTCTTCTCAAAAATCTGTTGATAAGGTAAATGTTGGCACACGCAGTTATTTTTCTGAAGCACTTGGTGGTGCGACACTCATGAGTTCACCTCTTGAGAGTAAATCTTTGAAAACCAAGGCCATTATCGTTGCAACGCCAGTTACCGATTCACGCAATGCTATTGTCGGCGTTCTCTACGGTATCATGACCGCACAAAGTTATACAGAAAAAACCATTGGAAACGTTACCGTTGGAAAAACAGGATACGTATATCTTGTCGATGCGCGCAGTGGTCGGATGAGCGCTCATGCCAACACAGATAAAATCTACAAGCTCAACATGTTTAAGTCGCAGCCGTGGATGGAGAATATTCCGCCGAATACCAGTGAAACACGGGAGATGATCTCCAGTGAAGGCGTGCGTCGCGTCATCTCGTGCTACCATGAAGGACAGTCAAAGACCATCGTTGTTACCTGCATGGACGCAAGGGAAATTGAAGAGGAAGTTTCCTTTGTGCGGAATATCACGCTTGGCATGATGCTCGGCGCAGCCTTTATCGTTGCGATCATTTTACTGTTTATCATTCGACGAGTGACCCACGATATTCAAATCGTCAGTTTCTTTACTCGGTCTATTGCCAAGGGCGACCTTGACGCCAAACTTGATCTTGTGCGCAAAGACGAATTGGGGAATGTCTGCGACGACTTACGGGGCATGGTGATTTCCCTTCGTGAAACCATAGAGAAATCAGAGGAAGAGCGTCATAAGGCGTACGAAGAGGCGGAGAAGGCCCGTATCGCTGGAGAACAGGCACAGGCACAGGGAGAAGAAGTCCGTCGTTCACATGAGCAGATGCTCGATGCGGCTGGCAGTCTGAACGAGATGACAGAACACATCGCAAAAGCAACAGCAGACCTTGCGGAGGAAATGCGGCAGCTCAATCTTGGCGCCCACGCCTCAGCGGAAAAACTGCAGGAAGCGGCAAGCACAATGAGCCAGATGCATTCAACGGTTCAGAAAGTTGCCAATAATGCTTCCGAAGCCGCACGCGCAGGCAGCGAAACCAAGGGTGAAGCGGAAGAGGGCGCAAGCATTGTCTCTGAGTGCGTACAATCTATCATTGCCACACATGCGGCAACTGTGGCTCTGCAAGAAGATATGCAGGAATTAAACACCCATGCGCAGAGTATCACACGCATTATGAGTGTCATCAGTGACATTGCTGACCAGACAAACCTTCTTGCGCTCAATGCCGCCATTGAGGCTGCGCGAGCTGGTGAAGCCGGACGTGGTTTTGCTGTGGTTGCTGACGAAGTTCGCAAACTCGCCGAGAAGACAATGAATTCGACAAGCGACGTGAGCGTCGTGATCAAGGATATTCAAACAAGCTCGCAAAAAAGTATGCAGGCCATGCAAGACGCAGCCGCAAAACTCGAAGAGGCCACATCCTTTGCCAAACGCTCTGGGACGGCTCTTGAGAAAATTGTCGGGAATGTTGAAACCACAGCCGATCAAGTCCAGGCAATCGCAAAAGCCGCTGAAGAACAATCAACAGCCAGCGACCAGATCAACCGTTCTATCGCAGATGTGCATGAACTCTTTGAACAGTCTGCAGGCTCTATGCGCCGTGTCGACCAGGCCGTCAGTTCTCTTGTGAAAGAAATGGAAACCATGAAAGGTCTTGTGGCAGAATTGAAAAAGTAATCTGTCTGCGCACGTTCGGTACACAGTCGGAGAGAAACTGACCAGGCAAAGGAGAGCGAGAGCCTCCGTGTGAAGTGATTGCGTTCTGTACGCTGGCCAAGCCATACTCGCGCCGCAATCTTCCATTTCGATACCCAAGTCTACCGACCAGGAGATGAAGCGTTGGCGTCGTGAGTGTGCAATACGAAAAAGCTCTCGCTAGAAACAAGCTGAGAGAGTTGCGCATAGATGCAAACAGGGATGTCATTCCCTATGTACACCTAAACATCCAATGAGGAGAGAGCAACTTCCAAGAGATTGTTGCCCTTTCCCCTCGTTGGAGAGAGACAGCAGATGCAAGCGTTGCTCTTTGTTGTGCTACTTGGGAAGTGGGAAGCCCAAGAGATACGAATACGAGAAACGAATTGAGGTGCTTGATAAATTTTTGTGTAACGCCTGAAATCGTTAGGGATTTCATCTCCCCCTATTTGCTACGATTTTGTTTTACGGTGAGTCTGATAGTTTCAACTCCAATTGGCAGCTTTTTTCTGACCGCAGGAGAGCAAGAGGGAGCATATGTTTGATCACTGCCCCGTCTGAGCCAAAGAGCAAGGCGCACATAGACTCACGACGGATGAAATGTTCTTCAATTGTATTGGCGGTACGCAATACGTCCACCGACCAAAAGAAGAACGTCTTTGGCGTCGTGAGTATACGTACGGGGCAGTGCAGAATCTCATGGTAAACAGGATATGCGAAAAGCCACAGGCGTGGACGGAGTTGATGCGGCTGCATACGAGGAAGACCGAGAAGAAAACAGAGACGCCTGCTGTGTAGAGTGAAGCGTTTCAGTTCTACTCACGACGCCAAAGATCGTTTTCCTTCCCTTCGTGGAAGTGGTCGTACTGGGTATGCCAAAGAAAATTGAGAAGGAAGATTTCATCCGTCGCGAGTAGAGAGACCAAAGCCAGTCAGGCGCACGTATATTCCGCAATTGAACGGGAAACTCAAGACCATGAGGCCGTCCGACGGATTGGTTCAAGGAGCGATGGCAGAAAAACAAACAAAGGCATCGTTCTACCACGCTCCTTTGCTTTTCGACCAGGACAATTGACCGTTTGTCTTGAGACGTCAATTGGGTCCTTATGGCAGATCGGCGTCACAATGACTCTTCCCGAGGCGATAACTTGACTTATGAGGGAAAATCATCATGCGGTCATATCAGGGGTTTCTTTGGCGATAGCTATGACTGGTTCCTGAAGTTTCTGGCACACGATAGCCAAGAGAAGAATTGTTCTGCGCTATAGGTACGAGATTTCTGAGAGCGGGGATAATGGAAGACGGCCAGTGCATAGAAGCATCCCACGCGCACTCCGAAACCTTGCCCTGCGTACCCGTTTAGTGGTACGTGAAAACCAAAAATCTAGGAATGACGCGGGTTTTCGAGCTTGTTACCGAGGAGGAAGCACGCAAGGAGGGCTGATATCCCCTATCGTTGCAAACGCATAGTGGCACTCCGTCCTCGATGATTGGATGGTACATGCAAGTATACCCACGCTTTGTGGAAAAGCATATGTGCGCTCTGCCGATGACTTCGTTATCCTGTTCCAGAACGCGAAGCATGAGAAACGCGAGACGAGCGGAAACAGCGTCTTGCAATATTGTCGCTGGAAGGAGCGGAAGAAAAGGCTACCGTTCGGACCTCAATGTGGAACGAAATTCGATTTCCTAGGATGTACGCGAGACAATACCAAGACGAGCAAAGAAGAACGTGTACCGAGTCGCAATCCGAAAAAGCCACGATGCAGCTCGCCAGTGGATACAAGCACATAGGCACATGAAGGTCAAAGACATGGTATACCCGGCCGCATAACGATTTTCCCACGAGAGACAAAGGTGAGCGACCTCTATTGGTCGACACACGCTGAACCACTTCGTGTCACGGGCAAGAATCTTTGTGACGCCGAGTATACCTGCATCTACTACTGGCTTCTCAAAGTTCGCATGTATCTTTTTTGCTGAGCATTTCGTACACTGTAGCTGGAGTCCCCACCATATTTTTACACACGGACTGAGAAAAGTCAGAACTACACTATCGAGGACATTGCCAGTACTGTGGGCAACATAGAAATGCTGGCCAAGATATACTGTTTACAACGATGCGAAGGTGAGGACAGAAGGGCAAGATATACTCAAGCCAGAAACAAACTGATATCTTTGCAAACGAACCCCAGCGCAGAGTCTGGTATTGTCAACTCCAAGTGACAATTTTTTTTCTGCCCCCAATATATCTTGTGAAGAGTTCATTAATAAGCCCAAGAGGTCCTGATAAGGAAAGGCCGTGATACCGAAGATTTTTTGAAGAGCCGCATGCCGTAATAGGGCACAGTCCCGAGGGTGTCCGTGGTGAACATCTACCCGACACATGGAGTGAAAAACACCAGATTTGAGCGCTGACTCCTGTTTCTGAATTTTGTGAAAATTCTAAGCAAAATTAAAAAGCCCGCTACTGACATGGTCCCCCCAAAAAACATTCTATACAGAATCTCTTGACAAGGCTATCCATGCGGGTGTATTCTGCATAAAATCTAAGCAGAAATGACAGCTGTCTAATAGTCGAGAAGAAAATAGTAAAATTAAAAGAAAAAAATAGGTAATTATTGGACTGATGCTGTTATTCAAAAGAATTTTTTTGGTGGGTGTATATGTCAGGAAGGAAGATAGATCCCAACACAGTATAAGTTTTTTATACATAATGATAAAATGGATTCAATTAGATTCTGGGAGTATCAAGATGGTAGTAAGCATATGACAACAATTACTATGAAGCAAGTTGAAATTGCAAGAGCATGTGGAATAGAACCTCTATATGAATGTTTACCATCTTCTTTAAGGCGAATATAAAATATAATTAAGTAGTGAAAAAAACCTTAGATTTTATTGCAAAAATATATAATAATGCTAGAATGATATATAATATTGTTTTATAAAATTAACATAAAAACTATATAATTATATAAAAATACTGTATCCGCGCACGGGATGATGTACAATGCGCCTCTCATGTAAGGGAGAATGCGGACCGAGCTGACCATGCCAAAGTTGAAGAGGGTTAAAAAGAGCATGGTACGGTTGTCTTGTGAGCGGATACAAAATACTATAAAATGATTTATATTTCTATTTAAAGAAATTAACTTTAGAGGTGTATTACGATTCGAGAAGTTGATTGCAACGGGACTCAATCCCCGTCTGCTGGGCGTTTGGCTTTTCAGCCGCATCTTTTGCAATCAACCTGTAGAACTGTAATATCAATTTTTTGACACACCGCATTCTGCTTAGAAAATCATTAAAAGTGGGGTCCTGTTCGCAAAAATGCCGCGTGTACGGATTAACAGTAATCGGCCAATCTCGGGACCCAAAAAACCAGGCTTTTCTGTTGCTCATGGCATTTCCTGCTTCCTTTTTGCATTTACTGGCTGCAGAGGCAGCTGAAGGTCCACATCACGAGAAGTTCAAAGCCCGCTGTTGAACAATATTATCTTAAATTCCCGCCTTCAAAGTTAGCTACACGGTGGACAGCCGCATTCCATCGTATTTCCCTGTACAAAAGAGGCCATTTGTAGCTAAACGGATTTTTTTAGCTACAAAGGACCTCAAGATATGTAAATCCGCATATTGCAAGCCTCTCGTCGCTTGGCTCAAGTGAAATGCCGGGAATTTAAGATTATTGTAATTCGTACACGTGGAAAAAAAGTTTGCTTCTGGATTGAGTAGAGCAATACAGCGTGAACTGCGATCAACCTTTGATATACTCTCGACGCTAAAACTCTTCTTCCTTCTCTTTTGGTTGGTGTATTGCGTATCGCCAATACAATAGAAGAAGAACATTTCATCCGTCGCGAGTATAATTACGATTTTCGAAGCCTCAAGTAGTACGCCAGCAGAAGAGCATAGAGGAAGAAACACCATGCACGCACAATCGCAATAGGCAGACAGAATTTCGTAACTTTGCGCGAAAGAAAATGTTTTTATGTCGACAAAACGAAATTCATAAAAGAATGGTGGAAAGCAGGTGATAGGGTAACTCTTATCACTCGGCCGCGCCTCTTTGGCAAGACTCTCATGCTTGACACCGTCAACACCTTCTTTTCCCCTCGATTTGCCGGACAATCGAATCTCTTTGAAGGGCTTGCGATCTGGCAGGATGAACAATTCCGCAATCTTCAGGGCACCATTCCAGTCATTTTCCTGTCCTTTGGCGGCATTAGGAGTAGAAGCTATGCTCTGGCAATGGAGCGGATCAAAGAAGCGTTAGGAACTGTAAAAAAGTATCTTGACATTGTTGTCGAAACTGCCAGGCAGTTTCGGCAACAGAATTGAACGTTATTTTTAATAAACTTAAGCTTT
>JAFTDR010000030.1 GCA_017454105.1 Desulfovibrionaceae bacterium | reverse complement strand
GGCTGGGTATGGATTCAGATGTTCGAAGAGGAATGACCGCGTATAGGTCCCTCTTTTCGTACAAAAGGAACCGCCGGATGCCGAACGGCACGTCCTGGTGGTGTGAGAGGGGCGGAGTGAAAGCTCCCCCCTACTCGATTCCGACCGCAGTATAGATAAGAAAGAAGTTTTCATCTTTCCCAAGTGTATACTCGCGACGGATGAAATGTTCTTCTTCAACCGTATTGGCGATGCGCAACAAGTCCACCGACCCAAGGAGGAGGAAGGAGATCTTTGGCGCCGTGAGTATAACTCCGCCAGGACTTTGTCAAAAAGGATGCAAGGCCGCCCTAAAAAGTAAGGGAATAGGCACGTTTAAGTCATAGAAAATCGGGTAGGGGGAGTAAAGCTTAGCCCCTCAAGTGTACGCGCGTCGACACAACGTTAGTCGCACACGGCGCATCCCTCTGAAATCAGTGGTTCCTCTCGCGTCGCCACGGGCGATCACGACACATGTCTAATACAGCCTACTTATACTCAAGCCAGAAACAAACTGACATCTTTGCAAACGAACGAGAGCGTAGAGTCTGGTATTATCAATTCTAGGTGACAATTTTTTTCTGCCCGCAGTATACGAATGCCAGACAATCTTGGGAGTAACGTCGGTCTCACACTACTCGTAAGAAATCCAAGACTTGTGTTCTTACTGATGCAAGGTTCCGGCTGGTCCTTCGGCTCTCCTCTCATTCAGTACTACTCTGTATCAATGATATCACTGTGTTCTAGATTTTCTATACTTGAGTTAGAAAAAAATACGCGCATGAGTTGTCCGATATTCAAGAATACTGCGCGTTCGGAGTACATCGCCGCAGATTTTTTTTCCGACCGCAGTACAAGCCGCTCCAAGTATGGTTTACCCTACATTGTCCACTCGTTGGGTTAGACGCTTCCCTTATGCCGAAAAGTGTCCATCGGCCGAGTCTTCTTACCGGATATTCGTTGCGGCGGGGCTGCCCAGCCCCTTTGGGTTATGCCTTTCAGCTGCACGCCAAAGGTAAGAATACTCACTTTCCCTTCACCTACCTGCCCATTTTCTATTCATAGGTCTGTCTGGTTACTGGGCTGCATGCCATTGTACACATGCGCTATGCCTGCCTGGCTTTTTATGACGGCGATAGTCTAAGTCAGACCGAAGGTTTGCTATTCCCTTCCCTCTGGGCTGTGCAAGCTGTCGCCTTCAGCCAGTCACTCGCACTTGCCTTGGGAACAGCTCAATACTTGCCACTGGCGGCTGCGGGCCGCGTTCGGGACTTTCACCCTACAGTTAATTTTATGCCGAACAGGGAAAAAAGCATTGTCAAGTACTTGACAAGCACTTATTTCGCTAAAAATGACAGAGAGTGATTGAAAAAAAAGCTGTCAAGCCACTTGACAAGTTTTCTTACTTCTGAAGTACACAAGCCAAATCAAGAACGGCCTGACTCCCTTGGTGGTATCATTAGAGAAGCAGGCTCTCTTGTTCGCTCTAACTAAGGAATTAAAAATCCAGCATTCTTTTTATGGGTAAAGGGTAGGGGTAGCCAAAGGGTACGCCGCACCGTACATCAGGAAGAAAACAAGGATTGGATTGCATAGGGAGTAGCACGAGACCGACGTGTACTCTCAAGACTGTCCGGCATACGCGTGCGAATTGAGACAAGATGTCGAAATCGCCTGCAGCGACGCATATAGAGACTGCAGGTTTCGGAGGGAACCGCCGTATGCGGCTAGCGATGCGTCGCCGCAAGTAGGTGTGGAGGGGATGAGCTTCAAAGCTCCCCCCTACTCGATTGCATGGATGAAGCACCATCGCAGCTTCTTGGTGACGCAAAGGAGCGTTTGAATGCTCTTCCTGGAAAGCCTTCGAAGCTCGATAGCGAATACGCTCGGTAGAATGTGGATTTGGAAAAAGAGTCAACCGTAGCCGAGGAAGAAGAAATGGACCACAGATTAGGAATCACTTTTGTGTATGATCCGCACACAGGGCTGAAGGGCGATCCTCATCAGTGAATGGAAGGACGATTTGAGCTGATTAAAAACTTTTCCGCGTGTACGGATTAACATATTATCGGTCAAGCTCGGGAGTCCCAAAGAACCAGGCTCTTCATTTGCTAAAGCGCACTCTGGCTTCCTTTTTGCAGTCACTGACTTGCGAGGCAGATGAAGGTCCGCGTCACGAGAAGTTCAGCGTCCACTGTTGAACGATATTAGATAATCCGTACACGCGGAAAAAATCCAGAAAATAGAACTGCGTCTCAAGAAGGTAAACTTCGGGTAATTCAAGCCAACTCACCTGAACTCCATGTAGCCTGTCGTTTGAAGGACAAGAGGTTATTATTCACTTGCGTGACGCAGAAGGGGCGGCAGATGAACTTGATCGCTGGATAGAGGAATCAAGAAATTCAGGATGAACTCCCTTCGTTGAGCTTGCAGACAAAATTGCTAGGCCACAGACAAAATATTCGTAATGCCATCAAGTACCAGGCAAACAGTTCTCAAAGCGAACGCTGCAATGCTCTCATCAAAACCCTTATCCGCATTGGTAAAGGGTTCAGAAACTTGGCAAACCTGACAGCTTTGATTCTCCTCAAATGCTCGCAGGTCGTTATCCCTCTTGCCAACACAAGCTCACGTGAGAGACTTGAGCTGATAAATAGGGCGAGAGAATATCGGCTTGAGCCGGGAGGCGCAACGAAGGCGAGATGCCCAGGATGGAGCGGAACCGACGGGGAATGCTGCTGCCTGCCCGTAACTTTTATGCCCACGGGTAGCACTGAAGTCCCTGATTTATTTGGCGTCACCAACGCGATTTGAACTCGTCTTGGCGGCTTGAGAGGCCGCTGTCCTAATCGGATAGACGAAGGTGTGTGTTGTTCAATCCGTACGACATGCTTATGTGATATGCAAGCCGTTGTCAAGC
>JAFTDR010000302.1 GCA_017454105.1 Desulfovibrionaceae bacterium | reverse complement strand
GCTTATGCTGGCCGCAACCGCTGTCGCAAGCGAGTAGGGCATAGAGAGACCGACGGCTGTTAAGGGATGGATTGCGCAGGCAACCATCCAGGCAATGGCGAGGAGGGGGCCTCCAGCACCGGTGAGACCGGCCACTGTGCCCTGCGCGGAAGCCTGTCCCGCGCAAAGCCTGATTGTCTACAGTCAAAACCGGACTGTTCCGGATTTGCTGCAAACAGTTGAGCAGGATATGGCTTTTTATGTGCGCTCCAAAGGGGGGCTCACCCTGTCAGGCGGCGAGCCGCTCCTGCAGGGGGCTTTTCCCATAGCCTTATTGCGCGAAGCGCGCGCACGGCATATTCGGACAGCAATTGAAACCTGCGGCATGGTCCCTCATGAAACAATCCGCGAGGCCGCGCCCTATTTGAACACCGTGCTTTTTGATATCAAGCATATGGACCCAAGCATACACAAAGAGCAGACCGGGCAATCAAACGAGCGTATTCTTGCCAATTTCCAGATTCTTATGGATGAATTTCCCAATCTTCCTGTGCTTGCGAGAACGCCCGTCATACCTGGCTTTAACGATAATGGCAAAGCAATTGCCGCTATTGCCCGCTTTTTGCTCCCCTATACACGGGTTCAGTACGAGTTGCTTCCCTACCATCGTTTGGGCACACAAAAATACTTTTTTCTGGATAGACCTGTTCCCATGGGTGATGTGCAGCTTTCGAAACAGAAAATGCGCGGCGTACAGAAAGTTGCCCAATCCATATTGGGAGACAGAGTGCGTATTCCCCGATAGAACGCCATGGTTGCCTCTTCCGATCTTATTGCATAGCATTTTGAGAGCATTCTCGATGCACTGCCGGATGGCGTCTTTATCAGTGACGCGCGAGGGGTTTCGCTGCGTGTCAATCGTATGTATGAACTGTTGACCGGATTGACCCAGGAGCAGATTGAGGGAAAAAATGTGCGCAGTCTTGTTGAGGATGGCATCTTTGACTGCATCCTCAACCCTGAAATTGTGCGCACAAAAAAGCCCACAACGCGGGTGCAACGGCTAAAGAATGGCAAACGTCTTGTTTTGACCGGTCTTCCTGTTTTTGACGAGCAGGGAGAACTCTGTCTTGTGATCACCTTTGTGCGTGACGTAATCCTGCTTGCGCATATTCAAGAGCAGGTGAACGCGCAAAGTACTCTTATAGAGCAGATGAACGATCAGCTGGCCTATGTCGCAAGGAGCGAAGATGCCTTTCTCTCTCCTGTGTATGTCAGTCAGGCTATGGCTGATGTCGTCCACGAACTCAAACGTTTTGCAGAGACAGACGCGACTGTGCTTCTGCTTGGGGAGACCGGGTCTGGCAAGGAGGTCTTTGCCAGATATACCCACGCCCAGTCCTCACGCAGGGACAAGCTCTTGCTTAAAATAGATTGTGGTGGTATCTCCGAATCGCTTCTAGAGTCTGAATTTTTTGGCTATGTGCCAGGCTCCTTCACAGGTGCCTCAACCAAGGGGAAGGCCGGATATTTCGAAATTGCCAACGAGAGTACGGTTTTTTTGGATGAGGTTGGTGAACTTCCCCTTGCTATGCAGACAAGGCTTCTTCGAGTTTTGCAGGACGGAGAAATTGTCCGCGTAGGTTCCTCAAATGCGCGCAAGGTCAATGTCCGCATTATAGCCGCAACCAATCGGAATCTTCTCGAAAGTGTCGAAAAAGGCACGTTTCGCAGAGATCTTTTCTACCGTCTGAATGTTGCTACTGTATGCATTCCACCATTACGGGATCGGCCTGAGGATGTCCGGCCCCTTGCGGAGTATTTCCTTAGAATCTACACTGGCAAATACCATAAGAAAATGTCCTTCATGGAAGTTACTCTGGATCTTCTGACTGCCTATTCCTGGCCCGGTAATGTTCGGGAACTGCAAAACTGCATCCACAGCCTTGTCATCTCCCGCAACGGTCCACTTATCGCCCCGCACGATCTTCCAGGCAGTATTTCTGGCAAGAGTCCCAATGACTATACGGCTGTTCTTGAAAAAGACGAGCATACCCTTCGCGATATTGTAGCGAAGATGGAGCGTGATTTTCTTCTGAACGCCATCGGTAAATACGGCAGCGTTCAGAAAGTAGCCGAGCGTTTCGGCGTGAATCGGAGTACGATTTTCCGAAAATTACAGATGTCGCGCTCTAAGACTAAGTAAAAGGCGGAAGTTCCGCACAGACAAAGACCGCGCATGCTGTCTCTATAACTGCGGCTAAAGCAAAGACATTTGCTGAAACTGGTGGCGTGTTTTAACTAGCCCTCTTCAAAAGCCTTTGGGATCGAGTTGAAAAACTCCCTGTGCAGACCTCTTCAAGCTTTCAATCGGCAGCGCGCTCAAAGTGCCTCCTGCGTACAATTGAGGCAAAATTTTCGTTGACACCATGCCTGCAAATTGACATACAGGATATACTGCATGCGAGTCGCACGCTGCACATGCAGTCCGACAAGACAAGGCCGAGTCTAACGCGCCCAGACGTCCAGTCTGCAGCCAAAGGGGAGAGGAACACGTATACTCGCGGCGGACTCGGAGGAAGTGCCAGGTTTCGCCGTTTTTGACTGCAGGTTTTCCGTGGCTGGTATACTCAGCTAGTAGTAAATTTTCTATGTCCGTGTGTAAAAAGATGGAGGAGATACTCCTACTTAGGTACGATGATTGCGGGCAAAAGATACACACGTATTTCGGTAAACCAGTACTAGGGAGACGATATCAGAGTGCCACTCGAAACGTTCTGCTGAAAAGCAACGTGCGGTCGAGTAAGTGTTCCCTACAGGAAGAATCACAGTTGAGGTGAGACGTAAGTGGCCCATGGGCATCAAGACATCCTGTTCAAATCAATCAGCTGCAGTCCAAGAGCGCGCATTTTCGCTGCCCTGTGTTCTGATTTCGCAAGGCAAAGTGCGTACGATGTACGTCGGTCTCTTTCCCATAGCGTAAATTATTGCATACTCTTGGCGCCCGGCTCTCCGACTGTCAAGGCCAAACGCTCTGGTCACGCACAGGACGCGTGTGGCTCGCACTTTCCACTCTCTGCGCCCTGTTCGACCGCATGCTGGTTTTCCACACTGCAATTGACCGATTGGGAAGAATCATTGTGACGCCGAGTACCCAGGCGGCTTCGGCAAAAAACCCTTTGCGGCTGACGGCTCAAGCACTCCAAACCAGGACTTTTTTTAAGGATGCGCGATTCAATGCACCAAACTGGCCCCAGAAATTCTTCTGCGGGCCGTTCTTGTCTGTTTTCCATTCAACACAGCAGTAATTGGAGGTACGTATGCGCATTTTTCTAGCTTTGTCTTTGGCACTGTTCCTGTTCACTCCCTGTTGGGCTGGACCGGGCGGTTTTCAGGATAACTCTCCTGGCGTAGGTGGGGGAGGTTTTCAAGGCCCCGGCGGCAGCGCTGGCGTGACAACGGTAGCTCAGGCGAAAAAAGCTTGGGATGACACACCTGTCGTTCTCACAGGACACATTGTTAGCCGCGCCGGAGGAGATCACGAGCATTATATTTTTCGTGACTCTACAGGGGAAATAGTGGTGGACATTGACGACAAGCTATTCTACGGGCGCACTGTCACGCCGCAAACAACCGTTCGCTTGTACGGTGAGGTCGACAAGGAAATGATGGAGCGGACCAAGATTGACGTAAAAAGGCTTGATATCCAGTAGAACAAACTAAAAAGTCTCATTCTATCGCGCACACAAAAGGTTTTCGCTTACCATCTCTACAGGACATCTCAATTGCTCGGTGTATAGGAAGTTGGAGTGTGCAGTCCGCGTACTGTCATGAAGGAAGCCAACAAAGTCCCTTATGACAGATGGGAAAGTTCGAGAATCCTGGATTGGAATCGCCTAAGCGTGCGACCCGAGATAGCCAACTTGCGGGAATCTTTGACTCGGCCTTGCAGCTCTTTAAGGCCGGCTAGAGTACTCCCAGAGAATCGAGATGCAGGCGCCTCTTCACGCAAAAACCTAACGCAAAAAAAAGGCCTCACATTGCTGTGAGGCCTCTGTAGACTTTGCTTTGGTCCAAGTCACATGGTAAGAACTCTGCAAATCGTACAATATTCTCTACCCCGTGACAGGAATTCTGGCGGTACGAAAGAATCAGTAGACAGCTGCGCAAGACAAATAAAATACGCTAAACGGACATAGGAAATACCATTTGATTCGAGAGCAAATCTTTATCATTCTCCCGATGATTGCATTCTTTTTCCCCGGCAATAACTGTTTTTAACGTTTTCTGAAGCAGAGAAAGATTTGTCACTCTAGCCTCGTCTTTTTTGTTCTTGGCATTGCTAATCATAGTATCTAGTTTCGCAAGAAATTTATCATCATCAATGGCTGAATTCTTTGAAAAAAAGTCCTCTTGATAGAGTGGTTTCTTTCCTTTAAGATGATCTAAAATTTCTTCATGGAGCCTTTTGTCATTTTCGCGCTTCATTTTAGATAATTCAGTAGGTCGACCATTAATCCCATTTCTTATGTCATCAATTTCTTGCAAAACTGCCTTAGCATTTGGGTTGCAGATAGCAACAAAAGAAGTGACAGCAGAGTAGGCATTCGAGGCAGCAAAACTCGCTAAACCTAAGCCAATCGCTGCGGCAATTCCAAGTGGAGGAAATACAGCAATTGCAGCTATGGTCAGACCAGCGAGTGCAGCCGAAACAGCCATCCTTGCACCGTCCCACGAAAAAAGACGTTTAAAAAATGAGGATTTCTTTTTGTTATCGTCAAGGTCAGGGACATCCTTGCAATACTTTTTAATCAAATCTTCGTCAGATTTTTTTCTAAGTTCATGAAGTTCTTCAAAAGTTTTCTTACTTCCTACTTTCTCTGAATCAATAATGTCCTAGGCAACTGCTATACTGCGGTTTCTACTAACCAAATCAAGGGTCGAAGAAAGCTTAGTGCGCAGCGCATCCATGTCCTTGCTTTGACGGTCCTTGCAACGGTCAAGTATTTCATTTTTTTCAGCTTGAGTCTTAGTGCCCTTTGCAATTAACGCATCCAATTTTCTTGTCAAAATTGATATTTCTTTTTCATTAATTTTTTGCTCTTTAATAATTTCAGCATCTGCAAGTCTCTGAATTGTATCTAGGCTTTGGCTTAAAAGTTTAAGTTGCTTTTCTTTTATATTTTTTAATCCAAATATTTCAGGATCAATTAGTTTGATTTCAGCATGCTCTGAGTCAGAAATTACATGTTCACTGGTTTTTTTAATTTCAACATTAGGTATTACTGTTTGATTACTCTGCTGATTTCTAGTTTCTTTAATCGTATTTAAGATTTCTTCATGACGATCAGCTGCAAGCTTTCTTGAAGCGCCAGAGAGATAAGTTGGTGATCCAGATGATGCGGTGCGCATATCGTCTATATTTTCAAGAACGGCTTTAGTCTTTGGATTGCAAACAGCGACAGCAGAGCTGACTGAAGAGTACAAAGCGCTACTGGCGATTTTTTTCGCGGCTGCCACACCAAGACCAACTGCCGTAAGAACACCAAGAGCGGGGGCGCTCCCACCGCTAACGCAACGGCAGCAGCACCGACGAGAGCTGTGGCTACGACTGCTAATACGGGCTTAGAAAATATTTTACGTAGAAAAGATTTCTTAGGCTTTTCATCAAGTGAGGGTAAATCTTTTGTAAATTTTTTAATTGTCTTCTCTTCAATCTTATCTAGTTTTTCGATATTTTTTTCAACTTCAGCGGAATCAATACCGAACTTATCAATTATATCACCTTCTTTTTTCAAACGATTATTTTCTGATATTTTTAAGTATGTCTGTAATTCCTGTTCTGTTTTTTATACTCATCTGCTTGAAATTCTTTCAAATTTTTAACATTCTTTTCAAAGCCTTCTTGGCTTATTTTTCCAGTTTGAGACATTGTCTCTCAACGTGCGACCTTAAGCTTACTTTCTTTTTCATGCGTCTTTTTTAGGCTTTCAAGTTGATATGTAACAAGTTCCTGAACAGCTTTAGGACTACTCTTTAGATTGTCAAGAGCATCTTTCTTATACTTTGAAACATCGACACCTAACTTTTCAAAATCAATTTCAGAAGAATTAATATTTATCTCAGGTTCTAATTTATTTTCAGGAGATTTTTGCTGCGTTTGACTTTTATAATTTTGTACTTCTTTTTCAGCATCAATTACTGTTTTTACAGATTTTTGAAGAACTGATAATTCCTCTACAGCGTTTTCATTCTTACTTTTTTTGGCTGCTTCCAAACGAGTTGTGAGCCTATCCAGAATATTTTCTGCCTTTTTTTGTATAAGAACACTATCATTAGGACTACTTTTCAAAGTTGTTATAATTTCTTCATGACGTGCTTTCTCGGTCTCACGTTTTAATCGCGAAAGTTCAGCAGAGCGTCCATTAATTCCGTTGCGTACATCTTCGATATGCTGGAGAGTATCCTTGCTCTTTGGATTGCAGAGGGCAACAAATGAACTGACAGCTGAATACGTACTTCCTGCAGCGGCAATACTCAAGCCCAAGGTCGCTGCAATGCCAAGTGGTGGCACTAAGACAGCAGCTGCAATGGCAAGACCAGCTAAGGCTGCGGAGGCGACGAGTTTCGCACCACTCCACGAAAAAAGCCGTTTAACGAATGAGGACTTCTTTTTGTCAGGATCAAGATCTGGCAAATCTTTAGTGTATTTTTCTATCAGATCTTTATCCGATTTTTCGCGAACAGAGAGTAATTCTTCAAATGTATGCTTACTACCAAATGCTTCAGACTTAGATAGATCTTGCGCTTGAACTATATTACGATTGCGCTTAACTGTATCAAGTATTGATGAAAGATTGCCGCACAGTGCATCCATATTATCCTGCTGTTTTTTCTTGCACCTTGCGATAATTTCATCTTTTTCAGTTTCAGTTTTCTCGCCAACTGCGACAAGCCCTTCGAGTTTTCTTGTCAAAACTGACAATTCTTTTTCATCTATTTTTTTCTGTCTTTCAATAGTATGGTTTGCAAATTTCGATACAGCATCAGGACTGCAACTTAATTGTTCAAGTGCCTTTTTCTTCATTTTATCTAGGCCAAAAATACTTGAATCAATAAGTTCGACTTTGTCATGCTTAATATCAATTATTTTATTTTGTATCTTGCTCTTGTGTTCAGGGTGATTTTCTTTCCATACAGAGAGGAAATCATCAGTTGTACCGCCTGAAGCATCCGTTTTTGCACTCTGGCCACTAGACGATACATTGTTTGTTTTATCTATTGTTTTTAAAATTTCAGCATGACGGTCTTTGTCCGATTGTCTTTTTAATCCAGCTAATTCTGTTGGCGCGCCTTTCGTCGCTTGGCGTATATCATCAATATTTTCAAGAGTGTCTCTTGTTTTTGGATTGCAGACAGCAATAAATGAACTGACTGATGAATAAATTGACGGCGCAGCAAGTGCAGCCGAAAAGCCAACAGCCGCAAGAATGCCAATTGCCGGTAAAGCTAAAACACCGGTCGCAATTGCAGCTGCACCGACAAGGGCTGTTGCCAAAATTGCCAAACCTGATTTTGAAAAAAGTCTTTTAAAAAATGATTTCTTTGGTTTTTCATCAAGTGAAGGGAGATTTTTTGTAAATTTCTTTACTGTAACCTCATCAAGCCTGTCAAGTTTTTCTATATTTTTATTTGTTTCTAAAGAGTCAAGACCATGAGTTTTAACAATTTCTCCTTCTTTTATCTTTCTGTTTTTTTCTACGGTCTCTAGAATATCTTCTAGCTCTCTTTTTGTCTGACTAAATTTCTCAGAATACGAATTATCTAATTTCTCCAGCTCATTTTCTAGTTCTTCTTCTGTCATTTTTCCTGTATTTTTTGAATTCGTCCATTTTTCTTTCTTTATTTCTTTTTCTTTAGTTTGGGCTTTTTTAAGGCGGTTTAGTTGGTAGTTAGCAAGGGTGCGACACGAGGGCTATACCTCATGTGGATGGAACAGCCACTTAATTGGATGAGCCGTTCAATTAAAAACTAGCCTTTTGCAGGTCAGATCGTAAGGTTGGGCCTGAAGCCCCATGTGTGACAACATAAGGAGTGTGTT
>JAFTDR010000301.1 GCA_017454105.1 Desulfovibrionaceae bacterium | reverse complement strand
TATTAATATATATTAATGAAAAAATAGAAGTTCTAAAATATTTTTAGATAATTATTTGAGAATCTATCTAGCATCTTTTTATTTTTTGAAATTGAATTTTATTTTCAAAAATGCCCTTGCTGAAATGTGTCATAAGGACAGGGTGTATAGCGGCTTACATCGTACCTCGTCTACTGCACCCATGGTAGAATGCGGACTTTGTCGGCAAGGAAATAGCTGGAAGGGCTACGAAGCCAGCAGAGTACTGTTGATCTGTGAGCGGATACGTATTGTAACACAGCAATACATGCAGTATATTATGGTCCTTGGGAAGAGTATGAATCTTCTCGGAGAACAAAGCATAAATTCCGATCAGATTCCAGGGGAAGATCACTGCCTCCATCAGATGTTTTAACAAGATTTTTCCACATAGGCAGCAGGTATGATTTATGACAACAGTATGTAATCATACTTGCTCGTATACCCAGACAAGACGCCCATAATGAGCCATCATCCCACTGCATAAAAGAAAATTTGCTACGGTCTACAAAAGATCTGAGACCGCCCATACGATGTATACATGTGTCTGGACTGCCGTACGGTTGGCGTAATCCACCCAGATCCACGCTTTTCTATTCGTGAAGCGAGCCAAAGAAAATACGGGCTCTCGTCATCCAGGCAGTTTTTTGATAGTCCTAAAAACAGGTACAGTTCCAGATAGTGTAACGCCGTCTCTTTTTAATTTTGACGCTGATCCCCCGTATTAATTGAGGAATTTCCTTGTTTCTTGTCTCAATCTATGCCGAAAATAATTCCTCTCAGTTTTTCTTAATAAGAGAGACATCTATATCCTGCGTACAGGGGCAATACTGGGAATAGTTTTTTTAGCCTCCTTGGTTTCATATTTTTCCTTCTCCTGATAGAGGATTTGAATTTAAAAAAGCTTTCTTCGTATCACTTTTTCCTTCCCAGTTTTCAAAAGCCAGCGCGTCCGCAGCGTTTTGTTGGGAGTACCGTGTTTCCATTATACCCTTGTACATAAACGATTGTTTTCATAGGGAAAATCACTAAAAAAATTGCGAAATACAGCACTGCGGACGATACTACAACGAGAGCGCTACCAGCTAGGCGGAATTGTACGGTGATACGGGTAAGGTCACGGTGTACCAACCGTGACCTTACCTTGTCTGTAAACCCGCACCCACAAGGGCTTGGGCTAGCTGCGACGTTTCTATTGTATAGAATATGAGTGAAATGCGACGCTATTCAACTGTCACGCTTTTTGCGAGATTTCTCGGTTGGTCGACGTCCTTGCCTAAGAAGTCCGCCATTTCATAGCTGAAGAGCTGAAGACAGGGGAGAATGAGGAAGGCCTGGAGCGGGTCGATAATTCTCGGGATTTCCCAGCGGTCATCAACGTCGATGTCGGTCTCAGGATTTGTCAGAGCAATGATATGGCCTTCTCGTGACTGAATTTCAACGACATTGGAGCGTATTTTCGGGTAGAGGCTGTCGTTCATCGCAAGGACAAAGGTGGGAAAGGCAGAGTCTATGAGCGCTATCGGGCCGTGCTTCATTTCGCCTGCTGCATAGCCCTCGGCATGGATATAGGAGAGTTCCTTAAGCTTCAGCGCGCCTTCGAGGGCTAAAGGAAAGCAGTGCCCCCTGCCAAGGTAGAAAAAGCTGCGGGCCTCTGCATATTTTCTTGCGAGGCTCTGCGCGCGCCGGTGCATGTTTGGCAGCTGCGCTTCAAGGAGGACCGCGAGGGAGGAGAGCGTCTTTGCGAGAGTCCTTTGTCGCTTATCGATTAGGCCTTTTTTTCTCGCGAAAAAGAGCGCAAGAGTGCAGAGCATAAGCATCTGGCTTGTCATGGCCTTTGTCGACGCGACACTTATCTCTGGGCCTGCCTGTGTGTAGATGACAGTATCCGCCTCTCGCGCAAGTGAGGAGCCTACGACATTGCAGAGGCCGAGTGTCGCAATTTTTTCCTTTTTTGCCCGCTCAAGGGCTGCCAGCGTGTCCGCCGTCTCACCGCTTTGGCTTATAACAAGGACAAGATCATTTTTGTCTGGAAGAAAGCGCTCCTTGTATCGGAATTCTGAGGCTATTTCAACACTCACTGGTATCTGCGCTAGATCTTCAAGAAGGTGCTGTCCCCAGAGCCCTGCGTGGTAGGATGTGCCGCAGGCGATGATGTGGATTCGGTTTGGAGGTGCGACGTTTTCGAGTTCAGGGAGGACAATGTTGCCTTGCGCGTTTATCCTTCCGGTCAGGCAATCTTTTAAAACGCGCGGCTGCTCGAAAATTTCCTTGAGCATAAAGTGGCGATAGCCGCCCTTCTGCGCAGCCTGCATGCCCCATTGGATAAGCTGGCTTGACCGTTTAACCGTACACCCGTCAGCTATGCGGTAGATTGTGTGTTTCTCAGGCTCTGCAACAAGTATCTCACCGTCTTCAAGGAAGACGACCTCGCGTGTGTAGGCGAGAAATGCCGGCACATCGGAGGCGATAAAGCTCTCGCCGACACCTCTCCCAAGAATGAGCGGAGCTGATTTGCGCGCCGCATAGAGTGTGCCTGGATTACTGACATCAATGAGGCAGACGGCGTAGGTGCCGTTTGCGCGGGCCAGGGCTTTCGAGAAAGCGCCTAACAGATCGTTTTCCTTTGCACGCAGAAAATGAATGAGATTGACGAGGACTTCTGTGTCCGTGTCTGAATAGAAGCTGTAGCCTGCGGCAAGCAGCTCTTCTTTTATCTCAAGGTAGTTTTCTATGATGCCGTTATGGACAATGGCAAGACTTTTGTCCGCGCATACGTGGGGATGCGCATTGCGCTCTTCTGGAATCCCGTGGGTTGCCCAGCGGGTGTGGCCGATTGCGCATGTGACAGTTAGGGCGGAGCCTGTGGTTGAGACGGCGTCCCGAAGATTCTTTAATTTACCCTTGGTCCGTACAACTGTGAGTTCTTTGTTTAAGACATAGCCAACTCCCGCGGAATCGTAGCCGCGGTATTCGAGATGCTCAAGCCCCTCAAGAACTATGGGGAGAGCCGGACGATGGCCCGTATACCCAATTATTCCGCACATAGTGATCCTTTTCCGATACGCTAGCCATCGTAGCGGTCAGCTTTTTCAAAATTGACATTGGTTATTTTGGCTTTCCGGAAGAGATCTTCGATAAAAAGAGCCCTGAGCTTCTGGAATACTTCGCGCTCAGCGCCGCTTTCAAGGATTTTGCCTGCTGTTTTCCATTCTTCGTCGCCTGCTTTTTGAATGGCCTTCACAGAGAAAAGCGCGGCCTCTTTCTCTCCGTCCTTTTTTGTCAGAGTGAATACGTTGTGCAGCCATGTGCCTTGTTTTGCGAGGAAGATCTCGCTCATAAGCCGTTTGTCAGGCAGGCAGTCCGTAATTGCCCCGTGCCTGTCGAGTGTTTCCGTTGAGACTTGCTTTTGTACGTCTGAAGGTGTGCGCTTGCCGCTCTCAAGATCGGCTCGCACCGCCTCTGCCTCAGCTACTGCGAGTTCAAGGGATTTTTTCTTAATCAGGCTCTCAGTTATTTCTGGGAGAACTTCAGTTAAGGGCTTAATTCGTTCCGCTTCCATTGTGCCGACTTTGACAACCAGGACATCGTCGCCCGACTGAAGCAATGTGTCGACCGGTATGCCAGAGAGGATCAAATCGGCATCAGTCTGACTGAGAGAGAAGTTTTTGACCAATTCCGCCTTGGATAGAGGACCGCTCTCTTCGACAGTCAGACCAAAGCGCTCTGCGGTTTCTTTCATAGAATGGCCGAGCAGTGTCTCTTCGAGGAGCGTTTCGCCGACCTGGGTTAGCTGGTCGCGTCCAGCCTCAAGAGCGAGTTTTTTTCGAATGTCCTCTGCGACCTTATCTTTAGGCGTGACACTCGCATCCCTGTGTTCATGGACAAGAAGAAGATGAAGCCCGAACTTCGTTTCAACTGCTTTGTCTGAGACACGGCCGATTTTTTGGCTGAATGCCGCCTTTTCAAAGGGTTCAACCGTGACCCCCCGCTCAATCCAACCTAGTTCACCGCCCTTATCTGCTGCGCCGGGCATATTGTTGGCATCAGCGACAAGGGCAAAGGATTTGCCTGATGCGAGTTCTTTTTGGATGGATGCGATTTTTTTCTCGGCGCTTTCGCGTTCCTCCTTTGTGGCTCCTTCAGAGAGCGGAACAAGTATGTGCGCTACTCTGACAGCCTCTGCTGTTGTGAAATCTGAGGTATGCGCGGCATAATAGGCGTCAATCCCTGCGTCCGTGATTGTTGCGCGCTCTCCGAGTTTTTCCGCCGTCAGACGCACGTAGGATATGGCAGCTTTTTTGGGAACGCTGTAGAGATTTTTGTTTTCTTCATAGAAAGCTTTTTTTTCCTCGTCCGTTACGCTGACTTTCGAGGCAAAATCTTTTGCTGGAAAGAAAATGGCGTCAACTGTGCGTTTTTCAAAAATAAAATCAAAACGCTGCCGGGCGCTGTCCGCAGGCACCCAGAGGGACGTGGTCACGAGCCTGAGCATTTTTTCAAAAAGAAGATCATTGCTCATCTCCGCTTCAAAATCTTTTGCGCTTATGCGCAGGGCGGCAAGGCCTCTCTCGTAGGTCTCCTTGGTAAAGACGCCCTTTTCATTGAGAAAGACGGGATTTTTTTCTATCGCAAGGCGCAGTTCAAGAGGTGTTATGCGCAGTCCAAGTCGCTCCGCCTCCTGGGTGACAAGGGTCCTTGCGATCATATTCTGCAGGAGGGAGCGGCCGAGATGCTGGGCCTTGATCTCTTCCCGTGTGATGCCCTGGCGGGAGAATTGCTCGTGGAGGCGGTTGTACTGGCGGTAGAAGTCAGGCTCAAGAATGGATTCGCCGTTCACCTTTGCCATAAGCCGGCTTGTGTCGCCTTCGCTTAGATTGCCGACTCCCCAAAAAACAAAAACAAGAATGATCAGGCCAAAAGCCAGTTTGACCCCAAGTGATTGTGTATTCGATCGTATTGCATCAAGCATATCTTCCTCTCTGTTGTACTGCGGGCAGAAATAGAGTTGCAAGCAGTTTGGTTACAAAGTCCCTCTGGCATAGTCACTTTTTTTCTGACATCGAGTATCCGGCCGCATACTGGTTTTCTCTCGAAAGACAAAGGTGCAATTGGTCGGTATCCTCTGAGCTTACTTTGTGTCGCGGAATCACTGTGACCGAGTATTTAGGCTCGAATATGAGCCGCGTGTACGGATTACAAGGATAGCATTCCCACTGGACAGGCGGGCTCAGCCGTATCCAGTGAAAAAAGTGCTGAGTGTATTGCTTACTCTCATTATTGATCACCATGAAATGCTACTCTCTTTGTGAGCAGTCCGGTAAAAGGCCTTGTGCGCGAACAATCCTGAATCTATGTGTCAGTTTTTTTCTGACCAAAGGAGTACAACTGGCACAAAAGATATACTCGCGACGGGTGAAACCTACCCAACATCGGAGGAAGTGCAAGGTTCCGCTACTGATAAGGGCGAAAGCGGAAGCTCTTTTTCGTCACGAGTATACGTAGTGCCGATCATGATGCGTCACCTCTACAGGCGGAAAATGTGCAATGCGCCGCGTTTCGCTGATTTGCGCATGCAAACTGCCAGGGCCCGGTGTTTTGAGGCGGCATTTGTAGCCCATTTCTCTCTCTCGCAGTATTGGTTCCTTGTACGCAGGCTATGCTCTACGGCGGAGGAGTTCTCCAACCATCTATCTCTACACGGACTTCGTAAAGCAAGTCATAGTTTCCTTCAGGCTGAAAGCTACGGCTTTTTATCTGGCGGTCGAGTCCATAAGCTCGCTTCTTGCGCGTTTCGTTCCGTTGGCGAGCGATTTTTTTATGGCCTATGTCTCGCACAAGGCTGTTTTTTATTTTTTGGCTGCGCAACCTCTTTTTTTGGAAAGACTGTGACTCGCAATAGGAAGTCCTGCTGGCCAGTCTCTTGCTGACTAAACCGTAGCGTGTCAAAGCGCTGAGCAGGCAGGTTTTGACCCATACCCTTTTTGTATCTATTTTTTGAGCTTTTCTCAAGGACGTTGTAGGAGTAGCAAAACTTTTATATTAAATTTATGTAAATATAAATAAATATGTAAATATATATGCACGGAAATACGTATGACAGAATGCCTTGTCTACTCGTTTTGTCTTTTCTCACGGCAAACCTCGCACTTTCTTCGAAGCGTATACGGAAGTTTTCACCCGTAGCGATCATTGGAACGGTACAACAAAGTGACCATTTGCCTCGCAAGTTCACAGTCGCACGCATCTATCTTGGCGTAGACGCACGGTTTGGAAGAAGCTGACACAGAGAGCTTGTATCGATTCACGAGCCTGCCACGTTCAGCAAAGGGCGTGGTTAGGATTGAGGGCAGGTTTGGCGGTGGCTCGTAGTAACAATGGTGTGTATTCTTGAAGCGCCCAGCAGTTTCAACAAAAATGTCACAATACCCTGTCACAGTTTTTTGTGAGCTGTGTGAGCATTTGCCTCTCAAGCGCTCTCGCGAATTTGTAGAATACAAGCAGGCTTTTGCATAAAGAGTTTTTATTAGGAATGATGTTCATTTCTATTGTTGAAACACTCCACAAGTTTCAAAATACTGACTGGATACGCCTTTTTCCTTTTTCTTGTGAGTTCAATGAGGACGCAACTTCCTTGTATACTCCTGTCAGAAACAAACTGACATTTTTGCGAACTGGAGTCAGCCCTCGAGTCTGGTATTTTCAATGTATAGTGGTAACTTTTTTTCTGACCGCAGTATACCTCCATGCCTTAGAACCAGACAGAAAACCGAAAGGACTGCAAATAGAAAAAAACTATACAAAGTTACTCATAATGGTGAGTTTTAAATCTTTCGAAAAAAATCGCTTGATACTTCTGAGAACTTGCACTATCATATTCTTATGAACAAATGGAGTCTGCGATAGGTTTTGTGGGTACAAATACATGTAAGCGGAGCATTCTTGCTGATTTCCTTTCACCTCTCTTTTTTTCCCCTGTCTCCGATCAGGCCTCCGCAGCTTTTTCGAAAAAATATCTCTGTGTACGGATTGGCATATACCCAGCTGCATAATGATTTTCCCCGGGCAACCTTAGGCAAGAGGCCTTAATTGGTAGGCACGGGAAGAATCATTGTGACGCCGAGTATACTATCGCTTAAGGCTCTCGAGCCACAAAGAACCAGGCGTTTCGGTCGCTTTACAGTTTTCCAGCGCACACTGCTTGCTGACATCGAATGCCTCTCCCTCTGATCGGTAGCAAGGCGTACGCACTCGTTCTTCGGACATTGTCGAGCTTGGAAGCTTTGCGCTGAAACAGAACGCATAATGAAGCGAGTCCGAAGGCGCGCCAAGACCCATTGCGCAACAAACGGAAGACGCAAGAACCTCACAGCGCGAAGGGCACCCACGAAATCCACCGAAGAACCAGCGAGTACTGTACTCGGAGCCAGGATGATTTGGTAGCCCCGAGGTAGCCGGATTGGAAAACCATTGCGGTCAACTACTGTTAGGCCGCGCATTTGCTGGTCTCGACGTCACTCTTTCTCGCGATAGCATTGCAAGCCGCGCCTAAATGCGAGTGAAATAAATATAAAAATTTGGTAGCTTCTACAAATACTTTATGCTATACGAGAAAAATCATATGGTAGGAGGTGATCGCTATGGAATTGGTCAGCATTGGCAAGTTTGCTAAGATGGTCGGGGTGACGCCCACAACGCTTAGGCGCATGCATCAAAGCGGTGACTTCATACCCCATCATGTTTCCAAAGGCGGTACACGCTACTACTCAATGGAGCAGCTCAAAGAATTTTCCAATGCTCCCGAAAACACTCAGCTTGCAGTCGGTTATTGCAGGGTGGCCACGCCAGAGCAAAAAAATGAGCTTCAAACACAGGTTGAGAATGTAAAGTCCTACATGTGCGCAAGGGGCTACAAGTTTGAGATTATTACGGATGTTGGCTCTGGAATTAACTACAAGAAAAAAGGCTTGCGGGAACTCGTCAACAAAATAAACAATCAAAAGGTGTCAACCGTAGTCCTTCTGTACAAGGATAGACTGCTGAGCTTTGGCTTTGAGCTATTAGAGTATCTTTGTGAAATCAACGGCGTGAGCATTGAAATAATAGACAACAGCGAGCAGAGCAAGGAGCAAGAACTGACTGATGACCTGCTCCAGAGTATCACGTTTTTTGCCAATGCCCTGTATGGCCCAAGTTCAAAGAAAACAAAAAAAATTGTTGATGCGGTGAGAAAAAATGCCACCTCTTCTGATTGATTTCATTATCTCAATTTCTCGGCATGAAATAAAGCTACAGAGACGAAAAGCCGAACGCGGTTTTTCTATCCTACCCTAAGCTCTTCATCCCTGTATTAAAATTGAGCAATTTGCAAAATTTTAGAGAAACCCCCGATTCTGCCTAGGCTTTTCTATCAAAACAGCCCGCTTAAGTGGTAAACCTTTAGTCATACGTATGACTAAAGTATGACTAAAAGGGGAGAAATGGAGCGTGTTCTTAGGCTCAACGGTAAGAAGACCCGATGGTACCAAGCTGCTCAAAAGAAAAGAGCATGTACACGTCTACCACGGTATCAGCTCGGAGTATCAGCCAGACAAAAAGTACAACACGGAAAAGAAAGCATGCATCGGCAAACTAGCGTCTGAAACCGAGGGACGGTGTACCCGAATGAGAACTTCGAGCGCTACTATCCTGGCATAATCCAGTCTCTCAAGGGTTTCCCCGCCTCACTTGTCAGGTAGCGTGAAAGCAGGCTCTTTTACCGTCTTCACGCATATCGCTAAACAGAAGGGGCTCCTCAAGAGCTTGATGTCTGCGACAAAAAAATGCTGTCAAGCTACTTGTGCCGACGCATCTGCGCTATTTTCGCGCTACAAGGCGTGTATGCGTTGCCATATGATGTCTGACAGCCGCATTAGTTCCGTCATACCATCTGGCTCTGGAACAAAGCGCATGTCTCCTCGCATGCACCAATTTCGGTTGCGGGCCGCGCATCCCTGTCTGTATGAGAAAGTGAAGGATGATAAAACGAAGCCGCATACCTCTTGACTATGAACTTTACCCAGGCTCCATTGTCGGCATGACAGAATGCGAATGCATAATTGAGTGTATGCAGGATTACGGGTACGCCAAAGTGGGCTTTCTTTTTGATCGTGGCTACTACACAGAGGAAAACGTGACATCCCTGTAGCGAGAGGTCCTGGCATTCAAAATAAAAAAAGCCCTCCGGGGAAGGAGGGCGGGGACGTCTTGAAGAAAAATGTCGCTCGGGAGGAGCATATCAAAGGCGTACAACTGCACATTATCTACGCCATGAACGCCAGAGACATCGATCATGCCGATTGGAAGCGCGCCAATTTTTTGTGCGACTTTGCTTGTTATTGCGCAGTTTGTCGCACCGGTGTCTATAATGGCTGACAGTGTTATGTTCTTGTCGATTGTATCGCCAGTAGCAGCTACAAAAACAGGGATGCGCAACTCATGTACGATTCCTGTTTCTCGTGCGGTGAATGCATGGCCATTGATTTCGC
>JAFTDR010000300.1 GCA_017454105.1 Desulfovibrionaceae bacterium | reverse complement strand
GGCAGGCCGGAAGCTTGGGCTATGCTTGTCCAGATTCGCTCAAAGCCCTCTTTTTTCTGGGTTTCCGCTGCATCTATACCTCGGATAATAGTTGCAAGATCAGCGAGCAGGGGCTTAAGATTCTTTTTCACATCCTCAGCGTTGCCCGAGGCTAAAAGCGTTGCAAAGGCCTCTGGCTTTATCTTTTGCACAACCGATAACGCAGTGTTCACCGTGAAACTTGTTGGCGAAAAAGAAGCTCCCAGTGTTCCGTCTGAGGCAAGCTGTTTGAGGTGGGATATAGCAACGTTTTGCACGGCTTGATCATGACCAAGGGTGAGATATAAATTCTTAACAGCGGCCGGGCTTACCACTTCTTGTGAATTTGTAATCGTACTCCTCAATATCCGTTCTTGTTTGTCGGAGAGAAAATTGTGGGAGGCAGCATTTTGGGGCACAGCTTCCTCGCCAAACTTTGTCCTTAATTCGCTCATGGCTTCAGCCACAGCATTCGTATACTGTGGTTGTGGTTCTTGCTTTTTCGTATTCAAGAGGCTTTTGATGAGTGCTTTATTATCGAAATCCTGGGCTGGAGGGGCAGGAGGCAATGGCTCTTGATTGGCAGGCAGTTGGACACGAGGCTCCTGCGCAGGTGCTGGGCGTGGACTGCTAGCAAGCCGAACAATCTCAGTGATACCCAAACTAAAGATTCCAGCAACAACACGCTTCCAGCCAGAAAGCCCTGGTCGCGCATTGTGTAACTCTGCCGGTTGCTGCTGTATATTCTCAGGCCCTTGTATTGATTGGCTGTCTGAACGTTGTATGCTTACATTTGTAACTTGCGACATGTCAATCTCCTTGTTTGGCGCTGTTCCTAGCGCAATTGACAACGATTATGCGCACACAATCGCAGAACATTGAGGCTCCTCATGCACAATGTCATTCGTCACATCTGTCATGACAGATGTGACGAAAGGGCTACGCTGATTGTGTACGGGAAACGGCGTGATTCCGCAAGCGGGCGTACAGAGTCGGCTCTTCGTGCTGTGTTGGTCCCGCAACGTTGCTGGAAGCTGATTTGCGCAGAAACCTATACTGCGGTTAGAAAAAAATTGCCATTTGTGTTTGAAAAAATAAGACCTGTAGTGACTTTTGTTCACAAAAAAGTCAAGTTATTTCTGGATAGAGTAGAAGAGGGCGTCCCTGCACGGTCTTGTTTTTTTGTGACAGGGGGAAATTTCTCGGCACAGATTGCAAAAAACGTGACAAAATGTCTCTTTCGCCTATACCCATGGCGCCAAAGATCTTCTTCCTCTCTTTTTTGGCAGTCGGGCTTACTGGGCATGCCCAAAAAGTCGAGAAGGAAGATTTCATCCGTCGCGAGTATACCTTCCATAGTGTTGTGCTGTTCCCGAAAAGAGTACGCTTTTGCGGGGTATTCCACAGATGGCCTCCGCTCTCGACGGCCAGGAGGAAAAGGGGGCTTCGTTGTGGCTCGTGGGCGGCTCTACTGCGCGCTGCGAGGCTTTCCCGTTTTCTTGGATTTGCCTCCTTGCGTGGCGCAACGGAGCTTTCCATTCTGCGATCGGGTTCGCGCTTTCCGCTTCCAAGGGAGCCAGCATCGCCGGCGTCTGAAGGACTATACCCGGCCGCATAGCGATTTTCCCACGAGAGACAGAGGAGAGCGACCTCGATTGGTCGACACACGCTGAGTTCCTTCGTGTCACGGGGAAGAATCTTTGTGACGCCGATATAGTACTGACTTTTCTCAGTCCGTGTGTACAAATAGGGTGGGGACTCCCTGCGCTGCAAGGACAGGAGAATGTATACGATACACACGAACTTTGCTACGCCAATACGAGAGCCTTTTGATCGGAGTGAGATTGGTGGTGAGTCATAGGCGCGTGCGCTTCGAAGTGAACCGCCGCTGTAAGGGAGAAAAAGGCGTTCGATGTGGCCCAAAGGAAGCTCCGCAGTTTTCGCGTACGCAACTTTGGCGCAACCAAGGCGAGTTGCCCAAGGTGCCAAAGGAAGGATCGGAACCGACAGGGAATGCCGCTGCCTGCCCGTAGCTTTTGTGCTCACGAGTAGCACTGAAGTCCCCTTTTTTTTGCAGCGTATCCACGCTCAACAAACCCTTCGCAGCGCATGGATGCACGACATAGCCAAAAGAAAAGGGCCCACGGGCCACTCTTGAGGGCAACAAAAAAGGGCCTCCGAAGAAGCCCGTTTAAATTAACAGAATTTGCTGCCGTATACTCCTAATACAGTCACAAATACAGCCAAGACAATCCACATTGTAATATTCATTCGCCTAACTCCCATGTGAGCTTCAAACACCAAAATATTGCATAAAATGCAACTACATAGCCTAAGGGGTCGCCCTGGAAAACTGCAACCAAAAGCGCGCCAACACCAAGCTTTTCAAGAATATCAGCAATTCGTTTTTTATATCCTCCACCCTACACAATTTTTCGTTTTTCAACAAGCTTGCGTCCTCTCAGACTCCGGCGTTCTTCACGTCGTGTTTTCTCGCAAAGGCTCCTTCCTGTAGGGCGGGCTCCCCCCTGTCACGTGTGGTGACAAGAGATGTTATACGAAACTCGTATATACTTGTCAAACGAAATTCGTATATTTCAGCAAAAAAAAATTTACGAGTCTCGTCTAGCTGTGGGTGACGCCGTATGCAACAACGTCGTCCACAGTTTTTCCAAGGGCTCTTGCGAACTCATATCCCTCTCGTAAGGTCAAGGTACGGTAGCGCCCATTTTTGTCGGGGCGCGAGATGCGACGAAACTCACGGATAGAGATATCTGGTGTACTCAAGCTCATGACGTCATGCACGATAGGCTTGAGGTCCTTCCCTTGCTCCCTGGCGATAGCCTCTACGGCTGAAGCGAAGATCGAGTCAAAGCTCATAGCAAAGTCCTCCAACAACGTATAGATACCATCTTCGTGCCTCCTTGGGAGAAAAAAAATATACGAATCTCATTGACATAATTCTACGAGGTTCGTATATTCCCTGTCAACGGGGCAAGGGCCTCACCGCGGCCCCTCTTCCGATGTACCGAGGATGGCAACAAAAAAGGGCCTCCGAAGAAGCCCCTGCGAAATCCATATCTAGTACTGACTTTTCTCAGTCCGTGTGTAAAAATATGGTGGGGACTCCCTGCGCTGCAAGGACAGGAGAACGTATAGAATACACACGAACTTTGCTACGCCAATACGAGAGCCTTTTGATCGGAGTGAGATTGGTGGTGAGTTATAGGCGCGTGCGCTTCGAAGTGAAGCCTTGCCGCTGCAAGGGAGAAAAAGGCGTTCGATGTGGCCCAAAGGAAGCTCCGCAGGTTTCACTTACGCAACTTTGGCGCAACCAAGGCGAGGTGCCCGAGGTACTCAAGGAAGGATCGGAACCGACAGGGAATGCCGCAGCTTTCATGCTCACTGGTACCATTGAAGTCCCCCAAAAAGTCGCTTGCTCACAGCGCAGGTATACTGCTGCCAGAAACAGGCTGACATTGTTGCTGGCGAGAGCCAGCACAGAGTCTGGTCTTGTCAACTCTACGTGACAATTGTTTTTCTGTCCGCAGCAGAACTCAAGTGCTGGTTGCAAGCAGAGCCTCTTTCGGTTTGCTACGGATTACCCCTAGCGACTCAAGTCTGAAACAAACTGACATTGTTGCAAACGAATGCTAGCGAAGAGTCTGGTCTTGTCAACTCCAAATGACAATTTTTTTCTGCCCGCAATAGAAGAGCGTTGCAAGGTTTGGGTTCCCACTATCCGGCTTGTTTCTGGACAAAAAGGACCAATCTCGCCAATCTGTAGCGAGAGAACGCGTCTTGTCTGCAGTCAGCACATGGGCAAAGGCGCGGCTTCGTCTTGGCGTATTCCCTCTTTTTGCTTGAAAATACTGAAATGAGTACAGAAGCTCTTGAAACAGCAAGGGAGGAACAAGAGGGGAGCAGAAACGTGTGGATGTGAGGAAGGTTAGAACGTGCTTTGCTACGCTCTTGCAATCCCAGATCGCTACAAAAACTGCAAAGAGACGGAGCAATGTAGTTGTTCGCAGGTCAGCGGTACTCTGCTGGTTTTTATACTGCAGTCATACGAAACGTTGCCATGCGGAAATTGAAAAGACAAGGCAGTGCTGCCCCCTTTTCGCAACAATGTCAGGGGGTATTCCCAGATCAAGCCTCTTTGAACCGTGACAAGGCCAACAATGGTCGAATTCAACCGGAAAGGCGCATTGCACAGCACACCGGAGAGCGTGTTGACGTATACTGCGGTCAGAAAAAAAGGTACCACTTGTCGTTGAAAATACCTGACTCCTCGCTGTCTCCCGTTTGCAAAAATACCAGTTTGTTTCTGGCTGGAGCCTATCCCTCTTGCGAACGCGAGTGTACGCAAGAGCAGAGAGTGTAGAGAGAAGGAGGGCCGGTACTCGATTTTCTCAGTCTGAGTGAACAAATGGTGTGGGTGAACTCTTCAACTGCCAAGAACATTCTGCGTAAAGGGTACACACAAACTTGGGGAAGTACTTGATTTTCTCAGTCTGTGTGAAACAATGCGGGAACTTTTCATTTGCGAAGAAAGTTTTCAGTACAAACTACACACAAATTTGGGAAATCGAGTACGAGAGCCGAGAGGCGCAACGATGGCGAGATGTCCAAGGGAATCGACAGGGAAAGCCGCTGCCTGTATGCTTGCGATTCGAGAAGTTGATTCAATGGGCACGAGCGTCTGGTTTTTCGGCTACATCGTTTGCAAGTATACTGCGGTCAGAAAAAAAAGTATCACTTGGAGTTGACAATACCCGACTCTACGATGACTACCGATCGCAACAATGTCGGTTTGTTTCTGGCTTGAGTATACCCCATTGTCCTCGCAGGTCCCATCGAAGTGCTATACCATCTTTGAGTCGCGGGGGGATTTGCACTATGTGGGATTTTGTGGTACCCTGCCCTGTCCACCCGTAAGCGGAATAGTACGATTCGAGAAGTTGACTGCAAAAGGCCCCCCCCGTTTGCTGCGCGTCTGGCTTTTCGTATCTTTTGCAATCAACTTGCAGAATTGTAATACGAACTCACAAGATACGTTTATATGGAAAAATATATGCGCAAGTATGATATTTGTGACGCAAATAAATTATCGTTAGGTTTATTAAAATTTTATAATATTAGAAAAACAAATACGATATATGTTGATAAAACAAATGTAATAGCTAAGATAGCAAAAAAAGTGCCTATTTTTTTCTTGCGCCCCAGAGGCTTTGGAAAAACGCTTCTAGTGCATACACTATCAAGCTTGTTTACAGATGGTTTGGAGTATTGTAATGGACTTGATATTGAAGAATGGTGGAATGATAAAAAATATCAAGTAGTTCATCTTGATTTTTCAAGCTTAGCTGATAAAAGTCCTTTAGAATTTAAGAGAGATTTCAATGCGTTAATTATTGAAAGATTTGGTATGGAAGGCAAAGTTGAAAAATATGATGAGCTGGGAATGAGAAGTCCTGATAGAGTTATAAACGAAATTGCAAAAAGATTAGCTGATAATAGTGTTGTATTGCTAATTGATGAATACGATGCACCGCTAGTTCATACTATAAATAATCCAGATGAATTTATTGATATAATGGAAATGTTAAATAATTTTTATGCTATAATTAAACAATATATAGATGCTTTTCGTTTGGTGTTTATTACAGGTGTAACGAGAGTAGGCCAAAGTTCAATGTTTTCAGTTTTTAATAATCAACTAGATATAAGCCTCGATGATGAATTTAACCAATTACTAGGATTTACACTGAGTTATTTGGAAAGATACTACGATCCGTATATAGAAAATGCTGCAAAAAGTTTAAAAATTGGCAAGGATGATCTTTATCAAGAAATTAAACTATATTATGGTGGGTTTCAATTTTCTTTAGGTGCAAAAGAAAGAGTCTATAATCCATGGTCATTACTCAATTTTTTTAGCAATCCTGAAAAAGTTTTTTTAATTAATGGTTTCAATCTGGTGGCATATCACCTGCAATAATTAAGTATATAAAAACTCATAGTTCATTTGACTTGTTTAGCTACAAAAATCGAAAAATATTAATAGATCCAGATGAACTTTCTAATATATATGAGGTAGATAATATGCCATATTACCTATTACTCTACCAAGTTGGGTACTATACAATACGCGTTCGTGATGGTCATACGTATTTGATTATACCGAACGCTGAGGGAGAGCAGGGCGTATTGAACGGCAAATAATTTGAATCCTTGACCATATGCGCTCACGGGGGAACAATGCGGATTCTCACGCTTTTCAAAACCATCTGTGTCGACAAAAAACGCACACAACCATCGAAGACAAGGTATACTCGGCGTCCCAAAGATTCTTCCCTACGCAACGAAGTGAGCGGCGGGTGCCGAGCAACTATCACTCTCCTTTGTCTATCCAGGGAAAATCGTTATGCGGCCGAGTATAGTACAATTCTGCAATTGATTGCAAAAGATACGTCAGAATCGCCAGACGCGCAGCAGATGGAGTCCCATTGCAATCAACTTCTCGAATCATAATAGGAATCTGAAGGCGCATTCTGACGTTTCCCCGCGAGCGGATATCATGAAATATATCCTCTCACAGTCGTTACGCAGGGAGTAGACTTTTCAAATCATGTCTGCGCGAGCAAAACCGCTGTACATACTGCGGTCATAAAAAAAGTTACGATGTAACGTTAAAATGACAAGACTCTGTACTGACTGCCGTTTGCAAAAATGAAAGTTTGTTTCTGGCCAGAGTATACTGTCGGAAAAGAAGGTCCTTCATGAGACTTCTTTGGCGCCTCTGTCAATAGGCAAAAAACATTGACCCACCCTACGATGTCAGCACGCGAGTTTTTTGGTTCCCCCTATGAAAGCGGTGAGGCGTAGCCGAGCCACCTTGTGCGGATTTGCCACCGCGCGGCGCAAACCTTGGGGCGCATGTTCGGTTCCACTGAGCGAGCAGGTTCACCTTGAAGCACGGACGTATCTTCCTTCTCACTTCTTTTTGCGATACGCAATACAGCCGACCAAGAGGAGATGGGGAACATCTTTGGCGTCAAGAGCAATGCCTTTCCACCGAAGCAGAAAGGCGAAACGCTGCCCAAGAGGGAACAGCCAGAGAATGCCGCTGCCTTTAGTTTTTATCCACGAAGTATCTTGAAGTTAGCAGAAAATAAAGGCCAAAGACCGTTTACTCGTAGCCCTGTGCGCAGAGACGCTCACGTGAACGCACCATGAAGCGGGAAAATACAAATGGAGTGCATCCAGTGTGCTATTTTGCTCAGAGCGTGGCGAATGCATGTGCCTCGTTCGGGTTCGTGGGTCTCACGATTGGTGCGACTTTGCGCATCGTCACAAACGACAGACTGACGTGTTTCTCAAATACAGAGCCTCTCTTTCTTCACGGTGTCTTTGCTAAAGACACATTTGTTTTCAGTTCGACACCAGTGTCGAGCGACGATCCCGTACCACGCCACATCTCTATGAGTGGAACATTTGATGCAGTAGGCCGCTCAGATACAAGCACAATGAAAAAGGCGTACGAAAGATTTTCACTCTTTGACGCAGACAGCGTTATCTTGAGCGTAGTTGAGAGGAAAACCACTGTGGGTGGTAGAAAGGGAGAAGGTCAAGAGACATCGCGCAGAATGTGGCCTTTTCGCGCAAGCTGGCTTTTTTTTGGTTCTTCGTTGCGACTCGTGGGCAGCTCTACTGCGCGCTGTAAGGCTTTCGCCGTCCTCTCGTTTTCATGGATTTGCCTCTTTTCCGTGCGCGGCGTAATCGAAGGGCTTTGGCGAATGCCGCCCACGCAGTCTTTTCATTTTGAAATTTGGTTCACGCTTTCCGCTTCTAAGGGAGCCAACATCGCCGACGTCTGAAGGACTTGAGCCTTTTGCCCTTCGCGAGATGGCGGTGAGTCATGGGCGCGTGCGCTTCGAAGCGAACCCTTGCCGCTGCAAGGGAGAAAAAGGCGTTTGATACGGCCCCAAGGAAGCGTCGCTGGTTTCGCTTACGCACTGAGGCGCCAACCAAGGCGTGGCAAAGAGGGAACTGACTTAGGAATTGTAAAATCATAAGTTGAGCATTTCTCTCGCGAGTTCAACGTTTCGCATTTGCAAACTTTGCGTCAGCAAGCCTTTGAAGAAGTCTATGCTGGGGCAGTGTTTATTAAAAATGGAACTTGCTATCGTTGTTAAAAAACTCTTCCAGACTCTTAAAAAATGTCCGGGTATGTTTTTTAGCTCACAAGGATTTTAATGGCTATCTAAGATGTACCTCTTATTAAAAACGACATTCATTTTTGCTGTCGAAAAACTCTCCCAGTTTCGACAAAAGTGTCAAGATACCTTTTTACAATTCCTTAGGCATGCCGCTGCTTGTATGCCCACGGTGAGTATTGAAGTTTCGTAAAAAGATGAGATCGCATACTGGCAAAGTATATCCGTTCGGGGGAGAAAGCGGCACTTGTTGACGCGGGTGCGTTTTTGAAGAGCTGTGCTACCATTGATCTGTGAGCGGATACGGCAAAGCCAATACCTCGTGGTGCATTCTAGACGAACTCCGAAACAGTATGATACACAGAGGCGATCGTACTCTACTGCGGTCAGAAAAAAAGTGACCACTTTGAGTTGCAAATATCTGACTCTGCGCTAACTACCGTTCGCAAAAATGTCAGTTTGTTTCTGGTCAGAGTCTACCACCAAGGGGTGTGCTACTCGTAGGAACGAAGAAAAGTTCGTACTCTGCCAATTATAAACAATGAGGTGTCTCATGTCGCAAATACGCATGGATCAACCGCTCAATCAGAATCTCGTACAGGATCCATCGCTGGATCATTATAGCAAAAATTCCCTGGAGCCACGGCCCAACGTTGACGAAGTTCCCAAAGAACTTCAGAACGCCAAACCCGTCTCACATTCGTCAGGGTGGAAGATAGCAGGCAGAGTCGCCCTCGCCGTAGTAACCATTGGATTTTCCGAGCTTTTCCGTCTTGCCTATCTCGGCATAAAGTCATGTTGCTCCTCTGCACGCCCAACGGAGGCCCCTGCACCCCGTGTTCAAGGCAAAGCAAAGGGAGTGCCCGCTGTGGATCCTGAAATCAGCAAGCAGAACGCCACACTGACGAAACCCCTATTTGGTAACAGTGCCTGGCCGCAAGAATACAAGGATAGCATTGATTCCCTGATGAATGACCTGCGTACACAGTACGGTGATCAGATTATCCCTGAAGGGGTGACACTGAAAGATTTGTCCGATACCATGAACAAGTTTGGCCTCAATCCCAGACAAGACCTTTTCTATGCAATGAAAGGGTCGAAGCAAGCTATAAGCCCAGATATGCTGCAGCAACTTATCAAACAGACATTTGTGCCAGCGATCAATCAGATGATCTTGACGAGTACTGCAGAAGACTATGCTCAGCAGATTGGCGGACTGGGCGGCCTTGATATGAAGAGAATTGTGAAAAACCTGCTTACCGATCCTGAGCTAAAGCAACAGCTGCAATCTGCCACAAACAAAACTGAGGTTCTTCGACTTGCCGACGACATGAACTTGCGTCAGAAAATAAAAAGTTACCAAGAAGCCATAAATGGCGTACTTGATGAACTCCGTGTAAAATTTGGTGCCGAAAGAGTGCCCAAAGACCTTACTGCTGCACTGTCCCTAGAGTACGATGGACAGACCATGCGCAGCAACCTGAATAGTTCAGTTTCGGGTTGGACGAAGCCTATCAGCGCACAGAATCTGCGGCTGGCCCTACAGAAGTATTTAGTAAAGCCCCTGATACACCAGTCAGTGGAAAACGCGCTGACCGAAAAGGCGAAAGCCATGGGCGTCCCGGTTAACCGACGTTCAATCATGCTGCTCGCTCGGAGTACGCTTAAGCAGCCAGAGATCTTCAATGTCCTGAACAATGCCGCTAATCACGAGAAGCTGAAAAACGCACTGAGCGCCATGGGACTCGAAGTGCTGCTCTTGGCACAAAGGGATACCATTGAAAGACTGTACACCGCGCACTCTGACAAGGTTCAACCAGAGCTTAAGCCCCTACTGCGCACGTTCATCGAAGGTCTTTCCTTTGCACCTTCCGATGCGGCAGCATCGGAACGTGAGGTGATTGATATGGTCAATCGCATGAAAAACTGGAAAAATCTCGATGGAAGCGAAGAGGTTCGGCAGCCGCTGAACGACGCTTTTAAGCAGGATTATGCCGCCGATCTGACAAGGCTGGAAGGCTCCGGTGAAAGCACAGGCTATACAGACAATATCTATAACCAACTGCCTTTGGATGCCGACCGTAGTGATTACAGTATCAATGGCCAAGTCATCGACAAAATAGATGCCGCTCAGAACCTTACGAACGCTGTGAAAAATGCCGTTCCAGATCCAAAGGATCAACAGTTCATCAGCAAACTTATCAATCAGCGAATGTGGGGATGCTTGGTTTCAGCGACCTCTTCAAAAACGTTGCCGAGCGGCGCTAGCCTAGACAATCTGCCTGGGGGAGAAATACTCCCATCCACGCCTCCCGGCAGCAGTCAGCTGTTGCAAGATGCAAAGATTAATAGTGTTTTTACCGTGAATGTGTCGCCGGATAAGAAGACAGCCGTGGTTACAGGCACCCTGGTTGATCAGATGAATTATGGTTCTCTTCAGGTCGATGGGGATAAGCCTTATTTCGGACTCGTAAAGTTCACCTTTACTTTCAATCTCAATCTGAATGCCCATGAAAATGGCCAAGGCGTGGCTGACTTCAAGTTAGGTCAGGAATTTATCCCAAACAAACCAGCCAATGCGTAAAATGCCGGAAAGCAGAAAAGGAAGGTTTATAGCGGTATAGAGACAGTCTCCTCTTGTGATAGGAGAAACGGTGCTTTTTGCCAGTGGATTTGATACGATCAGTGTCCCTGACACGGAACAGCAAAACTGCACCATGGAATACAAATCTCTGCGTGGCGAGTAGGGGGCATCTCTTAGCTTTGATCGCAAGCTTTCTGGACAAGGAAGGTGCGGCGTGCTGTTTGATGAGGATAAGCAAACCTTCGAAATCAATGCTGGTCGCCTGTTTATTCTTGCTGACCGTATATCGTCCGAAGGTCGCGACCTGTTTAAGGCTGTAAATCAAAGTTTGGAAACAGGCTTCGCCTGTATCGGTATCGACCACAATGCCCCCTTTGCCGTGAACTGGAAGGCGACCTGACATGCACAGATTTCGAAAGAATCCTGGTCCCGTCCGAGCTGATCGTTTCTGGAAAAAATGCCGCGTGTACGAAGTACGATACTATCGTTCAACACTGGACGCTGAACTTCTCGTGCTGCGGACCTTCATCCTGTCGTCAGTGACGGCAAAAAGGAAACAGGAAGGCCTTGTGCAACTGAAAAGCCAGGTTTTTTGGGGTCCCGAGTTTGACCGGTATACTGTTACTCCGTACACGCGGAAAAATTCCGCGTGTACGGAGTAACATATTATCGGTCAAACACCAAGGCCCCCAGAAACCGCCAGTTTCTTGCCTTCTTTGGCCGTTGGGTGAAGTGACCTTGCACATCCACTATAGGCCCCCTGATTACCGATGTTCGAATGGTCCTCAAGGATCGTCCACTGTCCACAGGATCGTCGGGGGGCCATCTCAAGCTGCCAAAATGCCCCCTGTCACTGACATCTAGGCAACAAATGAGAAGACCACTGTACTCCTGCCATTCCTTCACTCAGCTGTATTCCTAGCCAAAGTGGGAAGATATGCGCGAAGGGGGTGCAGTACTCAGAAAACTGTCGCCACGCCAAAAGCAGATATCTCGCGAGCAATATCCAATCTGCTATGGAGAATACAGAAGCGACAGGGCAGACTTTGTTCGAGCAGAGCTTGACACTTTCTAGGGGCTACCAAGCGCTGACCAAATCCGATACATCCTATGAAAATGCTTATCGCATGATTCGCAGAGATGCCAGCTGCCTACCCCGATCCTAGGCCGCACGCTAGCTGGGGTTTTGGTAAGATCCTAGTACTGGCTTCCCAAAGTTCGTATGTATATTTTTGCTAAACTAATCGTACGCTGTAGCAGGAATCCCCACCGTATTTTTACACACGTACTGAAAAAAGTCAGTACTAAAATCTGCACGCACGGCGAAGCGTTGCAAGTGTGCGGGGGGGGGCGTTCAGTAATGGGCGTCCCGCGTCAAAAAAAAAGATGATGCTCGCCTCAGAGAGTTGATGAATTTGCGTTTGCTACGCAGACAGGTATACTGTAATTGCACATTTGCAAAGACGGAGAGATTGCCTGAGATCCTCTATCCCAACTGCGCTCTATCCCCGAGTGACTTTGCTTGAATTGGAAGAGCGGAAATTGCTGAAACTGCTTAAACCACGGATAGCTCATTGAAAACCGATATTTCCGATCGCTGACGGTTAGAAGATGACTTGAATTGATAAGCGACTTCAAAAAATGCAGCAAAACCCGAGAGACTGGCGGATTGAGGACATCCAAACTGTTGCCACATATCTGGGAATTGACTGGATTCATGATGGTGGCAGTTTTGTCATTTTTCGTAGTCCGTACGGAGAGCATCTAAGTATTCCCGCGCATCGCCCAATCAAGCCAATATATTACTAAATTTTTGGCATTGGTACGTAGTTTACAGGAGTTTACTAATGAGGACACAACAACATCGAATTGAATTAAGACAGCTAACGGAAGTTGAAGGTGGAGGTTGGCTGGCCACATTTCCAGACTTGCCTGGATGCATGTCTGATGGTGAAACACCTGAAAAAGCTATGCAAAATGCCAGACAGGCTGAGATTTCGTGGCTCGCAGCGAGTGAGAAATGGACAATAATGAATGTCAAGCCTGATGAGAACTGCAAACGTGAATATTGGCAGAGGAATGCAGATAAAATAACAAAAATTGCTGCTTTCTAACTCCTCATGAGTCGGGCAAGCATCACACCAGATGAAACCAGCACATCCTTTTTTCCCATAACTAAGAGGCCAAAGTGACTTTTTCTCCTTGTTTGAGAATAAGAACTGGGATTTGATGCGGCTTTTAGCGTTGTTCCAATCGAATTGTTCGCACATGGAGAGAGGACTTTTCTAACTTAGATCCACCCGAACAATGCGTTTCCAAACATGACTGTATTAGCGTTGGAAAATATCTTGCTTGATTCGATCTCCTCAAAAATGCAAAAATGAAATTTAGCCCTCTGCGAATCCTGCGATTCTGCGACCGAGATTCTCGGCTATAAATGACACATTTTCGCAGAAAAAATAACAACATAAAGAGATTTCTTAGGCAGAGGGAGGGCCATTCATACCTCTGCCTTCATTTTTCTTAGTTAAACGTATCTGAATCTTTGATTACCTTCAGGATAGCTATAGCAATCCACATAATCGGCTCCATTCCTAGCTACAATGGTGAAGAAAGAACACCTTACGAGGGCTGCAAGTGCAGAGTGTATAATTTCAATCTGCATGGTATTGTACTATGACTGGTCCTGCGGTGTCGAAGCAATCGCTGCCATTTCGTGTCGATAGTAAATTGCATACGAAGTACAAAAACTATAAGGGGCTTACGAGTGGAGAGACCAAGCTGGGAGGAAGTACAAGACTGGAATACCGATCTCAAAGAAGCAGCTAGAGGACTCTATCGTAATAGAGAGATAGCTTCCATGGTGAGTGGAACTCCTTATACCCTGAGTCACGACGAGGCGAATATTTGAGCGTTCTCAAAGAGCAGGAAGCGATTGCGCTGCGGCTTAGCACGCCTTTGCTTTGGACCATCTCAGCCGTACACCTCTTGTTTTGCGCTCAGCAACGCAAAAATACCTGCGCACTCCTCTGCAGCAACACCGCCTTCTTGAGCGCCCCTCTGCGATTGCCTTCTCATGTCCTTTGAGTTCTTGCTCGCTGGCTTTTCGCAGTTTTTGAGGTTCACAAGGGAGACCTTTACCCACTCCTTTTCACTCAAATCTCTGCTCGCCTTGTTTTGCAAGCGTGACTTTGTACCCTCTTGGCTCTTGCAGAGAGCGAATAAACAGGTTGAAATAAAGAAATTTTGGATCTCTCAGTCACGTCATGGAATAAGGTTCACTTGCGTCGCAGTCGGCAGCTGTCAGGGTAGTTGTCAGTAACCCTCTGCTTGACCTTGTACAATGTCCTCGCACACCCCCCAAAAAAAATTTTCCAGCAGGAAAGGAAAAATGGCTTGAATCACGGCGTTTTTAAACCCATTTTTTGGGTGGAGTGCGGCATTTTCTCTCGTTCAAAGTTGACCACCAACGAGTGACAACTATCCTGACACATAGGGCAGTGAGAGGGGGAAAGGGGCGTACTTTTCTCCCAAGTACTCGAAGAGAAGGGCGCTCTTTGGTGCGTACCGTTCGTAGTGGAAAGTCGCCGATGGAGACGACCGTAAGGGTGCCTACGCATCGGCTGCACTCAGATAAAAAAGACCCAGGCGGCCCGACCACTTTTTTGACACTTTGTGCAGGGTATTTCTTCGCAATTCCTTGTCTGTCTCCTACAAGTCAACCGGTGCAAAATTATCCGTCAGTGGTTCAATATCCCCCTTTGCAACATAGTTATATTCATTCGCAAGAAAGGGATTATCCTGGAGTTCCAAGTTCTTCTGACCTGCCAGGAGCATTATATTCTGTTCCTTGTCTGGTTCTTGGCTTGTAATGTAGAATACTTTGACATTCGAAAAAACGTTTGTTAGCGTCGTATGGATACGTGCAAAGAGGAGACTGTCAAGAGCGGCTATGCAGTTCATACAGATGACGCCATTTTCTGTTAGGGCATTGCGGATATGCGTCATTGCCTCAACGGTCATGAGATGAAAGGGAACAGTTCCCTCCTTAAACACATCAATGAATACAATGTCATATTTTTTCGTGTTTCTATTGAGAAATATCCTGCCATCTTCATGATATACCGTAACTCGCTCAGAATCTTTAAAGAAGAAGTGTTTTTTGGCTACTTCTGTCATGAGAGGATCAATCTCCACGACATCCATGGTGGCATATTTCGAAAACGATTGCGTATCCGCCAAAAACCACTTGGGGACACTCATACCACCGCCACCGAGCATAAGCACGGTCTTTGCGTCAGGGACTAACGCTGGGCCGAGTGTAAAAAATTTTGTGTACCGCAAGTACAGCTCATCCGGGTCATCAAGCCGTATGGCAGATTGGATGTATCGTCCAGAAAGTAAGGAGCGCGTCTTTACCCCTTCATTATATACGCCGTTTTCCTGCTCGCTAATATACATCCTAAACTCTGCAAAAATTATCATCGGCCGGAAATAGCGGGTTTTAAAATCTGTAGTGTCCAAAAACCCGCATCATTTCTTGCTTTCCTTATTTTTTTACAATGCTACCCTCCCAAGAAAAAATATTGTCAAGTACTTGAAAAGAATTTTTTTTATTAAAAATAGTGTCGATTGATCAAAAAAAGACTGTCAAGCACCTTGACAAATTTTTTTTCAGCCTGACATCAGGTACTTTTTAAGGCAGTGACTCGTTTCCCCTTTGTGGTTGCATCTCTAACTATCATC
>JAFTDR010000299.1 GCA_017454105.1 Desulfovibrionaceae bacterium | reverse complement strand
TTACAAGGCGCACAGTTTGTATGAGGACGCGCAAAAACAGGGCAATATGCCCGCAACGCTCCTACTAGGCTTGCAATATCTCGAAGGTCGCGGCTGCATACGTGATGATCAAAAAGCCGCAGAACTCATCCGTCAGGCTGCTGAAGCCAAGTCTCTCTACGCGCAGTTTGTACTCGCAAAACTGTCCCTTGAAGGGAGAGGCCTGCCAAAAGATGAACAGAGAGCCTTTGCCCTCTATGAGGAAGCGGCAAAACAGGGAGTGACTGCGGCTATTTATAATCTCGGCGTCATGTACGCGTACGGGATTGGGACAGATATCCAGAAAAAAAAGGCCCGTTATTTTTTTGAGACAGCTGCGGAGCGCGGTTTTCCGCAGGCCGCTTACAATATCGGTGTGCTTGTCGAGCAAGAGGGTGGGACAAATGCCAGGGAAGAGGCTCTTCGCTGGTATCTTAAAGCGGCAAACGGCGGTATAGCCAAGGCCCAGGTGCGTCTTGGCCTGCTGCTTGAGCAGAAAAACCCCAGCAGATCGTTTGGCTGGTACACCAAGGCCGCAGAACAAGATGATCCTGACGCAGCCTTCGCCCTGGGACGCCTGTATTACGAGGGAAGTGGAGCGCTGAAAAGTATGACGCTTGCGGCGTCCTGGTACAGCAAGGCTGCGGAATTAGGCCATCCTGATGCGCAGTACAATCTCGGTCTGCTCTATGAGCAGGGAGAGGGACTTCCCAAAGATTCAGAAAGCTCCGTTCTTTGGCTGACCCGCGCCGCGCGGCAGGGCCACGCGACAGCACAGGAAAAGCTGGCTGCGCTTGGGAAAGAATGGAAAGAAAGCGAAAAGAACGATACACAAGAAGCGCAGGACGTTCCGGTCGTTCTGCTTGAAAAGACAGATGAAGCGTTGCTCGAAAATATTTCCGCTCTTGATTCCAAGCAGACTGGAGAGACAGAAGCCAAGTCTGAGCAGAAAAAGGGGGATGAGCCCGCGCAAACGGTATCCGCTTTAGATTCTACCCAGACTGGGGAGACAGAAGTCAAGTCTGAGCAGAAAAAAAGGGATGAGCCCGAAATGCAGGGCCGGACAGAGGCGGAGCGCACCCCAAATGCTCCCGAAGCGCCTACGGTCCTGGAGTTGCGTCCTACTCAGGATTCACAAAAGGAAAAGGCTGAGCGCGAAGCTTCTGTCCCGGGCGATGCGCCGAGCAGAGAAAGCGAAGAAAAACCTGCGCAAGAAAGACCTGATCGTGATTCTTCCAGTGTTTTTTCCGAAAGAGAAGCAGAGGAGGAACAAAGCGCCACACCTGAACGGATAGTGGCAGATGAAGCGGATCAAGCCTACAACGAAGGCTGCGCGTTAGAAGAGGAGAAGCAGTATAAAGAGGCGAACAAGCGGTACGCGGAGGCAGCCGAGCAGGGTCACATTGGGGCGCGTTACCGTCTTGCAACGTCGTATCTTGAGGGGAAGGGCGTTTCCAAAAATTATGGACGGGCCAGAACTCTGTACGAGAAACTGGCCAAGGAAAATACCGCTGAAGGCTATCTGGGTCTTGCGCGAATCTACGATCGCGGCTTGGGCTGCCGGGCTGACCGAGCGAAAGCCGCGGACCTCTTCACGAAGGCTGCGGAACTGGGCAACAGTGTTGCGCAGTTTGAGATAGGCAACCGCTTCAGAAAAGGGAACGGCGTGCCGCTTGATTTGGCCAAAGCCGCTGAGTGGTTCACAAAGGCCGCTGACCAGGGACATGCCGAGGCGCAGTACAAACTTGGTTTTCTCTACGAAAAAGGTCGTGGCGTTCCGCGCAGCTACGAGAAAGCTATAGAACTCTACGGGAAGGCAGCAGCGCAGAATTTTCCCGATGCTGCCTGGAGAAAAAAACGCGTTGAGGGTTTTCGTTAATACTTCACAAAAGGAGTTGGCGTGTTTCGCATACTTGCCATGCTTACTTGTGCGCTTCTCTGCGCTTCCGTCTGCTTTGCCAATCCTCTTATCGGTACTTGGGAAGTTACCAAGATAGAGGCCTCTGATCTGATTACACAGATGTCTATAGACCGCTATCGCTCCCTTCAGCCAAAGGAGATCTCCTTTTCCGCAAAAGAAATGGGCGTTCTTCCCCATGAAGGCAAGGAGAACCGCGTTGCCGTGCAGTACAAGGAGGTTGGGAACGACACATGGAGCTTTTCCATTGACAAGGGGACACATTGGGAAGATGTGCGCGTTGTCGATTCGGACACACTTGTCAAGGCAGAAAAGAAAGAACTCGATGTTGTCATCACCTATACCTTGAAACGCAAGAAGAAGTAAAAAAAAACGCCGTAGCCCTACGTAGCGGCAAGGGAAGTCGCGCAGAAAAAGCAGGATGAACGCGAAAACAAGCCTCCTGTCTATGGACAATAGGGACAAAAGACGCGGCTTGCCCGGCATTTTCGATGAAGCGGCAGTCCAAGGGACACGCTCTGATCCGTCGTTGCACAAAGACCTCAGTCTGAAACTGAGGTCTTTCCGTATTGTTTGGGTCGCTAAAAGGAGAAGTAGCTATGCGTTGGCAAGATATGGAGCGAAGTGAGAATGTGGAAGACCGCCGAGGCGGTGGTGGCCTGCCGGTTGGCGGAAAACCAGGCGGCATTCTTTTGCTGCTTGTCGTTCTTGTTGGCGGGTATTTTGGCGTTGATCTGACCGGTCTGCTTGATGGCGGCTCTGTTCCTGTTCAGCAAACAGCCCCGGCACGCCAAGGTGGGCCGGTTGCGGCGCAAAACGACGAGCTTGCCGAGTTTACACGAGTTGTCCTTCGGCAGACAGAAATGCTGTGGGAGAAGTTCTTCCGTTCGCAGGGCAAACAGTATGAAAAGCCCCGCCTTGTCCTCTATAGTGGCGCAACGCAGACAGCGTGCGGCTACGGAGAGTCGGCCATGGGTCCCTTCTATTGCCCGGCAGACCACAAGCTGTATGTTGATCTCTCCTTTTACCACGATATGCAGACAAAGCTCGGCGGTGGTGGGGACTTCGCCCTTGGCTATGTGGTTGCCCACGAGGTGGGGCACCATGTGCAGAATCTTTTGGGCATTTCCGATACTGTCACAATGGAGCAGCGCCGTCTCCCAAAGAAGGACGCCAACCGTCTCTCTGTTATGCTTGAGCTGCAGGCCGACTGCTTTGCCGGAGTGTGGGGCAGCAGCGTGAAGAGCATGGGCCGCCTTGAGCAGGGCGATCTCAATGAGGCGCTCCGCACAGCAACAGCAATCGGCGACGACCGTCTGCAGCGTATGTCCAGAGGCCGCGTTGTGCCCGACAGTTTTACCCACGGCACAAGCGAGCAGCGGTATTACTGGTTTAAGAGAGGTTTTGACACGGGTAATCCCGCCCAATGCAATACCTTCGCCAAACAATAATGACCAAACAGGCTTCGGTTGTGGAGCCTGTTTTTTTATTCCCAAAGTATTAAATTTATTGTATACTATCCCTATCTTTAAGAGTATTGGGTATGCCATATTTTGTGTACATGCTTGAGTGCGCGGATTTCAGTTTTTACACAGGCTTCACGACAAATCTTGAGGCTCGCCTTCTTGCTCACAACAGTGGAAAGGGAGCCCGCTATACGAGGGCGCGGAGGCCGTGCAGGCTTGTGTATGTCGAGCGCTTTGCGGAGAAGAGGGCCGCTCTTTCTCGGGAATGGCATATCAAGCACACAATGACGCGTGCGCAAAAAGAAGAGCTTATTTGCGCGCACAGGCACTCGTCAGAATGCTCGGGAGGTAGGGTGGACGATGAAGGGGCAGAAGAGCGAATTTGTTTTGTTTGAATTCTTGGAGACAGTGCAGGCCGTTTTCGCGTCTCTTGATTTAGTTGAGCCCAAGCCGTGCGCGGATGGAGCCTTGCACCGTTGCGCGACAGTTCACAGGCCAAATAAAAAAAATGGCGCCTACATTGTGCGGACAATACCATTTCCTTGGGTTTGGGCAAGAAATTGGGAAACCTTGAGCGATGCTGTGGCCTGCGGCGCAGGATGCGGCAAGGCTTTGCGGGAGAGAGCCTGTGCCCGTGTGCAACAAAGCCGGGAAAGCTTGAGGAGACGTGTTGCCGACAAAGCGAAGTACTTGTGGAACACAGTTTTTTCCTGGGCGGACGAGACAAATCCGTATCTTGTGAAAAAAGGGATACCGGGAATAGGGGTGAAAGAGACGCGAGACGGCACTTTGGTTGTTCCTGTGTATGATGATCAAGAACTTGTGAGCATGCAGTTTATTTCAGCGTCAGCAGGGAAGCGTTTTTTAAAGGGAGGGAAAATACAGTCCTGTTTTTTTCCTCTTCCTGCCCGTGACCGCTCCGTACTCTGTATAGCGGAGGGTTATGCGACAGGGGTCAGCATACACGTTGCAACAGGCTACGGTGTATTGTGCGCCTTTGGCTGCGGCAATCTCATACACGTGGCGAAATCGGCAAAAAGACGTTTTCCAGAGGCAACGCTTTGTCTTTGCGCGGATTATGATTCGCCATCGCGCATCTACCCACATGTTGGCGGCATTGGTTTTGCAAAAGCACGGGAGGCGGCGCTCGCTGTGAGAGGGTATGTTGCTTACCCCTTTGAGGGCTGTCGCACCGGAGACTTTAACGATCTGCACAAAGAATACGGTTTGGAATCTGTCCGCAGGGCGCTTGCCAGGCGATTTCTTGTCTGAAGGCCATTTTTAGGCCTGTTCACACAAAGGAGACCCCATGCTGCGCGTGTTTTTTCTCTTGCTGTTTGCCTTGTGGCTCAGTCCTGTCTCAGCATCGGAGCTGTCGTTTGAGGAAGCGGATAGTATTCTTCAGGATACATACACGCTTGTTGGGTATATGGAGCTTTCAGGCGAGAAGGACTACGGCAATCCGCACAATGTTATTAGGGCTGCCTTGTTTGGAGCATTTGATTCAGTAATGCAGTACGAACTTGATCTCAACCGGAGAACAGCCGAAGGCGAGGAACCCCTGGATCCGAATTTTCCTCTGTTCACAGTGGAGGGGCGGGTTTTTACACCCACGATGACAGCGAGCCGGGAGAAGGCCCCAGCGCTTTTCGCCGACAAACCTGAGCAGTACACAACCTTCATCAGCCGTGAGGCAGTTGAAATTGCTGCCTTGCGTTTCACTGGGCACG
>JAFTDR010000029.1 GCA_017454105.1 Desulfovibrionaceae bacterium | reverse complement strand
GCTGCGCCACTTCGCAAGCTCGCGGCTTGCGACTTCACCGCTACGCGACGTACGCAGCCGCAGGGCGTTTGGTACACTTCCGCAAAAGTCAAACTTTGCGAGTCCTCCGGCAAAGCCGGAGGTTTACCTTGATTAAATTATGACAGGCTTTCGCGAGATTATTAAGCTATCACTTCAATGGAAGAATACGGATTATTTGACAATAACACTGCAATAGTACCGTGGACTCTTGAGCGGATACTTTTGCACCTGCACGGTCTCAAGAGAGATTATAGTTTTTGAGGTGATCCGTTGTTTTTCACCTTGTAATAAAGTGCTTGTTCAGATGCAGAGACAGATCGGAGGCCTGTGGGGATAATATGCTTAGTTATATAATCAATTTTTCTACCGTCTTTATCTAAAATTTTTTTCTGAGATATCATAAATACACTGAGTCCTACCATTTCTATAATTACTCGGCTTCTTTTATAGTGTCATTCATTAGGTTCTTCTTTATAAATCACTGGTTGCTATCTGTTTAGCGTACCCTACATACTCAAAATCTATTTCTAGTTACAATATAATTTGCTCCTTTCTTTTCGCACAATTTTATAAATTTTAAGTCATCGTGACCTGAACGTATCTGCTCACGGGGAGACAGTGGAATGCGCCTTTCAGCCGACTCTCAAACTGTCTCTTCAACGGAAGAATGCGGATTATTTGACAATAACACCGCAAGCACCGTTGACCCGTGAGCAGATACTCACGAGGGCTGTATTGAACCTCGTACGCCGCAGGTTACACGCGGGTAGCGCTCTATTGATTTTCCGCAGAACGCTTAGAGTTCACTCTAACATCGTCCACCTAGGGGAAAATCTTTATGAGGCTGAGTATAAACGGCGACTGAGGAAATCCAAGAGAGAAACGTTTACGTCTGCCCGCTACCTTGTAGCGCAAGGTCGGGAATCGTAATCAGAAGTCGGATGAGGTACGAGGCGACGTTTAGAAGCAAATGTTCATGAAGTGGCGCAACAATTCACTCAACTGTATGAAATCTTGTCCTGACTGCTTGTTTGCCCCTCCGTGATTGCACAGGAGTCTGTGAGTTAGCCGTGAAATACATGGAGGCAGCAAGCGCTAAAGACAGTGCTATGATTGCCCACAGGGGGGATTGTTGCGCCGAAGAGCTCGTGTGAAGCTTGAAATACAAGACCTTTTTTCGGGAGCTTGCAAAAATGTTGGCATTTGTCATTCACGCTGTATCTTTAGAGGATGCGGTGAGAAAATAGTGTATGGATTGAAAGAGTGTTTGTGAAGACAAGGGGCATTGAGTCCTGTGTGTAACGCGGCCGCCTGTTGCTCCACATGCCTTTGCGCGCTACTTAAGGGCTGAAAAGCAAAAGACATCAGGGCATCGTGGATTGAGAGGGGAAACAGAGTTGTGTGTTCGATGTCATGGGAGGAGGGTGAAAACTCTCCTTTTTCTTTTGTGATCAGCGTTTGTCCTCGTTTATCCCGAGATTTTTTATTTTCCTCTGCAAGGTGCGCAGATTGAGTCCCAAATACTGCGAAGTCTTCCCCCTATGCCAACGGCATTTGTCTAGGGCATGGACTATTATCTTTTTTTCGAAATTGCTCACAGCCTGCTCTAGGCTCAGCCCCTCCAATACGGGCAGTTCGAGAATAGATTCCTGTTCAAGGCTTTCGCCAACATTCTCTCCGAATGTGACATAGCGATCGAGGAAATTGTGCAGTTCGCGCACATTGCCCGGCCAGTCGTAGTGGTTCATGGCAAGCTTGATTTTGCTTGAAAAACGCAACTCAATATTGTTGTTCTCACACCAGGCATCGATTAGCAGGGGAAGATCTTCCTTGCGTTCCCGCAAGGGGGGGATGATGATGGGCAGAACATTGATGCGATAGTAAAAATCGGCCCGCACTTTACCTTCTTTGACCAGTTGGGCCATATCGCGATTTGTGGCGGCAATGAGTCTGAAATTTGAGTTCAGAATTTTGTTGGAGCCGAGCTGTCGAAAACTTTTGGTCTCAAGCACCCGCAGAAATTTTACCTGCAAGTTAATGGGTAATTCGCCTATTTCGTCCAAAAACAGGGTGCCATTGTCCGCCGCAGTGAGAAAACCATCCTTGTTCATAGTGGCCCCTGTGAAGGCCCCCTTGGAGTAGCCAAAAAATTCGCTCTCCAAGAGATTCTCGGGGATGGCGCCGCAGTTCACGGGCACGTAATTGCCCTTGCGGTGGCTGTACTGATGTATGGATCTGGCCACAACATCCTTGCCGCACCCTGTCTCTCCATAGATAATCACATTGATATCTGTTTCAGCGGCCTTGAGAATCAGACTGTAAACCTTGTGCATTGCCTCGCTTTTGCCGACCAATGAGCCCAAGCGATTGGTTTTTTCCAAACTGAACTTAAGCTGCCTGTTCTCTTCTTGAAGAGTATATTCCTGAAATTTCTGCTCGCTCACATCCAAGATAATTCCATCCAGGTATCTGGCCACTCCATGTTCATCAAAAATCGCCTCCCCTTGATCCCAAAGCCATTTGAGTTCACCGTTCGGCAGATAGACACGGTAGATGATTTGATAGGGCTCATGGGCGACAATTTTGTCGCGAATGACTTGGCGCGTGCGCTCAAGATCCTGGGGATGCATCATACGCTCTATGGTATTCCAGTGTTTTGATACCATTTCTTTGGCCGGGATACCCAGAAGATAGTCGCTACCAAGGCTCGCGTACTCCAAAATCAGATTCAAGGTTTGAAGATTTTCGATTTTACATCTGTAAATCATACCAGGGAGACGATCAAGCAGTTTTTCGAATTGAACTGTACTGATTTCTCGTGCTGGTTCTTGCTTCATGGTCATGTCCTTCCCCATGGGCTTATGGGTGACAACTATGTCGTGCTTTCAGACAGACTTGTCTGCTCCTCTGCTTTCTTTTCGCTCCTTTGCAGCGCAAGATATGGCGTTCGTAGAATTTTGTGCCCTTTAATAGGCATAAAATATGCCATCGAAGCCGTGGCATGAAAAATGCTATTTTCCGCGCAACCCACTCAACGAGGAGCGTTAACATGTCCCAAGAAATTAGTGTTTCCATGGAACGTAAGGGTTCAGTCATTGATCTGGATTTTGCCAGTCAGGCATTAGGCCAAGTGCATGTAGACACAGCCGAGCTGCCTGAAGACGAACGCGCAGGTCATGCGAAGAAACTTCTGGGCAGTTCCGTATTGTTCTGCTATGTGGCCGCTCTTGACAAGGCTTTGGCCACACGAGCGTGTTCTTACGACACAATTCGGGCTCAGGCCACTGTGAAAGCAGGAAGTGACGACAAAGGAAGGGGGAGGATTGTGGGTATACGTCTGGACGTGGATGTCCTGATGGATGCCGAATATGAAGAGCTGTTTGAACGGGTTAAAAAGGTCATGCGCAATGGTTGTCTTATCAGTGCATCCCTCGAACCGGCCATTCCCATTGAATATAACCTTAACCTCGTTTGCCCAGACGACTAAGCCAAGCGGAGGGGACCATGAAGACTGTGGAAGAACTGCAATTGCCTTCTGATCGCAAATACACCAAGGAACATGTTTGGATCAAAATGGAAGGCGACACTGCCCTGGTCGGGATCTCGGACTATGCCCAGGATCAGCTTGGGGAAGTCGCCTTTGTGGATGTGCCGGAACTGCACCATATGGATGCCCATGCTGAATTCGGCAGTGTGGAATCTGTGAAATCTGTCAATGCCTTGTATATGCCTGTGGCGGGCGAGATTCTGGCCAGCAATACCGAGCTTGAATCCACCCCTACGCTGATCAATGTGTCTTGCTACTCAGAAGGTTGGATTATCAAAATTAAACCGGATGACCCATCGGCCATCGATGCTCTGCTCGATGCACAGCAATATCAATCAGGCCTGTAGTCTTGGAGGGGCTATGCGACTCACCATTATAGGCGGCGGACCGGGCGGTCATACCGCTGCCTTTGCCGCGGCCAAACAGGGAATGGAAGTCTGTCTGGTGGAAAGCCAGAGTATTGGCGGGGTGTGCCTCAATCACGGCTGTATTCCCACCAAAACCCTGCGGGCATCAGCCGACTGCGCCCTTCAGGTCAAACGCATGGCGGAATTCGGCATTGACGGCATCGAGAACGCTACGGTGAACATGGCCACCATTGCCAAACGCAAGAATGCTGTGCGGGATATTTTGCGCACAGGTTTGCTCAAAACCTGCCAGAACTTGAAGATCAGGCTTATCAATGGTCGGGGACGTCTTTTGGATAGTACGCACGTCCATGTGACTACAAAGGATGGTGAGGAAGTCCTCACAACTGATCGGGTCATTCTGGCCACTGGCTCAGTGCATATGCCTGTGCCCGAATGCCCAGTTGATCATACAGCCATTCTAGACAGCAACGATGCCCTGGATCTGACTCATTTGCCGAAGAGCATGTGGGTTCTTGGGGGAGGTGTCATAGGCTGTGAAATGGCCTGTATTTTCAAGGCTCTGGGCTGTGATGTCACGCTTGTCCAGCGCAGACCGACTCTTTTGGCTTCAGCCCATGTGGATAGCGATATCAGCACGTTGATCCACAGGGAATTGCGCAAGCAAAAGATCACCGTTTTGACCGAACGCACTCTTGAGCAGGTGCGCGTCGAGGATGGCCTAGTACACGGTCAGGTGGTTGCCTCCAAGTACGCCAAGGCTCCGGTGCAGGCTAAAGAATTTGCTACAGAGAGCTTGCTCGTCACAGTAGGTCGGCTGCCAAACACAGCCAATCTTGGGCTTAAAGAAGCCGGCGTTGCGGTGGACGAAAAAGGCTGGATCAAGGTCAATGACTGTCTTGAGACAAGTTTGGCCGGTGTCTACGCCATTGGCGATGTCTTGGGTCCAAAGCACGTCATGCTGGCTCATGTGGCTGCAGCCGAAGGTCTATGTGCCCTGGAAAACATCATGGGCCATAAAACTCCCATGGGATATGATGTGGTGCCGGCTGCCATCTTCACCTCTCCCGAAGTTGGCTATGTGGGTCTCTCCCAGGAAGAAGCCAGCAAACAGGGCGAAATTGTTGCCGAGACCTTTCAGATGCGTGAATTGGGCAAATCCCAGGCCCAGGGGGATCTGCCGGGATTCTTGAAGGTCGTTGCGGATGCAAAGACCGGCCGTCTTCTTGGAGCGCACATGGTCGGTGCCCACACCACGGACATGATTGCCGAGGCGGCTCTTGCTATTAAACTGAAGGCCACTGTGCAGGATATCGCCCACACTATCCATGCCCATCCCACTCTGTCTGAGGGCTTCTACGAAGCCGCTAGGCTTGCGTACGACGATTTACGTTGAGTATGCTCTTTATTTCCTCTCTTTTTCCGAGTCAGGATTGCGCCCATAACCTGGCACTGGAAGAAACCCTGCTTAAAAACAACGTCGATACTTTAAGTCTTTTTCTGCTCTGGCAGAATGCCTCCTGTGTGGTCATAGGCCGCCATCAATGTGCCGCACGCGAGGTCAACCTGACGTATGTTTTTGAGCAGGGCATCCCTGTTGTGCGGCGAATAAGTGGCGGCGGGGCCGTATACCACGATCTTGGCAATCTCAACTTTTCCTTCATTGTACCCAAAAAATTCCTTCCCGGCAGATCTTTTACCCCATATCTTACCAGAATTTGCGCAGCCCTCAAGGAGCTTGGGGTAGACTGCCATCTCTCCGGTCGCAATGATCTGGAAACAAAGGGATACAAAATATCGGGGACAAGCCAGTTTTTTTCTGACACCCAGGCCCTGTGTCACGGCACCTTGCTTGTCGATGTGGATACAGATCGTATGGATAAATGCCTGCGGACAAGCCCTGAAAAACTGGCTCGCCATGGGGTTCGTTCCGTAAGCCGGAGGGTGGCCAATATCAAGGATTTTTGGTTCAAGGGTACCACCCTCGATCAGCTGAAAAAAACGTTGCTTGCGCACGTCCAGGCCACGCCGGGCCCTCTGCCCCAAAATGTTTGTGACAAGGCAGACGAGCTTGTCGCCAAATACAGAAGCTCAGCCTGGAATTATGACACGATCCCCGATGCCCAGTTTTTTACGGAACATTTCCCCTGGGGCACGTTGGGCGTGCAGCTTTTCCGCAACGCCACAAGCATTGTGCGATTCTGTTTTGAAGGCGATTTTATCACGAAACAGCCCCTCGATGCCCTAGAAGCCAGTTTCAATCAATTGCCCATCACCGCGTACCGCAATCTCGTGCAATCTATTGACTGGGCAGCGTATTTTGTCGGTGCCGAAAGAGGAGCTGTCACTACGTATCTCCTGCAACTGGTCTAAAACCAAACAGGTATTAGTATGGCATCCTTTAACGAGCAGGCCCTAGCCGCCAAAGCACAACTGACCCGGCGGTTTCGACGCCAAGGTGTCAGCATAGCCATTCTTTCCAGTGTTCTCTACGGCATGTTTACGGCCTTTATGACTCTGGCCATGTCCATTGGGGTCTGGCTGACTTTCAAAGACGATCCCCGATTAAGCAGCTTTACCCAAGTCTATCTGATTGGAGCCTTGGGGGCAGGAGTCCTCAATTTTTGTTCAGCTGCCTGGGCCTTTCTTTTTCTGGCCATCAAGGGCAAATTGGGCGATTTCTGGCGCAGCCTGATCAGCAAACCGGGAGGCATTGTCTTTCTGGTGGCTCTGGCCGGTGGTCCTTTAGCCAGCACTTTTTATGTTCTGGGTCTGCAGACTGCCGGATCCATCATTGTGCCCATCAGTGCCCTGTGTACTGCCTTTGGTGCCCTGTTTGGCCATTTTTTGCTGAAACAATACCTTACAGTGCAAAAATCCATCGGGGTACTCATTTGTCTCGCAGCTAGCGTTCTTATAGGTTCTACATCCTTAAGTGCCGATGCCCCGCCCAACCTGCTTTTGGGCATGGGCTTTGGTCTTCTGGCCGCCCTGGCTTGGGGCATTGAAGGCTGTATTGGCGGCTATGCCTCGGCTCTTATTGATTCCGATATTAGTATTACCATTCGCCAATTGACCGCCGCTCTGGGCACAATGGGTATTTTGGTGCCCATCTTTGCCATTATCGGTTCCGCCCCCCTCGGTTCAATGCTGGCCGGGATCTGTCTGGATGGTCAGTCCATGCTGGCTTTTGCTGTGGCCAGTTTCTGTGCCTATCTCACCTATCTTTTATGGTACAAAGGCAATGCCATGTGCGGCACAGCCCTGGGTATGGCCTGTAACGGCATGTTTTCCTTTTGGGGTCCGTTCTGCTGCTGGCTCATTTTAGGCGTGTGCTTTGGTCTCGAAGGCTATGATTTACCCTTTGTGGTTTGGATAGGTGCAGTCCTTATGGTCGCCGGCATCTTTGTTATTGCAGTACAAAGAAAGGAGAAGGCATGAAACCACTTAATTTCGCCATTCTCAAATATCTGACCACCGTGCCTGAGGCCTGCGCCGACGATGTTCTTACTGCACTCAAATCTGAGTACGGCTCCTTCAAGGCATTCACTAAACAGAATATCACCACAAGTCTCCTTACAGCTGAGGTCAATGGACTTTTGGAACAAAATCGTTTTGAACTCGACAGTTCAGGCGAGCTTAAACTCTATTTCAGAGCACATGACGAGGGCAAGGCCGCCATCAATCGCTACATCAGCGACTGACAAGGCACACAAAAAAACCGCTTTTCAGCGGTTTTTTTTGTGTGCTTGGCATGACAATGGATCAAACGGGATCACGCCCCTTCCCGTCTGTCGGGACAAAGATAAAGCGACGCAGCTAGGGCAAGGTTTTCATTGTGACTCGAATCCACGAACAGAAACCACACAGGCATAATGCAGTGGTCAATCTACGATTCCGAGCCATACTGTAGTATGTATACGGTAATTTTCAAAAAAATGTGAGGAGATATCTTCTGTTCTGATACAAGCAAGGCCGCTCCACGGAAGAATTTCTGGAGCAGTTTGGCCTGACCCGACATGGCGATAAAGAAGGTCTCTTACCTTGTGACGGCTGCTCTGCCCATCCTTCTGGATTGGATACATAGTACAATACTGCACGCTGGATGGTATGCTCAGTTACGTCGATATTTTCTTCAGGGGCTTAAGCTTTTGAGGCAGCAAGCGTCTTGACGATGAGATTGCGAAAAATGGCATAAAAGTCTGTCAGAATGGCCGTAAAGTGTTGAACGCATGCCATATGATCGAAACAATCTTTCTTCTTGAGAAAGATTTTGCTATTGCCACTCGGGAAGAAATGGAAGATCGTCGATAAGCTGTTTGAGATCCACCACTTTCCAATTTTTTTGATCTTTAGCCTGGGATTTGGGCTTGCGTGTGAAAAAAAAAACAGAGTGCGCAACTGGCTGTGAGTGCTGATTGTGTGCCTCTCGGCCTCTGCAGCCAAAAACCTAACGTCGCCCCCAAGGAAAGAGCGAGTCCCTCTCCGCTCTGTACGATAGTCTGCGCACGTCTCATAACTCAAAGGCTTGGGTATTACGCGATAAAAACGCCCTTCCGCTTTCGTCTCCATGTAATGCGCGAAAAAAAGTGACTGCGGTCAGAAAAAATAGCCACTTAGATTTGAAAATACGAGATTAAGAGCAGTCTCACGTTCGCAAAAATGTCAGTTTGTTTCTGGGCTAAGTAGAGGCTCCCAAAACAAGGGGATGTGTTTAGGGGTAGATTTCTGCCCGCCAAGCGAGCGCCCTATAGCCTCTTCTCCTCTACACACTATGGCTTCATTATTACAGTTCGAGACAACCTCGAACATGTGAGAGTATCTGGCTTCTCAGCCATAAACTACTCCCATCTCTTGCAATCAAACTATTGAACCGTAATATACCCAGTCGCATACAGGTTTTCCCTCGCAGGCCCAAGCGACCGTAAGGAATCGGCAAGGGAAGAATCATTAAAGACGCGAAAAGCGCGACACAGTGCGCATTTCACCTGTAGCGCTCTTGGCAAGGCAGTCAACCTTGCACAGCCGTATTAAACGGATTCCGCAATGCATTTGGCGGCATAGGCTAAGTCCTCGTATGTATGGTCTGCGCGCAGCGTGCAGCGCAATCGCGCGGCGCCTTTGGCCACAGTTGGCCAACGGATGGCCTGAAGGAGGCAGCCTTTTGTGCGCAGGCAAGCGGCAACAGAAAGCGCTCTTTGCTCATCCCCGAGAATAATGGGCACTATCGCGCTGTCGCTCTGTACGGGAAGGCCGTATTTTGTGAGTTCAGCACAAAAAAACGCCCTGTTCTTTTGTACCTGAGAAACCAAGTGCGGTTCTGTTTTTAGGATCGTAAGCGCAGCAAGTCCAGAAGCAACGGTTGCTGGAGCAAGAGCTGTGGAAAAGATAAAGCTGCGGGCTGTATTGCGCAAATAATCGCAAAGTAGTTGAGAGCCCGTAACAAAGCCGCCCTCACTTGCGAGAGCCTTGCTTAAAGTGCCAACGCATATGTCCGCACCGTGAGCGAGGCCATAATGTTCCGCAAGACCAGAGCCTCTAAGACCGAGGACGCCCGTTGCGTGGGCCTCATCGATCATCGAAAAAAATCCGTACTTCCTGGCAATCGCTACAAAACGCGGCAAATCGAGAAGATCGCCGTCCATACTGAAGACCGCATCGCTGACGATGAGACCAAATTTCCCTTGCCTGGCTCTGGCCTTGCTCTCCAAATCGTCCATATCATTGTGTTTATAGACAACGACCTCTGCCCTGCTCAGCCTAGAGCCGTCAATAATGCTTGCGTGG
>JAFTDR010000298.1 GCA_017454105.1 Desulfovibrionaceae bacterium | reverse complement strand
CTCGCACATCGCTACGCATCTTCCCGAAACAATGGACAAAGAGCGGGCTTTCTTCAAAAAAGTCTCCCTGCGTACTGGGTAGCATTGTCCTCTGTGCGCTATACACTCAATTTCCTGACAGGAGAGCTACATAGACAAAAGCCTCAGAGAGGACCATTTGTAGCGAAAGAGATCTGGTTTAGCTAAACTACAGTCAGAAAAAATGCCACTTGGAGTTGAAAAGACCAGACTTGCGTTTTTGTCGCTTGTGTATACAAAGGCCCATTTTAAGTTGGGCGATCCCAAAAGAGCCAGCTCTAGCTCTCGCGGAACTGTGTGCCCTATGGACGACGTCCCATATTGCTTTGCATTACGCCGTACTTCCCAGGTATTATCTAGATACAATATTCTTTTTTGGAGTCTAGCCAAGAAAGGGTGACTCCACTCCAAAGAGTTATAGGAAGCCTTGTTTCTCACACTTAAGAACAATCTGTGTCCGTATTCGCCATTATCCTCTGTGGAATCAGTTGTATGGCAAGAAAGCAAGACCCACCCAGATGTGCGGCAAGGCAACGTATCGCATTATGGCGGCTCTTTGGTTGTGTACGACTAAATCCATGACACAGGACTTGTTCTGTATGTCTGAGTTATACTTCGGTCAGAAAAAAAGTTGTCGCTTGGAGTTGAAAATGCAAGACTCGGCGCCGACTCCCGCTCGCAAAAATGTCAGTTTGTTTCTGGCTTGAGTATATTCATCCATTTTCCGTCGGGCAATGGCGGCTCGGAACAGGGTGACTGGAAAGGAGTATATGATTTTGTGGGGGCTTTCGAGAAGTCCATCGCTTAGGCTCTCAACTCAAGGTCGAGCGAAGAATCGCGGGCTTGAGCGTAGGCCATAAGTTCGGTGAACACGGCCTCTTCAATGTCTTCCCACTGCCGGCCCTTTTCCCCAAGCTCTGCTCTGCGCCGCTCAAGTTCCTCCTTTATGCTTCCTTCGGGATAGCGTGTGTGCAGAAGGGTCAGGGCTCTCTCGCAACCTAGGGCCTGGTAGAGGCGATCGCGTAAGCGCATGTCTTCCGCTGTTGTTGAGAAAGCCCAGGCGGCATAGCTTCCGGCACTGTTTGTCAGGTACTGGATACACTCCCCATCCCCCGTTCTGTAGAGCGCGATGCATTCCGCCCCCGCGGCGCTTGGCCTTGTGATTGTGCGAAGAGCCTCGTAGGCTGCGGTATTGTAGCCAAAACGCTCGGCAATGGCCTCGGCCTCACCGGCATTGGATGCGCCAAGAGCGTAGACACTTGTTGCCATGGCAACGAGTTCAGGCGGAAAATCCGTAAGCCGCTGACTGTAGAGGCCGATTGAGAGATTGCGTTTCCTTGACTCGCGCGTGGCTGTCGCTAAATCGCTGATGATCTGGCGGGAAAGAGGGTTTTCCATATCCTGACACGAGGCCCTGTGAAACTCGTCGTAGCAAAGACGCTTCGGATCTGCGGCGAGGGCCTCAATCCGGGGTTTGTGATACGTTCTAAACGCCTCTGGAATCTCTTCAAGATCGTCGACTGTCAGGAAAAAATGGGCGGCCCCGACAAAGCGGGCCATCATATACATAATGCCTGACTGTCTCACAGCCCCGATTCCTCCGCGCGGTGTCACCTCGTGCAAATCAAGTCCAATGATCCGGGCTGAGCCGAGGCTAAACTGTGTTGTATTGGCCAAAACAGGATACTCGGTAATCGCGCTAATAAGATAGCGTGAGCAGGCCTGGGGTACTGTTTCACTGCCATTGCCTGCTGTTATCGCGGCATAGTTTTCAGAGACATTGTGTTCAGTCACAATCTGGGCCAGATCGGATAGAAGAGGCATGGCGTGGCGCTGGGCCCTAATTGCCGCATCGTAGTCCCCTTGGGCGAAGAAGAAAAAAACAACGTCCCACCAGGTTGTCTCGTCATCGTAGACAAATTGCGCCTCGCGAAGCGTCTCAGTCATTGCGCTATCCGTATAGGGATCAAAATGTTTGGGGGCTGCACCGTCTGGTGCAAGTCGCCTATAGAGATGATCGCAGGCCTCACGAAGAAGTGCGCTTATCCCATCAGCAGGCGCTGTCCTGTCCAGGGGTGTACAGAGAAGCGAGAGGAGATTGTTTAAGAATTCGAGGTGATTGCGCAAAGGATACGGGCAGCCAAGCGGTGTATCAAAGGGATTGATCGCCCGTGACGCTGCATTGCGTATCCGCGCAAAGACTGCGCAGTGCCGCTCCTTTGGCGGAAGAGCCCATTTGAGCAAGGTAATGAGTCCAGAGCAGGAGGGACCGATATCGATCACCGTAAGCCACGGAAGCCTGCTCTGCCCTGGGCGGAGAAGAAAAAAGAAATTGATTGTGTTCAGGAAAAAAGATTTCCCGGCGCCCATGCCCGCGAAAACGACCTCGTTCCATGAGGCCTGACGGGAGTGAAAGAGCCCTATGGGCATGAATTTTCCGTCGGGTGTGCGCAGGGGAAGATCACAGGTGTTCCAGGGTGAGCTTGCTCTGCGCAGGGGCAAAAGAGAGAGGGCTTCGTCAAGCGGCGCAAGAGCCCTTGGGGCTGGTGAGTTTGGCATAAGTGCCGGAATAGTCGCACAGAGGCCAAGAAGCGGATCGCCGACCGTATCCTCAGTTTCACAGCTCCCCCAGGATTGAATCTGGCTTTGCAGCTTTGCGCTGCGCCGCACAAGCTCCTCTACAGCGCGGGGGGTGGCTGAGCGGGAAACCCAGGTGCAAAAGGCGGCCTGGAAGCCAACGATACAATGCCCCTGTACAGACGCATCTTTCAAAGATCGGCAGGCATTGGCGAGCATAACATTGCTTGAACTTGCAAAAGACAGAATCTGGGCCATAAGATTGCTCAGCCCAATGCGTCCTAAGCCATCGCCTGTGAGCAGAAAACTTGCCCGCCAGGGAATGCTCCCCTTAAGGCTCCTAAAGAGGGTATCAAAGGGGAGAAGGGTCTGCGGCGCAAGCGCAAGCAGGCAAGGCGCGTAGAGTCTATCGCCAAGAGCGACAAAGCGGCTGTCCACTATGCGGGCTGTGCCTGGCCAGATCTGTCGCGCAAGTGTCGGCGGAAGAAAGGAGGAGACATCCCTTGCCCCGTATTCCTGAGCGGTCGGCCAGACATGATCTCTCGCCAGAAGAGGCGACCAGGATCCAGACGTGCTTGCGGGCGCAAGCATATGGCGTATGGAGCGCACCGCAGCCCGGGATGATAGCCAGACAGCCTTCATGCCGCAGGAGGCAAAAAAGCCAAGCAGTTTCTGAATGTGCGAGATGTGCATATCCCTTAGCCCCCCGGCCTCAAGAGAGCGGCACTGTCGGTCAATCGACCCGGCCACTCGGCCTTCTTTTTTTCGGATTTCCTTGCGTAGCCCCCGTGTCAAAGCGTCACTCGTTGTCCAGAAGGCAATGAACACGCTTTCATCGGCGCACTGCGTGCGTATCTTCTCTTTCCAATCGCTAAGGACCCTACCCAAGGTCAGATGCATGGCCTTGGCCTGCGCCTCAATCGGCGCAAAGTGGCCATCAAGCAAAGCCTTGGCCCCGTCAGGATCGTAGCTAAAGACAATCTGCACCGCGTGACACGCCTTACCAAGGGTAATCGCAAGCACTGTTGTCAGGCTCGCAATGAACCCTGTAAACTCTTCATCCCCAAGCATACGCAGACTCCCATCAAGTCGCATAAGCGACACAAGCGAGCCGTCATCACTTAAGAGGACACCATCGACGTCGTCAGTGTAGAGACGGGTAAACGCATGCGCCGTAAGACCACAGCAAGAAAAAATGAGAGCCAGCATTTCTTGCACCGAATACAGAATGTGCGCTGGAAGCATATATCCTCCTTGTATTATAAAAAATGATTAATCAAGTCTATTAAAATTTCCTTGCACCATAAGCAAAAGAGTTTTCCCAAGCCACGCCTCAATTGGCCGAAGAAAATACACATGAGCCAAGTACTGGCACATCTTCCCGCGTATAAATAATGCCGCGTGTACGTATAACAACACTATCGTTCAACAGTGGACTCTGAACTTCTCGTTAGGCGGACCTTTATCTACTCTGTAGTCAGTGACTGCACAATGGTTTTCCCACAAGAGACAAAGGAGAGCCAATAGGTCGGCGTCCTATGGGATAATTCCGTGTCGCGTCGAAGAATCAGCGTGAGCCCGAGTGAAGGCCATAAGCAAGTGAAAAGCCTCTTTCTTTGGGGCTCCAGAACTTGACCGATATACTGTACTCAGCCTCATAAAGATTTTCCCCTAGGTGGACGATATCAGAGTGTAACTCGAAGCGTTCTGCTGAAAATCAGTGTGCGGTCGAGTATATTAGTCCGTACACGCGTAAAAAAATAGTTGGGGAACTTCTACGTCGCTACGATAGAGTCGACCGTGCAATGGTTTTCCGCACGCAATCGGCCAGTGCGGGAAGAATATTTACGCTCCCAAGTTTAGTTCAGCGTAGAAGATACACACTTTGGTGAGCAAGTGAGAGAGTCTGGAAAAACAGAGTACGAGTATGTGGCCATTCTGAATCAAAGGACAAACCGAAAAAGAAGCTATACTGCGGTCAGAAAAAAAGTTGCCACTTGGACTTGAAAATGCCAGCCTTGAGTGCTGAATCCCGTTCGCAAAAATGTCATTTTGTTTCTGGCTGGAGTATATACTCATAAAAGAAAAATAAGTGACTATGCCTTGCGCTTCCCAAAACAAGCGACTTCCAACTGCTGTGTATTTCCGAGCGGGAGCGCACGCTTACGCAGGCAGGCAAGTAAGCACAGGAACAAGACTGACAAAGTACCGGCTTTTCCAAGTCCATGTACAAAAAGATGGTTTTGGGAGACTCCTACGCTACTATGAAGGTAGCTCAGGGTACACGATGCACACGCCGGTAAGGCACTGCCTCTATGAGCTTGGCCGAAAGCGCGCAAGAAGTAGACTTTCGTCGGAAGTTGTCACCGCTGCGCTTCGAATCTGCTTTATTCCAGAAATTCCGAGCATGGACATATTATTTTTCGGATTGTGTATCGCAGACTCCGTAATGTCAGTTTGTTTCTCAATTACGTGTACACTCAGCAAAGCAAAGATTCTTCCCATACAGGCCGATTGCGAAGGGCTCCGTTTAATGCTGTGCGGAAAACCATTGTGCGGTCGAGTATACAAAAGATTATCAAATAAATATGAATCATCAAATATAATAGAAATACTATGCAAAATGAAGGCGCACAATAAAGATAAGTAGCGTTTTCCCAATGTCAAGAGGCTCATCGCAAGAAAGCAAAAAAAATCCGCGCGCGGAAATTGCCTTCTGCGCTTAAGCGTATACGGCTTGTGGCAAGAGTGAGTTATGCCTTGTGTCCGTTTGCCATAGAGAGCAATCGATAGCCAACCTGTGGAGAGGAGCTCGGCCTGCCGGACGCATT
>JAFTDR010000297.1 GCA_017454105.1 Desulfovibrionaceae bacterium | reverse complement strand
GTCCGTGAAAAAGCCAGGGATAATGGTTGTTTTCGATGGCGTGAATTTTGCTATTGCAGGGATCGTGCCTTTGAAGGCAGAGGGGAAATGGCAGACTTCGGCATTGTGCCGAGACAATGAAGATCGGTGGACGACCTTGATGTCGAGGCGCAAATTTCGATCAGTGCTAACTGCACTGAAGGCACCCTCTGATTTTTGTTTTCTGTGTTGGGAATGGTGTTGGGAAAGAAAAAAGGGTTTACAGGAAATTCCCTGTAAACCCTTGATGTATCTGGCGTCACCAACGGGATTTGAACCCGTCTTGGCGGCTTGAGAGGCCGCTGTCCTAATCGGATAGACGAAGGTGTGTGTTGTTCAATCCGCACGGCATGCTTATAAGATATGCAAGCCGTTGTCAAGCGGGGAAATGACTTTTAAGATCTTTGAACGCTTTTTCTACACAGTCTCGTTTGCGCGCGATAGAAATCATTTCTCCTGCAGTCATAAGCCTGTTGGAGAGAATCACAAAAAATCCCGCTTCCTCGGCAGCTTGTTGCAACATCTGACTATCGACTTTCAGAGTGAAGTTCTGGCCTGTCTGCTCGTCTCGCGAATTTTTGGTTACAATGATGCCGCGCTTGGCGTAGAACTCTTTCATTTTTTCCGAGTAGCCACCCGTTTGGATGCTTCTGACATTATCCAAAACATTTCCGTCAAAGTGTTCGTACCAGAGCGAGATACCAGTTATCTCGTCCACATACATCGCGGTGTTAACGATAGGCAGCTTTTCACCGCTCTTGGACTTTCCTCTCTGTGCCTTTTTCTATCCTGCACTTTCTGTCACCTGATTGGTAGAATCGAAGGCAACTGCACGTTCATGACTGTTGGGGAAAATACTGTGGAACTCTTTGCGAAAGAGTTCAAAAAAAACCTAGTCCCCCCCCCGTAGCGTGCGCAAGTTCGCTGTAGATCCGGCTGATAGTGCTATCTGTAGGAGGATTTGCAAGCCCTCACCAATTGTGAAAAGCCCACGTGGGAAAATGCTGTGCAGTCGAGCATTTTGCAAGAACAGCATGTGCTGAAAGTGCAAAAACCGCCTTCCACAGTCGTGGCATAGAGGATTGGAGAGCTTTAAGTAGCCCAGTTAGCTCAGCGACTCTGACAAGAGCTGCGAATGGGCCGTAGGAAAGGGAGATGTCAAGTTTGCCTGCTTGTTTATGCTTCTCACTGCTATAGCGTTCAAAGAGTTCGCCAGCCTCATCATTGGGAGCTGATTTGCCAAAAAATTGCGAAAACGCTTTCCCTGGAAACATCATCCCAGGGTGACAGGATCAATTTTGCCGATACCAACGCGGTTATCTACAGTGCTTTTTTTTCCTTGTCCCAGTGGGATTCAGTGACATAGTAGATGTAACCATTTTTCTGTATTAGCAGTTTCCCATGGTCACCAACAGAAGGAATTAGCACAGGTTGTGACTTTCCAGCGTACATATTCGACCTCCGATGTTCATTATCATCAGAGATTCTCTAGATGTCAACTGTGCCAAGTCGCATGATTGCTGGCTCAAAAGAGGAGGCAGAGGTCATTGAGAGAAGGCAAAAAAAAATAAGGAAATCCAGCAGTGGTGCATGTTTTAGGTAGCTCTAGTTTTCAAAACCCGCTATTTCCGGCTGATGATAATTTTTGCAGAGTTTAGGATGTATGGAATGACTGCGCACAGGCACCCCACTTTTACGAAGAGAGATTGGACATAGCGGTTTGCGCGGATAGAGGACTGATTCTCATCCAAAGAACGGTACCACTGAGAGCAGCTCAGAAGAGACACTTCTTGATTCTTGCTAAGTTGGTATGATTCATGCGTGTCGCCGTGTCTCCAATGAACTTGGCGTTCACACCTATCGGAAGCTATGTTGAGTCGTCAGATGGCTGATAGGACGCGTAAACGAGAGGCACACATCTGCTGTTGCCTCAAGTCAATCTGATAGAGATGCAATACAAGCCAAAACAAGCTGATATGTGTGACTGTTGTTAGCCATTGTGTTTAGTGCAGTGCGCCTTCTCTCGCAAAGGACGGTAGCAACAGTTCCCTACCCTGCGCAACAAAGTCTATGGACCTATGAAGTACGTGAGCTTGGGGTGTGACATGCCTATCGTTACTGAGTTTTGGTACGATCTTACGTCTCTTCTTGCGATAGGATTGACAAGTGAACTCAGTCGAAAGAGCAACTAACGCAGGCAGACGGGTGACCTAAAAGATG
>JAFTDR010000296.1 GCA_017454105.1 Desulfovibrionaceae bacterium | reverse complement strand
CAGATCGTCTTTTCCGCCAAATCCTCTTAAGATAATACAGATCAGAAGAAGCAACAGACAGACAGTTCGAAAAAAATAGCCGTATTGAGGAGATGGCAAATCTGAGGAAGTGGACCTTTGCTGCCTTGGAAGCAGATACACAACAAGAATTGTTATAAGAGAACAGGGTACAAGAAAAAATAAGGGGGGCACAATGCCGTTCAGACCAAGTGCCAGCCCTATCGCCCCGCTCGACACAAAAACACCCGTTTCGGTAAAACGAGTATATTGCTCAAGAACATATTTGCCGCCAGCCGCGTGAAACAGGAAGTTGCCGGATCCCAGGATAAAAACGCCAAGGGGTACAAGTTCTGCATACGCTCCGAGCCACAGGAGCAATAGGGCGAGAACAAAAGCGTACGGAAGCAGTGTCGGCCACCTGTCCAGTAAAAAACCACCCACGCCCTGCATGCCAAAGGCAACGAGATTATACGTGGCAAAAACAAAAAGGATTGGCTCTACAGTTGATTCATTAACTGCGTACGCGCAAAGAGTTGCACCGCAGATGCCATCAACAAATAAATGAAGAAGTGTTAGGAGAAAAAGCATAGCTTCAAAATTAGTTTAAGATATAACTTTCATTGGAATATACTAAGTATTGCCCTGATTTCAATTTGGCATATATTTTCCCCTCTTTCTTCCACACCTCTATGGAATCCTCAAGGACAAACTCCTGGCCCTTTTTGTCCTGAAATGTGTAGGTATACCCGTCACTTTCGACGAAGTTACTTATGCCCAGAAATTCCCACAACTTTCCTTTGATGTTTTGCGAGTCTTTGGCTTTTTTGGAGTAACGGTACAGCCTGATTGTTGCTCTCACCGAATAAATGGCCCGCTCCCCCATATTCAAAGCAACGGGTACGTGAAACTGCACTTCCTCTGGACCGAACTTTTTCTGTTCTCCTGTATACCGGATTGTACTCATCGATTCCGCATTTGGAGTCAGAACGACCTCATAGTCGCACGGTCCGGGCACACCAAGGATGAAACACGGTATGCAGCGACCATATCTGCGTCCCACGTTGTAGTAGTGGGTCTTTTCGTCACCAATAAGCGTAATGCGACCATACATCTCAAAGTTATCCGCATATGGCTTCTCCCGAATGAACACAATGTCCAGAGGGGCAACGTCTGCTTGTGCCGTAAACGGTTGCAAAGCCATGCAGACAAGAAAAAAAGCGTACAGTACTGCGCCCCTAATTTTTTGCATTTTCTGTTCCCTCCGAAAAAAGAGATCTTTGATAGGTTTCGTGGGTAAAAAAGCTACGGGCAGGCATCGGCATTCTCCGTCGGCTCCCTCTTGGGCATCTTACCTTTGTTGCGCCTCGGTGCTTCAGCAGAAAAACCTGCTCTGCGCCGCATCGAACGCCTTTTTCTACCTTGCGAGCTTCGAAACTCACGCGCCCTTGACTGTCCGCCGATCTCGCGAAGGTCAAAAGGCTCTAGTCCTTCGGACGATGTGCCTTTGCTGGCTCATAGGACGCGGATTACGTTACGCAGATCTCACAAAGAAATGACTTTCGAAGGCGCGCCAAGGTTCATCGGTTGCGCAGCGCGCGGCAGGGAGGCAAATCCGCGTAAAACGCGAGGACGCTGAAAACCGCGCAGCGCGCGAGTTGCGCCGCCCACGACTCATACTGAAGAACCATTTACATTAAAGTTGCTTACGTCCTCGAAAAAAGCCGCACAAGCACATTCGCAATATCCTCCAGACTCAGCCTGCTTGCGACACCGCGGGGGCTTCCAATGATCCGCCCGCCAACAGGCCCCCCCCAGCCCTCCTCAAGCTCAATGAGGGCGTTTACAACCTGTGGCACATAATACGCCGGCACACGCAGACCAAAGGATATCGTCCAGCGGCTGCCGTTGCCTGCAAGCGCGACATCCGCCCCCCGGCTGCGCAGCAAACCATGCACACCCGGCTGTGCCGTGACAGTTGTCATAAGCACATACGGTTCCTTCAGAAGAACTGAGACGTTGGCTGTCAACAAGGCCCTCCTTGATGCCTCCTTAGCCTCCATGTACTGCATCCACCGAGGCTCCATATCAAGCAAGGCCTGTATGTCCCACGGCGATATGTCCGCGCGCATCAAAGCGGAAACAATACGAAAGCCTTCACTAAAACGCTCCGTCTCAGCGCGTACAGAGAGCAGCATGCCACTCACGCAGGCTGAAAGGCTTGGAGCCGCATACGCTCCCAAACTCCCTTCTCCCAGATCGAGTGCCGCCGTATAGCGTACAAGCTCAGCGAACTTTTGGGGGCGCCCAAGTACATCCCAGGCCTGCTCCGCAGCGCAGGGCAGTACACGGCAACCGTCGTGATGATCAAAATTGTTTTCCTGCACGCGGCCGCTGCCGCCGCACTCAATACACACAACAGACGGATCCGCAAGATACGCTTCGGGAGCCCTGGAGGAAACGCTTCGAATATCGTAAGGAAGTTCCGGGAATAGCAAGACAGCCGTAACGAGTGTATCAAGATCCGTCTTGCAAAGACAAACGGTTAATGACATGGAAAAAACCCCTCTCGCCTTGTGGATGGCCTCAAAAACATGGCTTGAATGCACAGTCTCTTTCCGCAACATACGGGCAAAGCAAGCGAGAGAACATCCGCTCTTCATCCTGGATGCTCTGTGTAAATATGCGGCAAACGGCTCCTGGCCCCTCTGGCTGTTCAGACCGCATGCCCACTACACTGCGCCGATCGCCCAAGACTCCGTATACACAATCACGCTCATCTTCCCCGAGTCTCCCACAAGCTTGGGAAACAGTGTTGTGTCCTCTCTTATGGACTGGCTGAAGCACCCCTGGACAAATTTCCAAATCGAGGAGGCCGCATCCCCCTCTCTCCAATGCGCGGCCGACTTCTTTGACCAGAACACGCTCAGTGAGTCCCAAGCGCTCACTCTCCAGATCCTAAGCCCCCTCCCCTATAAAGCGGAGACCGGCTGGAAAGGGACGATCACCCCGACCTGGTTCAGCACACAGCTTCTGCGCCGTATGGAGCGACTTTTTGGCCCGGCCCCAGAGGAATGTTCTGCGGAAATAGGCGAGCGCTGGCAGGGCGTGCGTCTCTACCCCTGGTTTCTCTCCTACGAAGAGCACCACCACAAAGCCCGCTCAACCCAGGGAGTCCGCTATTTAAACGGCTTCACCGGAGACGCCACTCTTGAAGCCCCGTGTGGCAAAACACTTACGGACATTCTTCCGCTCCTTGCGCTCGGAAGTAAGCTCAATGTGGGCTCCCGTCTAAGCGCCGGACAGGGAGCCTTTCGTCTCTTACCCTACACAGCACAATTCGATGCTTTACTTTTCTCACAAGAGCCCCCGACTCCAAGCCTGCTCCATACCGTCCTTGGCCCTCCTCTAAAAAAAGCGGATCCTGCAAGCGAACTGCTTTGGCAAAAGACACTCCCCGCAATGCCGGAGGATCCGGCCTTCTTTGCTGCGGCGCTCGCATGCGTTCCCACCTGTAATCAACGCACGCACGCCTACCTCCGATACCTCCAAAACAAGACAAGCCAAAACCCTCATTGTACGACTGTTGCGTCCGACGAAGCGGTCGAGGGGGGGAAGAAGATATAATGGAGCTTTGGTCTTATTAAAGAGCGAATAGCCTCCCGAAATTCTATACTCGGCGGCACAATGATTCCTCCTGTACCGGTCTTTGAGGTATGCATCGTAAGGATGCCGTGCGGAAGAACCATAACGCTGCCGAGTATAGCGAGCGGGCAAAAGAATCTTCCTTGCTACTGCTCCTTTTTTTCTCACCTTAAGGAGGCCAATTATACTCGCGACGGAAACGATCTTCCTCGTCAACGGAGGAAGGAATCTTAGACTCCTCCGATATTGTGAAGGAGAATTTCACCAGTCGTGAGTTATATATGCCTCTCTGCTCCTCTGTGGGCGAACATATGCAAAGAGCGTATTTGCGACATGTTGGCACAATAATCCAGTAGCGCAGTGTACAGCGTTTTCTCCTGCGAGCCGTTCGGAAAACCAAGAACTCATATTTACTGCGGTCAGACAAAAAGTTG
>JAFTDR010000295.1 GCA_017454105.1 Desulfovibrionaceae bacterium | reverse complement strand
ACAAGGCTTTCTATAATTCCTTGGAGTCACCCTTTCTTGGCTAGACTCCAAAAAAGAATATTGTATCTAGATAATACCTGGGAAGTAGGTGTTATGCAAAGCAATACGGGACGTCGTCCATAGGGCACACAGTTCCGCGAGAGCTAGAGCTGGCTCCTTTGGGATCGCCCAACTTAAAATCGGTCTTTGTATACACAAGCGACAAAAACGCAAGTCTGGTCTTTTCAACTCCAAGGGGCATTTTTTCTGACTGTAGTCTCGCTAAACCAGACCTGTTTCTCTACAAATGGTTCCCTATGAGGCTTTTTGTCTTTGTCGCTCTCCTGTCAGGAAATTGAGTGTATAGCGCACAGAGGACAATGCTACCCAGTACGCAGGGAGACTTTTTTGAAGAAAGCCCGCTCTTTGTCCATTGTTTCGGGAAGATGCGTAGCGATGTGCGAGAAGGCTTTGCGGACACTAGCTCCCCGCTCTTTGCGGCAATCCTCTCTTGAGCCGTGAGGTATACTCTCCAGTATGCCGGTCAGGGTTTTGGCTCGCACGCGATCTGTGTGCCGTTTTTTGACCGCCTGAAAGCCTGCTTCTGTGATGCGTTGCAGACTGTCAGTGTGAGCTAAGGCTTCGCGGGCTCTTGCTGCGGCTTCTTGCGCGTTATTCCGCGTATAGGTCGGCAGGATTTCTTGACCGATCGCAAAGAGGTCGCCTAAGCCGTTTTCGCAGGTCTCCATCAGGAGCGCCGCGCCACAGGCAATGCTCTCAAAACAGCGGAAGTTTACTTCAAGCGCCGCTGTCTGGTTTAAGACAATACGGCTGCGGGTGAAGAGCGGTATGTAGTTGCCCTGATAGTGGACAAGAGGGTGCAGGGTCTTAAAGGCCTCTAGAAAGGGTTTTCTGTCAGGATTGTTTTTGTGCCCCAGGGTACCCACAAAGGCAACGGGCACATCGCGCTCGCCGCCAGGCTCGTGCAGCGTATTTTCGTTTGCGAAAAGCGGGAACCAGTCTGCCCGTATTCCCTCGTTTGTGAACTGGGAGACAAAATCCTTTTGGGCCACAAGCGTTCTGTCAAAGCCTTTGGCATAGGGCACATGCCAGGCGTTGCAGTAGGTATCGATGGAATACCAGACAGAAGGGATGTCAAGAGTTTCTGGATCAATGAGCATGGGGAGATTGCCATTGTCACAATAGAAAAAGGCGTCCGGCTCAAAGCCATGCTCGCGGGCGATTGCAAGGAGTTTTTCCGCGAACACTGTGCGGCCAAGGACAATGTCGGCGTCTTTCGTGAAAGCAAAAGAAAGCACACTGTGGCCCAAAGCAATAAGGGCGCCTTTCAACATCATGCCGCCAAGGAGGAGAATGCGCATAGGTCTACCGGCGTACGTCAAAAATTAAATACGCAGGCCTTCTTTTTTTGCCTGGCGGGCTTTGCGGATCCAATTGTACCAGTCCGCGAGCCCTTCATTCTTGGTGCAGGATATTTCACAGATTGTCAGATCGGGATTGTTGCGCCGTGCGCTCATCTCTGCTTTTGCCGTGTCAAAAGCGACATAGGGCAGAAGATCTGTCTTTGTGACAAGGAGGACACGCGCAAGCTGGAAAAGAAGCGGGTATTTTTCCGGCTTGTCATCGCCTTCCGTCACACTGAGCAGCGCCACTTTGCAGTCTTCGCCAAGGTCAAATTCAACTGGGCAGACAAGATTGCCGACATTTTCGATCACAAGAATATCCAGGGTATCGAGCGAAAGCGAGTCAAGGCATTGCTGGATCATGCTGCTTTCAAGATGACAGCCGCCTTCCGTATTAATCTGAACAACTTGTACCCCTGTCGCTGCGATGCGCTTTGCGTCGTTGTCGGTCTGGAGATCGCCCTCAATGACTGCGATGTGAAACTCATCCTTGAGTTCCGCAAGCGTGTGTTCAAGCAGGGTCGTCTTACCCGCACCGGGCGAGCTTATAAGGTTTATTGTGAGAATGTTTCTTTGCGTCAGGAGGGAGCGGACTTTCTCTGCCCGCTTCTCGTTGCTTTCAAAAACACTGCGAATAACTGGAATTTCCATCGGAGCCTCCTTGTCATAGGATGGAATTGAGATGTCTGCACAGTAGCGGAAAAACCGCGTCCCGTAAAGAAAGACATGTGTTTCTTTGAAGATTCTATATATTTTTAGTAGAAAATTTATTTTTTTGTAAAAAATAACTCAAAATACTTGCTATTGATCTTTTAGATGTGATAGAAGAGTCTGAAAATAATGTGACAAAAAAGTTTCATTGCCGAGCTTTAGACCTGATAAGACCAATGTGAAGGGGATTTTCAAATCCTTTGGCGTATTGTGGGCGATCAGAAGGAATGCAGAAATCAAGAGTATTTTCGCGCGTGGCCCAAGCTCAACGCTGAACAAGAGAGTTGCCGCTGCAAAAAAGCACTGTACGTTGTTACGAGGTTTTTGCCTCTGTGACCGAGGTATTCTATGCCAAAAGTTAAATTCATGGGTGTCTACTCGACAAAGAAGCGCAGTTCGCAGCTTAAGGCTGTGAAAGAACTGTTTTTTGTCTGGCAGGTAAAGGACGAAGGGGAGACGCACATTCATATCCAGGAGATTGACAGCACCTACGCCCCTAAGGGGAAGGTTTTTGCAATCGACGATACGACGCTCAGTTATTTTACCTTTGAGCCGAGTATTCTGGCCGTTCCGCTGACGAAGTCAGAGGAAGTGCTCAAGGTTTTGAAGAAGAAAGCGCCTCCTAAGCCAGAACCAACGCAAGAACCCTTGGTTGAGCCTTGGCAGCAGACGCCCAGTTTCACAGATGAAAGCCTGTCTGCGGCTCACAGTGCAGCCCAGCTTGTTGAGGCTGTGACGCGCAATGATTTTGATATGGCCTTGAAGCAAATGAATGATCCTGACTCCCGCACACGAGCTTTGCGCTCAATCAAGGCGATTTTGAAGAAGAAGGACTTAAAGCCGAGTCACAAGCATATGATGCGCGATTTCGCCTACGTCTTGCGCAAGAAAAAATTAAACGAGGTCGCCGTTCTTTTTGCCGAGAAGACTGTATCCCTCGCTCCAAAGGATGACCATGCCCATTTCAACCTTGCCAGACTCTACTGCATGCTCGGCAAATACCGCGATGCGCGGGAGCATCTGCAGATTGCTTTAGATTTACCGCATGACGAGAGCGAAGAAAAACTCTACCGAAAGATGATTTTGCATGTTGAGCAGGAGGATCGCCTCAACCGGCGGTCGTGATGTATTCACCCATAGCAATAGGAGGCGGCATAAGAGACTCGACACAAGTCGGGGCAGACAGCCGAAATCACCATGAATAAGGCCTTACTCATCCTCCTTTTAAGCGTGTGTCTTCTGGGAATGGCTTTGATAATGCTGAATGAGCGCCTGCACGGCACAAGCCAGAAACCGGCGCAGGTCAGCGCGGTCGAGCCGGCCCACACCGCGGAGAACGCGCTTTCCCACACAGTTCCCTTTGATTCGGCCTCGCGGCAGGAAGTCCGCGGTGAAGCTTCCATGGTGGCGAGGCGCGCGGAACCCGAGCCGCGCAAAGAAAGTGTGCAACGCAGAGAGCCCCAGCTTCGCTTAGATACGCGCAGCACACGCGCCGATACGGAGAGCAGGAAAGAGCCTGAGCGTATTGTCGACAGGAAAGAGGCAAAAGTCGAGGAGAAGCAGCCTGAGAAAAGAAAAGCCGAGGTAGCCGCAAAGGACAATGCGCCAAAGGAAAACGTCAAGGTAGCCGAGAAGAAGGCGCGGGCTACAGAAAAACAGCCGGAGGCCAAGGCTGAGCAGAACCTTGCTGTCACAAACTTTGTCGTCTTTGTGCGCGATAATGGGGCAACGGTCCGTTTTGATGGAAACAATGACCTTCGGTACAAGACCTTGCAGATGCACAATCCTGAGCGCGTGCTGATTGAGTTTGAAGGCAAGTGGGATATTGATGTGCCAAGGATACCCAAGAATGAGATGGTATCGCAGATCCGTGTCGCGCGCCTGACAAAGAAGACGAGGGTTGTTCTGGATTTGAAGGCAAATCCCCGTTCATGCCGTTTTGTGCAGAAAAGAAAGGACAATCTCGATGTCCGTTTAGACGGATAGATTGCCGCTCTCCCGCTTTCCAAGGCGGGAGAGGCGGTTTTTTTTTGATTCTTACGCCATATACTGCTGTCAGAAAAAAAAGTTGTCACGTTGAGCTGACTCTATTTCTGGCTGGGTATATCAAGACTGGCTGCCCATACTTCGGAACGGATTGGCATAGTATTCGCGTGCGCTCGTAAGCCACAAAGAACCAAGCGTTCTTGCCTCCTCTTCGCGGGAGCTTAAGATTGCCGCACAGTACAGTCTGCAAGTCCGACCTTCTTGAAGGCCTCGTTGTATGCGCTTGTGCATATGCCGTTGTTTGGGTTTGTCGCATTAATGTACTTGTCGAGGGCGCTCAATTTGCCGCCAAACACGATTGTGTGCGTCTTGTCGCTCCATCCCTGCACAGTGATGGTCTGCTTCGTATCGCTCTTCTTGGTGATGGTCATGGTTGAGCCGCTCAGTTTCTCGGTCACATCCTTGGACGTCAGATCTTTAAAGAGGATAGCGCATGTGCCGTCGGTCTTTTGTATGATGTCCTTGCCCCACTTCGTCGTGTCGTACGCGACGATGTCCTTGCCGCTTAATAGATAGATCTTGTCGTTGTACTTGGTATTGCCGGCGGCGTAGATGAGATCGTTCCCAGTGGTCCCGCTGTAATGGTAGTAGCCGTCGCTCTCCTTTGTCAGCGTCTTGAACTTGTGGTTACGCGTATGCCATGTCCCAGATATGCTCACGGTCAAGTACCCGTTGTTTTGTCCATGGACAACGAAACTATGCCCGTCGCACCACTTGTAGGAGACGTTGTCGTATTTGCTGTAGTACGGAACAGTCAACGTCTTGTTGCCTATTTTGAGGGTGATGTTCGTCTTGTCGGCGATGGTCGCGTTATGCGCGAACAGGTAGTTGCCACCTCTGTTGTGATCGTCTATCAGCAGGGTAATTTTCCCGTTGAGCTTGGTCTGATTTTGGAAGTACAGCGACGTTGTCCGTGGCGACTGCGATTGCTGCGGCCCTGATGAGGTGATGGCCTTCAAGTTGAAAGTGTATTTTGTGTTCTTATTGGTGGTCGCTGATTCTATCAGGTTATTTTCGCCTGACAGGGATAGCGTCGCCCCCTTGAGATTGACCGTACCGAGAGCGCTTGCGCCTCCTGTCATGCTCAGCTTGGCACCAGATGTCATGGTGAGAGAGCTTGCCACTCCACCCGACTTGATGGTTAGTGAGCCACCGGACAGGATCTTGTCTGCGGTCGCCAAGCCAGTTCCATACACGATCATCTTTCCGCCGCTTGAGACCACAGTACCGATACCAAACCCTACTGTCCCCTTCTTTCCGCCAGAAAGAACCTGACTGCCGCCTGCCTTGATTTGCGTATTTGAGGCATACGCTCCACCGCTCACGATCTGAATGCCGCCACTCTGTATCGTTGTCTTGTTTGCCGTTCCACCGCTTTTGACGATCTGTTTTCCCTTGGAGATCTTCAGACGTATTGCTTGCCACCGTCGGTAATTGTTTGATTCTTCACCGTCTTGTTCTGAGCAACCTTGGATGAGTATGCCATGATGCCTCCAATTCAAAAAAAGGGGTTACGGCTTTCCTATACCCGGCCGCACACTGGTTTTCCCTAGAGAGTCAAAGAAGATCGGCCTCAGTGGAGCGGCGTGGAAAGAATCATTGCGACCCCGAGTATACTTCAGCGTATCGAACGTGCTTGGGCGGGAATTTAAAAGCATAGTATCCTATTTGCCGTTAGAAGAGAATACGACGGGCGCCTTCCTCTGACCCTGCGGGCATATTGAGGGCTCGTCTTTGGCTATCGATGGAGACATCCTAAACTCTGCAAAAATAATCATCGGCTGGAAATAGCGACCGAAAACATGCACCACTACTGGATTTCCTTATTTTTTATCTTCCCTCAATGACCCTATCCTCTGTTGAGCCAGCAATCATGCGAATTGGCACTGTGTGACATCGAGAGAATCTCGGAGGGAGACTATGTACGCTGGAAAGTCTCAACTTGGGCCAATTCCTTCTGCGGGTGACGGGAAACTGCGTATACAGAAAAATGGTTCCATCTACTCTGTCACTGAATCCCTCTGGGACAAGGAAAAAAACGCCCTGTAGATAACCTTGTTTGTATCGGCAAAATTGATCCTGATCACCCTTTGGATGATGTTTCCAGAGAAGGGTTTTTTCGCAATTTTTTCCTCGTGTACGGATTAATAGTATATCGGTCAAGCTCGGGAGCCCCAAAGAACCAGGCTTTTTTGAGTTGCTCATGGCATTCTTGCTTCCTTTTTGCAGTCACTGACCACAGAGGCGGATGAAGGTCCGCGTCACGAGAAGTTTAGGGGCACTGTTGAACGATATTATGGTAATCCGTACACTCGGAAAAATTGGGAATGTCTTACTTGAGAGTCCACTGTCTCCCAGTGAGCGGATGCGTATAAAAATACTCTTTATTTTTATATTTAATGTGTATATTGAGCGTATGAACACACTTTCTTTTGTTTTTTTTTGTATAGATATTTAAGATATACTCCGATCTCTGCAGTATGATTAATTGTTTATCTGTAATAACCAAAATCGACTGTGCTAAAGAATATTTTTAGTTGTCTATGATTTATTCTTTAAAATAATTCAAAAAACTATGACGATTCTTTTTCAAAATGTATTACGATTCTACAGGTTGATTGCAAGATATAGGAGGCGTTTGTGTCTGAAAGCCGGATACTCTCACATGCGCGGGGTAGGGCCCATTGCAATCAACTTCACGAATTGTAATACATGATTATGACCTGTACACGCAGGAAGGCGCGTCCTCTGCTGTTTTTGACAAAAAAAAGCCGAGATGCGGCAGAGCGTGCCGCATCTCGGTCTGCAACAATACGAACTCTCTCTTGTGGCCGTCTGCAGGGTAGACCATGCAGACGGCCACAAGTTTTTTATGGGCCGTAGAGTATGTCAGCTCTTTTCCATAGCAAGGGCTCGCGCATTGGCTGCAAGAACAGCATCGACTGTTGTTCCGGCAAAGGCCTTGCGCTCAAGCACATTGACGCCTTCGATTGTGAGACCAGCTGGGGAGGAGACCGCATCGCGCAGGGCCATGAGGTGGTCCTCTTTTGCCTGCGCCCAGACTGCTGTGCCCTCAAAAAGAGCCGTAACCATTCTTCTGGAATCCTTTTCTGTGAAGCCCAGGGTAATACCTGCCTGGACCATGCCCTGCATCATTGTGACAACATAGGCCGGACCTGCGCCGATGAGGCTTGAGAAGGCCGCAAACTTGCTCTCAGGAAGGGGGAGGGCAAGGCCAAGAAGGGAGAAGAGATCGAGGATGGCCGTCTGTATTGCACTGGGGATCTCCTGTGCGAAAGCAAGCGCAAAGATTCCTTTCCCAACTGTCGCAGGCGTATTCGGCATACAGCGGATAACACGCGCTGTGCCGCTTTCCCGCGCAAGCGTAGCTTTTGGGATGCCGGCAGCTACGGAGAGAAGCAGCGTGTCCTTGCGCAGAGCCTCTCTGATTTTGGAGAGGACCTCGGGTACTTGATAGGGCTTGACCGCCACAATGACAAGATCCGCTGTTCTTGCGAGTTCATCGGGCGAAGCGGATTGGATTATGCCTAAAGGCGCAAGCCGCTCAACTTTGGCAGGACTCCGGTTGTAGCCGTAGAGGCTTAGGGCTTTGTCTTTTTTCGCAAAGCCCTCAAGCAGAGCGGCCCCCATGTTTCCGCAGCCAATGCAGCCTATGGAGTGAATCGCGTTCATGGGGCACCTTAGTTTTTGATATCGCGGATGCGCGGCAGTGCTTTGACCATCTGCAGGGCAAGACGCAGCTGATTGTCGCGCGAAAGCTGGTCTTTCACATCGTCAGACTTGTTTTTGTCCTGATCGTCTTTTTTACCGCTGTTTTCCAGGTGACGGTTCAGATCCTGCTCTCTGACCAGCATGCGGGGAGAATTGGCTTTCGCGTCCTGACGCGGAGCTTCGAACGGCACCTCGATGTCTGGCACAATGCCTTCCGCTTGGATTGAGCCACCATTCGGGGTGTAGTAGAGGGCGACTGTGAGCTTTAAGCCGCTTCCGTCAGGCAGAGGAATGATATTCTGCACTGAGCCTTTGCCAAAAGAGCGCTCGCCCATTGTGAGGGCGCGGTTTTGATCGCGCAAGGCTCCGGCCACAATTTCAGAGGCCGAAGCGGATCCGGCATTGATGAGAACGACCATCGGCACGGAAATATCGTCTTTTTGCGATTTTGCCTCGTAGACGCGTTCTTTGGCGGAGCGTCCCTTGATTGAGACAATGACACCACGCTGGAGGAAGACATCGGCAACACTGACTGCCTGATCGAGGAGACCGCCAGGGTTATTGCGCAGATCAAGGACAATACCGCGGATGCCGCCGGCGGACCGGCTTTCCTTTTCAGCTGAGCGCAGCGCCTTTTTCAGCTCTTCCGTTGTCCGCTCCGAGAAACGGGTCACACGAACCCAGTAGTAATTGTCTTCAAGACATTTTGTCTTGACGCTGATAAGCGGGATTGCGTCACGCACAATACGCACTGTCTGAGGTGTCTTGTCATCGGCGTGGATTATGGTCAGTTCGACTTCAGTCCCCTTGGGCCCGCGGATGCGGCTTACGACTTCCTGGAGAGAGAGTTCCTGGGTAGGCTGTCCGTCGATGGACATAATGATATCGCCTGCTTTGAGGCCTGCCCTAAAGGCCGGTGTGTCCTCAATAGGGGCGACAACGACAACCTGATTGTTTTCCATCGAGATTTCAATGCCAACGCCGAAGAATTCTCCGCTCGTGGTTTCCTGCATTTCCTTGTACTCGTCCGCGCTCATAAAAGTAGAATGCGGATCAAGACCCTGGAGCATGCCTTTTAAGGCGCCATTGATAAGATCCTTCTGCGTGATATCTTTTACATAGTGGTGCTGCACAAGATCCAGGACATGGCTGAAACGCCGAAGCGCCGCATATTTATCCGCCATGCTGTCGTCCGGTGCGGGTTTGGCCATACTTGGGATGGGAGATGTGAGAAAAAGCATGGCAAGAAGAAGTGAACATCGGAACAAAAAGGACACTGGGGCCTCCAAAAAAGCCACAAAGTGGTTGTAAAACGTTTATCAGAGTTGGAGGAATGACCGGCCATCTGCTCTTCTGCCTGTCCGATACATAGTTTGCCCAAGGCGCCGCTCGAAAGCCCGCGACTCTTGGGCCTTGATTGCAATGGCACGGATAGGTCACGGATAGGTGTGGCAGACGATTCGCTTGATCTATAGCAGATTTCTGCCGCGATTGAAATAGCGCGGGGAGAAGAGCGGTCCTTGCTTTTTTGTTCTTCTTGTTCGATACTCGCCTACTGTACATTGTCTTCTCTTGGCGCGCATAGTATCGACAAGAATGTGTGAATCGCCTATACTTGCCAAGTTCTACCCATCCCTATCCATATTTTGAGTTTTTTGTATGAGTGAATCCATTAGTGAATCCATTAGTGAATCCATTGAAGAACACATTTTGTGTATTATCTGCACAGTCTTTGATGCCTATTCTGCGGTACTTTTCCTGCCGAGCACCGATGACGAGACCTGTACGCTTGCCGCATCCTACAGCCATGGGGACGGCGTTGATACAAGTGCCACGGTGGCTCCAGGGCAGGGCCTGGTTGGCTGGATAGTTCGCAACCGCCAGCTGCTTTGTGTTCCGAATTTTGATCACTACCAGAGTCGTCTTGGCTACTACAGGGATCGGGAAGAGGAATCTATAAAGGCCTTTATGGGCTGTCCGCTTTCCTGCGGGGGCGTTCTTTGTCTAGACAGCAGGCGGCAGTACGCCTTTTCCGAAAAGGATAATAGAATCCTCCAGCTTTTTGCCGAGCTTGTGGCAAAGCTGCGTGTGCGGTACAGCCAGCAGAGTTTTCTTGCGGATATCCCGCGGTATTTTTCCCAGTTGTCTCTGCTTCAGGATTTGCCGGGCCGCCATCAGCGCTGGAACGAGCATTTGCGCGAATATCTGCAGACAGTTGTTCAGACAAGCGGTTTTGATTACGGTGCCTTCGCTTCGATTGAAAATCCTGGGGAAACATATGTTGTCGATGCCGAGACAACGCCTCTTATGCTCCTTAAGTCCGCCTCGCCAACCCTTTCCATAAACCACGGCATTGTGGGCTGGGTTTTCCGGAATGATCAGCAAGTTGTTGTTGAGGGTTCCGGCAGCGATACGGCAGGGCCTGGGCTTTTTGGCAGAGAGGACGAGGAGATGTTTCGCACGCTTATGTGCATGCCGATTTCTGTCGACAAGGTGACCCAGGCTGTTTTATGTCTTGCAAGCCGCAAGGCGCGCCGCATTGACGAGAGTTTGCGCACATTTGTCAAGCTTGCCGTGGACCAGATGGCTTTCTACTTGGAAAACTTATATTTACGGACACGCCTTCGCAATCTTATGCCCAAGGTGGATCTCAAAGGAAATGGGCGGGCGACCCGACAGAGGACCTAAGCGCGATGAAGCTTTTTTCCCAGGATCTCGCCGTCGATTTAGGGACGGCGAATACTCTAGTGTACACAGAGAAACAGGGGATTGTGGTCAATGAACCGTCTGTTGTGGCCGTGGATGCAAAAGCAAAAAAGATTGTAGCAGTGGGCAAGCAGGCCCAGGAACTGTATCGTAGTTCCCCGAAAGGCATTTCTCTTGTCCGCCCGCTTCTTTGCGGTGTGATTGCCGATTTTGATTTGGCCCGCAAAATGATCGCGCATTTTATACGCAAGGCGCGTTCGCTTTTTTTTTTCAAGGACCTCGCTGGTCATCTGTATTCCTATGGGCATAACCCAGGTCGAGAAGCGGGCTGTCATTGACTCGGCACGGAGCGCGGGAGCGCGGGAGGTCCGTCTTGTCTCGGAATCCATAGCCGCAATCATTGGCGCTGGTCTCGATGTCACGGATCCTGTGGGCCATATGGTTGCGGTCATTGGTGGTGGGACAAGTGAAGTCGCGATAGTCTCCCTTGGTGGCATTGTGCGCTCACGGTCGATTAGGGTCGCAGGCGATGCGATGACGGCTGCGATAGTGCGCTATGTCCATGATTTTTTTCATCTTGATATCGACGAAAACACGGCGGAGGAAGTGAAGAAAGAATTGGGATCCGCCGTGCCGCTCTCTGCGCCCGCAGAAAAAGAGATCAGCGGAAAAGACAGTAAAAGTAAGGAGCTTCGGTCTGTCAGGGTGACGGACACGCATGTGCGGGAAGCCCTCGCCGAGAGCATACGGACGATAGGGGAATCTGTTTTAACGACACTTGAAGAGACTTCCGTGGAACTTGTGACGGATCTCTCTGTCGGCGGGCTTTTGCTTGCCGGAGGAGGGGCCCTTATCCGCGGTCTGGATACCTACCTCGCCCAGAAGACAAATCTTCCTGTTGTGCTTGCCGAGGATCCCCTAACAACGGTTGTCAAGGGCGCTGCGGCAGTGATGCGCGATCCGGCCCGCTACCGGTATATTTTTGTTTCCTAGATCTGCGCAAGCCAGGCGCTTGCCTGCGCAAGAGGCTGGCTTAACCCTGAGGTATCGCTGAGCAGCCCTTTCTGCTCGATTGGCGAAAGAAGAAGGACCTGCGCATCGTCCGCCGTTTTGCGCACAAGGGTCGCGTGGGCTATGCGCATATGGTAGAGGGACAGAACACAAGGGGCTGGTTGGCTCATCCAAAGTTCAGTGAGCAAGCGCTCGTTGTAGGGGTGGGCGTAGGGTATGAACTTCTTTGCAAGCGCGCATACGGTCTCTTCCCGTGAATCTCCGGCAGGGAGAGGGGAGAGGATTGGAAGGGTGAGCAGTCCTTCCTGGGTAAGCGTAAGCAGCATGCATCCCTGCTCGTCGGCGATGAATGAGCCGACAGCGCGGTAGGGGAGATGGTCGCGGAAAGCAAGCGCAGCCGGAAGATGGGCGATGAGCGTTTTGTTTTCGTCGACGATCTCAAGAAGCAGATTGGTATTTTTTGAGTCTTTTTGCATGGGAGCTCGCATGGTGTGGGAGAAGCCGGTGTGCCGGCCGCTCACTGTTTCGGACGCAGGAGCTGTTGCCTATCTTGAACAACGCTGTTTTTCCCTTCCCTGGTCACGAAAGCAGATTGAGCGCGCCTTTATGCAAGAGGCTTTTTGGGCTCTTGGACTTCTGCAGGAAAAGGTTCTGTTCGCCTATATCTCAGTATACCACGTAGTCGATGAGATGGAAATTCTCAATCTTGCCGTTCTTCCTGAACGCAGGAGACTCGGCAATGGCCGTCTTTTGCTTACGCGGGCCTTGCAGGCGGGGCAAAAAATAGGTATGCACAGTGTGAGACTCGAAGTTCGTTCGGGAAACCACGCGGCCATAAGCCTGTATACATCCTCGGGATTCCGCACAGTCGGCGTACGACGCGGGTATTATACGGATACAGGCGAGGACGCTCTTCTATTGGCATTGCTCTTTACAGGCGAAAACTAACGATATGCGAGGGAGTCATGGCAAAGATTATTGCTGCCAACTGGAAAATGAATAAACTCCGTTCTGAGGCGGAAGATGTGGCGAAGGTGCTTGGGCAGGCCATTCGGGATAAAAAAGTTCCCGCTGACCGCACGATCATGGTTTTTCCTCCCTACCTCTCGCTTCCACCTGTCGCCAAAGCGCTCGAAGGCTGTGAGCGGACACTTGTCGGCGCACAGAATTTCTATCCTGAGGAGAGCGGCGCCTTCACAGGCGAGATTTCTTTGCCTATGATCCAGGATGCCGGCGCGCACTGGGTCCTTGTTGGCCATTCCGAGCGGCGTCACATTCTTATGGAAAGCGATGAGTTTATCGCGAAGAAGACGAAGTACGCTTTGGATCACGGTTTCGGTGTTGTTCTCTGCATTGGCGAGACGCTTGAAGAGCGGGAGGGCGGCAAATTGAATGAGGTGCTTGCGCGCCAGATTTCGACGGCTCTTGAGCCCTTACCCTTTGATGTCCAAACGCTTGAAAAATCCCTCATGATTGCCTATGAGCCTGTCTGGGCTATCGGCACGGGAAAGGTGGCCGGAGAGAAAGAGGTTCTAGAAGCCCATGGCCTTGTCAAGGAATTGCTCGGGAAACACTCCGTCCTTCCTGTTCTCTACGGAGGAAGCGTCAAACCGGGCAATGCCGCTTCGTTGCTCGCGCTCGACAATGTCGACGGGCTGCTTGTCGGCGGCGCGTCTCTCGCGGCGGAAAGTTTTCTTGCCATTATCAATGCCTAATCGTTTCCGCGGTCGAGTGCAGGAGGTTTCATGCAGTCTTTACTTTTGACGCTCCACATCATTGTCTGTGTACTGCTGGTCATTCTCATTTTGCTGCAGTCGGGCAAGGAAGGAATGGGCGTGATTTTTGGAGGGGGGAATTCCACGCTCTTTGGCAGCACAGGAGCCGGCGGCATTCTGGTCAAGCTGACAACGTTCATGGCTCTCATATTCGTTGTGACCTCCCTTTCCTATACCTATGTGACCAGTTCGCATACAGAAAAGGAGTCGGTCATCCTTGATGTGCAGATAGAAAATTCCGCGCCCGCGGCGGTTACGCCAAAGGGTAGCGATGTGCCTGCACAAGATACGGCCAAAACAGAGAATGCCAAAGAAGAAAATGCACAAGAAAAGAGTACGAAAGAAGAGAATGTGAAAGAAGAGAATACAGAAAAGCCGAAAGACGCAGACAAACAATCCCCCACCAAGACGACTCGTCCGACACAAAAGGAACCTTCAGCACCATCGACTTCTCGTTAGTCATAAAAGCCCCTGTTGGTGGCTCGCGATGTAATAATTGAGCGGTGAGATCGTCTCTCGCCGCTTTTCGTATTTTGTGCAAAAGGGTTGCGGTATGGAAAAAGACAGTTTTTTTTCAAATCCTTTCGGCTCTCTGTGTGGGCTTATGCCAGAAGCCGAGAGGTGCGCGTCCGCCGCGGCTGATTCTTTGCTTTTTGCAAAGGCGCTTGAAGATCTTGCCGCAACCCCACCAGAGGTTCTTTTGGCACAAAAGGAGGAACGCATGCCCAAAAAAAAAGCGCGCCGCGAAAAGACAGCGCAAACCTCCTTTGGGAACGGGATTGCCATTGATCTCAATTCCGCAAAACGTCGAAACAGTACAAAACAAGCTGTTCAGAGTACACCGCCTCCCGCGCCCTCTGCCCAGAAAACGTTGCCGGACGAAAAAAAAGGCAGAAAGAAAAATGCCCCTTCCGATGATCTGAGCGCTTTTCTCTATGCCATGGAGGGTATTGTCCCCTTGAAGGGAAAGGAGCGCGTTTTCAAAGAAAGGGTCACAGCACCTGTTGTTGTCCCTGAAGAGCCGATTGCCGAGCTTCTGGAACGGACTTTTGAATTCCAGCTGGTTTCCCGCGATGAGTACGTGGAGGGTTCTATCGCCGGACTTGATGTCGGGACTCTTGAGAAGCTGAAAAACGGCGGTTTCAGTCCTGAGGCGCATCTTGATTTGCACGGCTTTACTGTCAGTGGCGCCTGTGAAGCGTTGCGGACCTTTATGCGGGATGCCTGGTACAAGGGGCTTAGGACCGTTCTCTTGATTCCAGGGCGTGGGCTGAATTCGCTCGGCGGTTTTGCGATACTACGCGCAAAGCTCACCCAGTGGCTCACGCAGGAGCCGTTTAGGCGCGTTGTTCTCGCTTTCTGCACAGCGCTTCCCGCAGACGGCGGCCCTGGCAGCATCTATGTGCTGCTTAGGCGCTACAAGAAAAAAGGGCATGTGTACTGGGAACGCACACCTCTTGACAGCGAGCTTTTTTGACACGCACTCCACTGCTTGTTTTGCCTGCTTTGTGCAAGAGAGAGAACCAAGGGTAAAGCGTTGGCCGTAGACTCTCTGAGCAGGAAGCCAACAGCACAATTGGGAGAATTGAGTGCGCAGGCAAGGTATGTGAGTGGCCTCGCCCAACTGCACTCGCTTAGGCGAAATTCTGCTTTTTTGTTGCCAAGGTGCCGCAGAACACGGCTCTAGGTAGCCCAATTCTGCGGCAATGTATTTTGGCTGAAGCGGGTCCTCCTTCGCAACAGTAGGAAACAATTCCGCGTGTACAGTGGATGCTGAACTTCTCGTGACGCGGACCTTCATCTGCCTCTGTAGTCAGTGACTGCAAAAAGGAAGCAAGAGAAAAAGCCTGGTTCTTTGGGGCTCCCAGCTTGACCGATATACTATTAATCCGTACACGTGGCATTTTT
>JAFTDR010000028.1 GCA_017454105.1 Desulfovibrionaceae bacterium | reverse complement strand
GGACGAGCGCTTTGACGCGGTGAACACTCGCTTTGAGACTATGGACAAGCGGATGGACGAGCGCTTTGACGCGGTGAACACTCGCTTAGAGACTATGGATAAGCGCTTTGACGCGGTGAACACTCGCTTTGAAGCGGTGGATAAGCGCTTTGACGAGGTGGACTCTCGGCTTGAAAAAATTGATAATCGGATCAAACCTCTCGATAATATGGAACATCGACTACTTATTAGGCTCGGAGGCATGTTGTTTGCCTTCCTGGGCTTAATATTCGCCATGATACGCATGCTAATCTGACGGCATAGGCTGGATTTTTTTCTTCTTAGGTATACTTGGCCGAGTATTGGTTTTCCCACACAAGTCAATGGAGATCGACTCCAAGGAATCGCCAAGGAAAGAATACTTGTGACGCCGAGTATATACAATCTATGTGAGTTCCTCCGGCACAGAGACTTCCGCAGCGCAAGTTCTCGAATGCCCTCACCTTTTACTAAGGAGTATATGTGACCAGATCTGCAAGACGAAATCACCAATTCATGACCAGGAAGTTAGCGCAGACTACAGGAATACGATCTGCCGCAAAGATAATAAAAAAATTCCGCCTGCACATTTTGAGCTTTTCCCTTTTTCAAGTTCAAGCACTCCGAGGGAGGGGGACCGAGTCGTAAGCCCCTCTTTTATATGGATAGAAAAAGGAAAATACAGTACGCCATCATTCCCTTGGCACGCCGTAAAGGGGATACTACAGATCTCTGCTCGGTGGGAGAGTTCGGAGCGCGTACGTGGAAAAGCCCAGAATGCGCAGGCGGAAAAACGTTTGGTAAAGCTACTTTCTCACATAATAGTACTCTGTCCACAAGCATTGAGGCACGTATACCTGGGCCGCATACTGATTTTCCCTTGAGAATACAGGAGAGCGACCTCAATGTGTCGGCTCCCGCTTAGGCGCACTTCGCAGAGAAGAAATCGTTGTTGCGCCGACTATATCCTGTGAACTATTGAAAATACGCGAGCGCACGCGAACAAAAGACCTCTGACCACAACGCGGTCAGAGGTCTTTTGTATTAGAATCCCTTTGCCTGCATAAGGCAAATGAGATCGCAAACGCGGCAGGAATAGCCCCACTCGTTATCATACCAGGCAACAGCCTTGACTAAGCGGCCCTGAGCGGTCGTGCAGGACGCTTCAAGAATGGAGGATGCGGGATTGCCCTTGAAGTCCATGGACACGAGGGGCTTTTCGTTGAATTCGAGGATGCCCTTCAAATAGCCCTCGGCTGCACTCTTAAGCTTCGCGAGAACTTCCTCTGTTGTCGTCTCCTTCATGAGAATACCGGAGAAGTCAACAACGGAAACTGTCGGGGTCGGGACACGGAGCGAATAGCCGGTGAATTTTCCCTTAAGTTCAGGAATGACTTTGGCGACAGCTTGGGCTGCGCCGGTGGTTGTGGGAATAATGTTGCAGGCAGCGGCGCGGGCGCGGCGGGGATCCTTGTGCGCCTGGTCGAGAATGCGCTGGTCGTTCGTGTAGGAGTGGATTGTCACCATATTGCCGAGTTCAATACCGAACTCACGCTGCAGGACAAGGGCAACAGGTGCCAGGCAGTTTGTTGTGCAGGAGGCATTGGAGACAATGTGGTGCTTCTTTGGATCATAGGCGTTGTCATTTACGCCCATAACTATGGTGATGTCCTCTTCCTTAGCAGGGGCAGTGATGATCACTTTCTTTGCGCCGTTCTCCCTATGCACAGAAGCCTGGGAGGCCTTGCGGAATATGCCGGTGCTTTCGACCACGATATCAACACCGTAGTCACTCCATTTCAGATTCTTCGGATCGCGCTCAGCGTAGCAATGGATGTTCCAATCGCCGACAGCAACTTCGCTACCGTTTATTTTCGCATCAAAATGGCAGGGCCCGTAGACGGAATCATATTCGGCAAGGTGAAAATTCTGCTCGGCATCATAGAGATCGTTGATGGCTACAACTTCAACTTTATCGCGGTACATCTGATGCAGGGCACGAAAAACCTGACGACCAATTCGACCAAAACCGTTGATTGCAACTTTGACTTTACTCATCAACATTTCAGCGTAGCAAATACGCTGCCTCCGATAAAAATTGTCTCCAACCAGGCATTTGCCTGTACCTCAACCAAAATGTCCGTTCCTCAGCCCTTGAACATAAACCGACGCATGGAAACATTGAGTACTATGCCGATCAAGGTGAAATTAACGAGAGTGGCACTTCCCCCGTAGCTTATAAAGGGAAGAGGAATGCCCACAACCGGCATAAGCCCAATAACCATGCCCATGTTGATCAAAATCTCCCAGAAAAAATAAAAGAATATACCGACAACAAGCATGCTTCCGAAGCGGTCCTTGGCCTGAATGGCGGAGGAAAAAATTGTGAGCAGAAAGAGGCAGAAGAGAGAGACGAGGGTGACGCAGCCGACAAATCCCCATTCCTCGCCAAAAACCGCGAGTGCAAAATCCGAATGCCGTTCAGGCAGAAAACGAAGCTGGCTTTGCGTGCCCTGAGCAAAGCCCTTGCCCCAGAGCTGTCCGCTGCCAATCGCTATGCGTGACTGCAGAATATGGTATCCTGCCCCCCTGGGATCAACACCTGGATTTAAGAAACTCAAGATACGCTGGCGCTGGTAGTCGTGCATGCCGACAAACCACAAAAGGGCCCCGCAAAACGGGATAGCCACAAGGCAGGTCCGAAGCACAGAGGCCCGCATCCCATGAAAGAGGATCATGCCGCCAAGTATGAGCAGCAGCATCATGGTTGTGCCAAGATCCGGCTGGTGGAGAATGAGAGCGCAGGGGAGAAGGCCCATGCAGAGTATGCTTGAAAAACGCTTCCAGCCAAGAGGCTGACCGTCATGGGAGAGCAGACGGGCAGCTAAGACCAGAACGGCTATCTTCGCAAGCTCCGACGGCTGAAGACTGATGCCACCAATTGATATCCAGCGTGTCGCGCCGTAGACATTCTTGCCGACGAGTTCGACAAGTATGAGCAAAGCCACGGTCACCCAGTAGAAAACCCAGGCGAAATTGCGCAGTCTTCGATAATCAAAGGTCATGCTCGCAAGCATGCAGCCGAGCCCGCAGACGCCCCAGATGATCTGCTTCTGGTAAAAGGTTGAGACCATGACGCCGTCTTCAATGCGCGTGCCGCTTGCAGAGTAAAGATTGAGCAGTCCGATAAAAAAAAGAACCGTCAGACAGGCCAGAAGAGACCAATTGACGTGACTAAAAAGACGCATGTCCATACGCGCACCACTCATGACCGCGACTTCCTGCCCTCATCGTGGTCGAAGAGGAACTGGTAGACCTTCTTGGCCACTGGTCCGGCCACGGACGAGCCGCCGCCGCCATGTTCAACCATGACAACCACGACATAGGTTTTATTGTTCTTCTGACCCCATGTCGCTATCCAAGCATGGTCCCGCATAGCGTACAGCATGTCCTTATTCTTGACTCTCCGGTTGCCGCCAGCCATCCTTAATTTTACGACCTGCGCTGTGCCGGTCTTCCCCCCCATAACAGCGTCTCGCCTTGAGACGACGCGCGCCGTGCCGACGGTCGCCGTTCTATGCATGGCGTTTAAAATAAAATTGCGCGTCTTCTGCGTGCAGGGGATCGTGCCCATAAGCTCGGGAGGAGCGTTCTCCAGAAGCTGCGGCTTTAAAAGCTTTCCGCCATTTAAAAGCGAGCAGACATAGCTCGCCATCTGAAGGGGTGTCACAAGCGTGTAGCCTTGGCCAATCGACGCATTGTACGTGTCGCCTCTGACCCACGATCGGCCAAAACGCCGCTGTTTCCAGGCCTTTGAGGGCACAAGACCTGAACGCTCGTGCGGCAGATCAATGCCTGTCGGCCGGCCGAAACCGCTCAGCTTCGCGAAATTCTCGAGTTTGTCGATGCCAAGGCGCTCGGCCATGATGTAAAAATACACGTCGCAGGAATGGATGAGCGCGTTCTCAAGATTCATGAAACCGTGCCCACTGTGCTTCCAGCAGCGAAAAATCTGCTTACCAAGCCGCGCAAAGCCTGGGCAGTACACGGATTCCTTCTCGCCGACCCCGCTCTCAAGAATTAAGGCCGCCATAAGCAGCTTCCAGACCGATCCTGGAGGGTAGACGCTTTGAATTGCGCGATTCTGCAGGGGAAAATTTTTATTTGTGCGCAGTTCTTCCCAGGCCTTGTGGGAGATTCCGCCGGCAAAAAGATTGTTGTCGTACGCAGGCGAGGTCACAAGGGCGCGCACCTTACCGCTCGATGGCTCCATAACAACGACACTGCCGGTTGAATTTCCGAGTGCGTCCCAGCAGGCTTCCTGGAGATCCCGATCAAGGCTCAGCTTCAGATCCTGCCCGCCGTGGGGCTCCTCGCGCATAAACTTCCCCATGACCCGGGCGTAGGCATCCACTTCGACCTCGTAGAGGCCTTTGCTGCCGCGCAGACGCTTTTCCATCTGCAGTTCAAGACCCTGCTTGCCAACAAGATCACCCATGGCGAGCTGGCTGTCGCGGTTCATTTCCTGCTCATTCACCTCTGCGACATAGCCCAAAATATGCGAAAAAAGCTCCCGCTCTGGATAGCTCCGTTTTGTGAGAACAACGATCTGTAGTCCCGGCCAGGCATGGATCTCGGACTCAATGCGCGCGACAAGCTCGAAAGTGATGTCTGTGACCATGAGCAGGGGCTCGTAGGGTTTTATCTTAACCTTATCCTGCTGGTATTTATCGTAGACTTTCGAGAGGGGAATGCCAAACCAGACGCTGATCTGCGCAAGAGTCGCTGGAATGTCTGGGCAGTCCTCGCGGACAAGAGAGAGACCGTAGGCGGTCCTATTGTCGGTCAGAATATTGTCGTTCACATCGAAGATTCTGCCGCGCGGCGCAAGAATGTATTCCTCGCGCATTCTGTTCTCGATAGCCTGCTTTGCGAAATACTCGCCTTTGTGCATCTGCAGGTACCAAAAACGGATGACCACGACAAAAAAGAAGAGCGCGACCAGAACCTGCAAAAAGATGATCCCAGTTCTGGGCGGCTGGTAATGTTCCTGCTCAACGGGAATCTTGAGCCACGAGCTTGCCTGTTGCTCAAGAGCTTCCTGCCCAAGCTCGGACTCGACTGCATCTTCGGGATTAGGATTTTTCTTCACCTATCTTGACCTCCCGGCGCAGATATTTGCAGATAGAGAGCGCAAAAGGCAGATACAGGGCCTGCAAAAAGCTCAGATCCATAAGAAGCTGGCTGTCTATTTCTAGATCCTGGAGAGGGGCCAAAAGGACATTGAAGCCATAATAGGCGGATCCGCAGGCGGCTGAGAGAAAAAAGACAAAAACATAGGTGTCGCTCGTAAAGAATCGCTCGCCCAGCCGATAAATCAGATAAATAGTCGTGTACCAGACAATCGCCCCCCCAAAGGGACGGGTGCCCAGGCCTTCCTGCAGGAGGATGATAATCGGCATAAGCCAAAGAAGGGTTTTGTACGCGCGCGCCTGCAAAAGGTGGATGACACCTGGAACCAGGGCATCGAGCCTTGGAACAAACATCTGGATAACAATGCCCACATAGGTGAAGGCAAGCCAGAAGCATACGTTGCCAAATCCGCTCATGCGCCCCCCCTACCTGTAGCGACCCGGTTTCTGGGGCCCGACAAACTCCTTTTGCTGGACCGAATTCTCGTCAACCTCAGGCGCAACCCCAGTGTCTTCAAGAAGGAGTACTTCCTCCAAATGCTTCAAATCAACGAGCGGCTCGGCTGTAATAGCCAGAAACTCTGTGTAGTTGGAGGGCTCAGCCGATATGACACGCGCAATGGGCAGACCTTTCGGATAGACACCGTCAAGCCCGCTTGTCACGATATGCTCGCCAAGTCGGACCCCCTCATCTCTTGGGACAAAATCCAAAAGAAGCGGCTTTGACGGCCCATTGCCACGCATAATTCCCATGGCTCTGTTCTGCTGGGTGTAGACAGCGATGCGGCTTGCGGGATCAGTTATCATAAGAACGCTTGCGCTGTGTGCGCTTGCGCGCAAAACCCGGCCAATAAGTCCCCGGCTACTCACAAGCGGTGTCCCTGGCCTGGCTCCAGTCGCATAGCCCCGGTTGATTGTTATGCTGTTTAAAACGGCGTTCGGACCGACTTGGCCTGAGAGAACACGCGCGCCAAGAGGCTTCCAGCGCTTGTCAACTGGCATTCGGAGGAGAAGTCGGAGACGTTTCAATTCCGCCAAATCTTCAGTTGTCGCAAGCAGACGCGACTCAAGCTTAGCCACATGGGCTTTGAGTACCTCGTTCTCCTCGCGCACAGCGAGCAAATCCACATAATTGAGCCAGAAGTCAGAGAGAATATCCTGAAGGGAGCGCACAGGGGAGAGGACGGCGCCTCCGATCTCAAGACCGAGATCTGTCGATATATCGTCGAGCGCGTGCGTAGACTGATTCCAGGAATACATTCCGAGAAAAAGAATCAGCAGCACACCTGCGAGAACGAGTAGTCGACGTAAGGTCACGGTTTCCTCATGCTGTACGAAGAGCTAAGATTGACATACCTCCCACGAGACAGTCGTGGGATTCTCAGTTGACCGACAAAATAGTCTGTTGCCAACTTTGTACGGAATATACGTTGCAATACAATGTCGTGACAAATGCCCCTTGCTCCCTACTTTGGGCGAGCTTTCGCGCAGAAAGGCGTAGGCCTCTTTAGTCAATACAGACGCCGCGGAGAAGACCGATATTGTCGAGAACCCTCCCCGCCCCAAGCACAACAGTTGAGAGCGGATCGTCCAAAACTGTTATGGGCAGCTGGGTCGCCTCGCGCAGAAGCATATCCAAGCCGTTTAATAGGGCTCCACCGCCAGTGAGAATGATTCCGCGGTCGACTATGTCTGCGGCAAGCTCTGGCGGGGTCTGCTCCAAAGCAGTCTGCACTGCCGAAACAATAGTGTCAACGTGTTCTGAAATCGCTTTGCGGACTTCCTCGGAGGAAATGGTGATATTCTGGGGAATGCCGGTCGCAAGATCCCGTCCCTTCACTTCGATTTGCTGTTCCTGATCCAGAGGATAGACAGAGGCCAGTTTCAGCTTGATCGCCTCGGCAGTCGCCTCGCCGATAAGCATTTTATATTTGCGCTTCACATGGGTGAGAATGGCCTCGTCCATCTTGTCGCCGCCAACGCGGACAGAGCGCGAGTAGACGATGCCTGAAAGCGATATGACCGCGACTTCTGTTGTTCCGCCACCGATATCAAGCACCATATTGCTTGTCGGTTCCTGAAAGGGGAGGCCGGCGCCGATTGCGGCTGCCATTGGCTCCTCAATAAGATAGACCTCACGGGCTCCGACAGACTGAGCCGATTCTTTCACGGCGCGCTTTTCGACCTGAGTTATGCCGGTCGGCACACAGACCATGATGCGAGGACGGACAAGGTAGCGCGTGCTGTGGGTCATAGCTATGAAATGGCGGAGCATAGCCTCTGTGGTCTCAAAGTCAGCGATCACCCCATCTTTCATGGGGCGAATGGCCCATATATTGCTCGGTGTGCGGCCAATCATCCGCTTGGCTTCATGGCCCACAGCGACAACTTCGGTATTATTGCGGGCATCCTTCCGTACAGCCACAACGGAAGGCTCACGCAGCACGATCCCCTGGCCCTTGACATACACACAGGTATTGGCTGTGCCTAGATCTATTGCCAGATCGTTAGAAAACAAACCAAATGCAAGATCCAGAAATTTGGACATCCTTTAATACACCTTTCTCAAAAAGGACAAAGCAGGCACCAATGTAGGATTATATACTTCATCGCTGCTGCCCGCGCACACTTTTCCCGCATGAGAAAGCGAGTCAAAGACGACTCTTTGGGGGAACGTACGAGTTGAAGCATATAAAGACTCTCAGTCAAAGGCAGACGTGCCCTGTACGCACGTTCGCGTGCAAGCACATCATACTATTGTGCGCTCCCCTTAAGCCCCAGCCAAAAGCAAAACAGGGCCACATAGACAGATATTCCGAGGAAACGCGGGCTTTATGCGTTTGCAAATAAGACTCTAGGGCGACTCTTTGGTCGCAAGTCTCCTTTTGCAAAGTTATATCGAAAATCAGCGTACTCTCAACTGAAAAAGCGAGAATTCCAGCTACGGTGCGCCGTACCGTCTTAGCGCAGTATTGTAGTTATTGACTATCCTGTCAACACAAAGCACGAGAAAACACGACTCTCCTCTTCTCTCCTTTTTTTAGCAGTGGACAAAGTTCCAACAAAAAAGTGACTTGCGGCGTATCCGCCAAAAAGACTCGCCAAGCTTTTCTGTCGTATCTCAGTAATATTCTATACAAATCTTGCGGTCTACTACGCTATTTCCAGAAGCGCAGTGTATAGAATGTGAATGAAATGCGACACAAGGCTCATGGTTGCTAAGAAAAATCGCAGCGCATGGCCGCGATTCCTCTTGTGCGCGAAAAAGGGAGTATACCATTATTTACTCCGCGCGCCAATACGGCCACAGATACGGCCCCTGCCGGACCGGGCTTCTCTTGTGCGCAAGGCCCACGCAAAAACAGGCAGCAGATGACATTAGGCGCATCACAAAGTTACCACATCTTCGAGTTCTGTCATGTAGGCGATGGACAAAGCCATGCCAAGCGCATGGTTTTCTGTTTGCCAGATAAGGCATTGCAGGTTCTCTACGGGATAGTGCGGGCTTGGGCTACGTACGCCTGAAAAAAAGAGACTTCGGAGCCATGCCCGCAGTATCTCTTAGAAATCGGGGAAATCGGAACACTGTGCGGTGCGAGAGAGTATGCGCACTCACGTCTCGCCGCAAGAAAAACAGCATATTCTCCAAAAAAGTCTCCTCTCTCCTTTCGGCCAGAAGCGTGCGTCGCGCGCGAGCGCAAAAAACGGTTTTTGACAAGATACGGCGCTTGCGGGTAACAAAAAGCGCGACAGCCTACGACGAATAGGTGGTTCTTTCGAGCAAACGTTCCGATCCGCTAACGTGCTATACTCACGACGGAAGCGTTCGTCCTCGTCTATCCAGATACTTGAGGGTATGCACGGGCGCTCTTACAGCCTTTTGTCCTCGAGATACGCGTAAGGCACAAGGAAACAATCCTAAGAAACCAAAAGAAAAAGAGAAGACCATGGACACATACACTGTTTCAGTACATGCCCTAAGCCACGATGGGCGGGGCATAGCGAGGCTACAAGACAATCGCGTTGTCTTTATTCCCCATGCGCTCCCCGGTCAAAGCGTGACAGTCGCGCTCACCAAGGAACATCCGCAGTACGCGGAGGCGTCCATTGTGCGCATCGAAGCGGAGGAGGGCCTGCGCGAGCCCTTGTGTGCGGAAGCTCTGCGCTGCGGCGGCTGTCCCCTGCAGCGTCTTCCGCGAAGCGAGCAGCTCTACTGGAAAGAGCGCCTAGTCAAGGACACTCTGATAAAAATATCGCACATATCAGCGGAAACAATTAGGCCGATACGTGCGGATTCCAAGGAAAGTGGCTTCCGCAATAAGATGGAATTTGCGTTTGGCCACAAAAACGGGGAAAAAGGCGTTCTGCTCGGATTGCGCGAGGAGGGAAGCCGACTTGTGCATGGGGCCGAAGGCTGCGTACTCCTCCCACCTTATGCAAATGCCATACGTAAGGACGCGGAAGAGTTTTTTTCGGCAAGCGATCTTGCCGCGTATGACGAAGGCGGGATCCTCCGCCATCTCGTTGTGCGCTACGGGATAGGCGCCAAAGGATTAGAGTGGTGGCTTGTCTGCCTGACAGGCGCAGCACAGGTAGGCGATCGCCGGAAAGTGCAGCGGGTGGGTGAAAAACTCCTAGCCGCACATCCAGAGATTGCGGGCTTTGTCCACGAGGAGCGGCGCAAAAAAGATGCTTTGGCGATCGGCGAAAAACGCCTGCGCACGCTCTGTCGGGACGAGGGCCAGACAGCGACACTCACACTCCCGCTCGGAGGTCTCAATTTTTACCTCGACGCGACATCCTTCTTCCAGGTACATCTTGCGGCCGCAAATCTTCTGGTCGATGCGGCACTAGACGAACTCCCAAACTTTGAGACACTCCTTGACTGCTATTGCGGGGTCGGGGCGCCTGGTCTCATTCTTGCCAAAAAAGGACAGGGCAAAACTGTCCACGGTTTTGAGTCGCACGCACGCTCCGTACGCTACGCGAAGATCAATGCTGAGCGCTTCGGCATAGACGCGCTCTACACCGAGTGCCGGCTTGAAAAAGAAACCATTGGCTACGCAGGCGATCCGAAAAAGACGCTCGTTCTGCTGGATCCGCCGCGATCGGGTCTTGCGCCAAAAACTGTGGCCTCTCTCACAACGCTCAAGCCGGCAAACATTCTCTATCTCTCATGCAATCCGGCAACGCTCGCGCGCGATATACTAAGGCTTGCGGACGCCTTCACTCTGAACTCTGTAGTCCCAGTCGATCTCTTTCCCCATTCGGCGCACATCGAATGCCTTGCGCGCTTTTGCGTGAAACAGGCCTAGGCAGTAAAAGAACGCACTCCCGTCTGCACAAATCGGGAGTGCCTAATAGCTATTTGGGTCACACTCATCCGGCAAAAAGGCCGTAGAGATTCATGGCAAAGGCCGACATAACCCGCACAGGCGACACAGGGGAGCGGGCGCTTTGCACCATAGAGTCAGCCTCGCCGATCCATTGGCCGACAATGTCTAGGCCGCGCGGCTCAAGACGCGAGAGTATGGCATCAAGCCTTGTTTGCGGCCGCCCCGCAAGCACACGCAAAAGAGATTTCCGGCAGGCCACAAAAAAATCACGTGCTTTCGGCTGATTGACAAAGCCTTTGGCCGCAATTGTAGCCAAGAAATTCCCCTCATTCGACATAAAGGAGGCTAAGCGCTCTGTCAGATCGCTGATCTCGCCCTCCTCGTAGTCAAAGGGATCGGGCCAGGGCAGGGTCAGGCAGAGGGAGCGTGAGACAAGTGTCGGGAGAATCTGTTCTCGCTGTGGCACTAAGAGAACAAAGAGAGCTGTCTGCGAGGGCTCTTCGAGTAGTTTTAGGAGAGCGTTCGGGGCCTCTGGCCGCGCCTCGGCAATGCCAGTGAAAAAAACAATACGGTACCGACCCTTGGGGCTATCGAGCAGGCGGGCTCTGACGCCGCGCGCGTTCTCTGCGGTGAAGGCGCGGAAAAAGCCTGGTGAATCCTCATCCTCCTTCTGTCCCACACGGCCGTCATAGGCCATGACATCGAAATGCTCATCGTGGGCAACACGCTGACAGGTCGGACAGAGAAGGCAGGGTCCTTCGCCACTTCCCCTCTCGCAGAGCGCGCAACATGCCCAGTAGCGCGCAATGTCTGTGCGCTCAGCCTCGCATCCGCCGTCAAAGAGCAAAACTTGGGGGGGATGAACGGCAAGACGATCGAGCAGAGCGCAGAGGGCATCGAGTTTCTGGCCCGCAAGGGATGAGAAGAGAGCTTGACGGCTAGCGGACAATGGTTTGATCCCTATTTGCGCCGACAGAAATGTATTTCACAGGAACACCCGCGATCTCTTCGATGCGCGTGACATATTGCCGCACAGTTTGGGGCAAATCCTCCCAGCGTGTGCAGCCTGAGATATCCTCATCAAAGCCTGGGCAGTTCTCGTAGACCGGAACGCACTCTGCGAGCCCCTCGCTTGGTGGATAGTCCACAATTCGGCCGTTCGCCTGGTAGGCTGTACACAGGGGAAGAACGGGAAAGCCGCGGAGTACATCGAGTTTTGTCAGGGCAATGGCTGTCAGACCGTTTAAGCGCGCGCTCTCGCGAAGAATAACCATGTCGAGCCAGCCGCAGCGGCGCTTGCGCCCTGTTGTCGCCCCAAACTCCCGCCCCTGTTTCTGCAGGGTGTCGCCATCTTTGTCTTTCAGCTCGGTTGGAAACGGCCCCTCGCCGACACGCGTTGTGTAGGCCTTGACAATGCCGATGATTGCCGAAAAGGTGTTTGGACCAACACCTGAGCCGGTCGCGGCGTTGGAGGCGACCGTATTTGAGGAGGTCACAAAGGGATAGGTGCCGTGGTCTATATCAAGATGCACTCCCTGCGCGCCCTCGAAAAGCACGGAGGCACCCCGCGCCCGCGCATCACAAATCACAGTCTCTATGTCCCTAATGTAGGGCACAAGACGGCGGGCGATCGGCACAAGAGCCTCGTAGACGGCATCGGGCGAGATAGCCTCTTTCCCGTAAAGATTGGTGAAGAGGATATTCTTCTCAGTGAGCGCATGGGCTATCTTGGCCTTCAAAAGACTCAGATCTTCCAAATCCTGCGCGCGCACACCGACGCGCGCTGCCTTGTCCTCATAGCACGGACCGATACCGCGGCCTGTTGTCCCGATCTTGTCTGTGCGCAGGGATTCGCGGCAGGCGTCGAGAAGTCTGTGGTAGGGCATAATAAGATGCGTCTTCGGACTGATGCTTAGCCGATCCGAGGAGACAGAGATGCCCTGGGCGTTTAAGTCGTCAAGTTCCGCAAGAAAGACCTCGGGATCAAGGACAACACCGTTGCCAATGCAGCAGAGGGCCCGGGGATTTAAGATACCAGACGGAATCAGATGCAGAATCGTCTGTTTTCCCTGCACACAGATGGTGTGCCCAGCGTTGTTCCCGCCCTGAAAGCGGACAATAACATCGCTTTCCTGGCTGAGCATGTCGACTATCTTGCCCTTGCCTTCATCACCCCACTGGGCGCCAACGATAACCGTATTTGGCATCTTACGCATCCCCTTACGCATAGTACCGTGTAGCGAAAATATTCGACAATCAAGTCCGTATCACGTACACTCTCGTGAAATTTTTTCAATTTTTTAAGCCCGCTTTTTTGTCCGCGCGGCTCATTGCAAGGCAAAAAATCCAAAAGACAGAGCGCAGAGCGTCTTTTTTGCTCTACCTACGCCAAAAACAAACAGAAATTTTTCACGAAGGAAGAGATCTCCCACGCAGGCTCACTCTGGTTTGCCGTCATTTTTGGAAGCATTGTCTTTGGGAGCATCGTCCTTCTGGCTCGCATGAAAAGCAAGGATGCGGCAGCGGGACTTGCTGTTCGCCTCAGAGGGAGGCGGTTCAAGGGAGAAACCGAAAGTGAGTTCCTCACGATCGCCATCCGAACCGTAGAGCGGGCGGCTCATTTTTGCGAGATTGTAGTTGAAAAGCTGATTTTTCCAATGCTTCGCCTGGATCAGGGAGAAAATAAGCGCCGCTTCCTCCCAGCGCTGTGTCGGCTCAAAACGGCTGACAATTGTTGCGTATTTTGACCACAGCGCCATGAGGGATGCTTCGTCTAGGGAATCCAGCTGACGAGCTATGCGGGCAAGCAATTTTTCCATATATCCCCCAAGCTATGAGATGCAAAAAACGCGGGCTTCTCTCCGACCTATGCCTTGCCCCGTTTGAAGAGTTTTTTCGTTTTTGAAAGAAGGGAATCATCGCCTGCTGCCTCAAACTCGCGCAAAAGTTCCTCCTGCCGCTCAGAGAGATGCGTGGGCGTGACAACTACGACCTCCACGAGCAAATCGCCGCGCCGGCTTCTTCCAGGATAGGGCATACCCTCGCCAGGGCAGTGCAAAATCGTGCCTGTCTGGATGCCCTTTGGAATTTCTATGGGAATTGGGCCATCAAGACCTGGAACTTCCATCTTGTGGCCAAGGGCAGCCTGGGCAAAGCTTACTTTTGCATGGCAGAGCAGATCCTGGCCGTTGCGCTCCCAGCGGGCATCCTCCTCAACGGAGATAACCACATAGAGATCTCCTGGAGGCCCTCCATGGACACCGGGCTCGCCTTCACCGCGCACGCGCAGACGCACGCCTGTGTCAACACCTGCGGGCACACTCACCTCAAGCTTCCGGGTGTCGACAATCACACCCTCGCCCTTACAACGGGGACAGGGCTTGCGGATGACATGGCCCTCGCCGCGGCAGATGGGACAGGGAGTTGCGATCTGGAAGAAACCCTGGCTCCGCCTGACCTGGCCTGTGCCGTTACAGTGGCGGCACGTTTCAGGACGTGTGCCTGGAGCTGCGCCTGTGCCATTGCAGTCTGTACAGGGCACGTGCTTGGGCAAAGTCAAGGTGATCTTATCCCCTTTGGCCGCCTGGGCAAAGCTTATTGTCAGATTGTAGCGCAGATCGGCGCCTGAAGACGCCTGCGATCCTGACATGTGGGAGGAGAAACCAAAGAGATCGCCGAAAATATCACCAAAATGCGAAAAAATGTCTTCCGCATCGCTGAATCCGCCACCCCCGCCCTGGACGCCGGCAAAACCGAAACGATCGTAGCGGGCCCGCTTTTCTGGATCGCGGAGAACATCGTAGGCCTCGGCGGCCTCCTTAAAATTCTGCTCTGCTTCCTTGTTTCCCGGATTGTGATCCGGATGATATTTCATAGCAAGTTTACGGTAGGCCCGTTTCAGCTCATCGTCACTCGCGTTTTTGTTGACACCCAGAACTTCATAATAATCGCGCTGCGACATGCTAGTATGCTCTCGAAATCCTTCTCATCATGAGAATGGTAGTAAAAATGCGAATTAATCCTCGGGATAGTCCCTGCGGCCGGCCATCACTGATTCCTCTTCTTTCGGGAACGGCGTGTAGAGACTCAGATCATCGGGCTGTACTTTTCCGGCTGCGATTTCCCTAAGCGCGGTCACACATTCCTTATTCTTCGTATTGATCTGCGGTTCATACCCATCCCGGTACTGATGCACCCTTTTGATGGCCATCTGAACAAGAAGGAAGCGATTGCTGACTCGTTCCTGACAATCTTCCACTGTAATCCGGGCCATACGTCTTCCGCTCCTTGGCAGCTTCTGCCGGCCACACGAAACACAAGAAAAGTCCCCGCTCAAAAATGAGCAGGGGAGTACACAATACAATCACTATAGGCATCTGGCAGAATGCCGGGTGGCATTGTACCAGAAATACGAGCAATCTTTCTAGACCGATAGGCAACAGAAATGTAAATTTTTATAGACATCCCCCCTACTTGTCAAGGCAAAATGCGCGCAAGCGATTGCGGGATTTGCGCAAGTGTAGTAGTTTAGCGCTTCTCCCCTCTCCCGAATTTTCTTTGGGACTTTTTTGGGCTCGCGTATGGCTTTGGCCACATTGCGCAAGCCGTAAACAGGAAAAAACACGCTTTGGAGTGCCTATGCCAAACGATCTCAAGGCCATGTACAAAACAATAGTCACGGACGATTTCCCAGAAACCGTCACCCTCATCCTCGGGGATCAAAAGCTCACCTACACAAAGCGCACCTGGACAATCGACGGGGAGCATAAAGGCCTGCGCTACGGCGAAAACCCAGATCAGCCGGCAGCTCTCTATCAGCTCACAAGTCAACCAGAGCCCCTTGCCGGTTTTGCGCTGCGCAAACCGGAAAACGCCATTGTCTCCGCCATGACGGAAGGGCAGATGATCCAGGCGGGCAAGCATCCAGGCAAGACAAATCTCACAGACGTGGACAATGCGGCCAATATTCTGCAGTACCTAACAGAGCGGCCTTGCGCAGTTATTGTGAAACACAACAATCCCTGCGGCTGCGCCTGGTCAAAAGAGGGCGTGGGCGACGCGCTCGCAAAAGCCTTCTATTGCGACCGCATTGCGGCCTTTGGCGGCGCCCTTGTGATCAATAGGCCCTTCACCAAGGAGGCGGCCGATCTTGTCCAGGCAAACTATTTTGAAGTCGTCGCTGCCCCAGCATATGAAGAAGGGACAATTGAGATCATAAAGAGCCGCAAAAACCTGCGCATCATGGAGCTTCCTGGCCTAGGGCGCCTTGAGGAACTCACACACTCAAGTTTCCTCGATATCAAAAGCCTCGCAGACGGCGGTCTCATTCTCCAGAAGTCCTTCACAGACAGAATTCTTGCGAACACGGACTTTTTGCCCGCGCAGACCACAACAAAGGAGGGCCTCTCCGTTGCAACCCGCAAGCCGACGGAAGAGGAAATGGACGATCTGCGCTTTGCGTGGGCAGTCGAGGCCGGGGTGACCTCAAATTCGGTGATCTTTGCCCGCGACGGGGTGACCTGCGCAATCGGTACAGGCGAACAGGACCGTGTGGGCTGCGTTGAGCTGGCAATCCACAAAGCCTACACAAAGTACGCTGACAGGCTCGCCTTTCAGGAAAAAGGACTCTCCCTCTACGAATTACAACAGGCGGCGCAGAAAAAAAGCGATCTCGCAGACACGCTGGCCGATATCGAGGAAAAAACAAAGAAGGCGCACGGCGGCCTTGTGGGCTCGCGTCTTGTCTCAGACGGCTTTTTCCCCTTTAGAGACGGCGTTGATGTCGCAATACGCGAAGGCGTGACCGCCGTAGCCCAACCAGGCGGATCATTACGGGACGCAGAGGTCATTATGGCCTGCAATGAGGCGAGCCCCCAGGTCGCCATGGTCTTTACGGCGCAGCGCTCATTTAAGCACTAAGTCCCACAGACGAAACCCCGGATTCATCCGGGGTTTCTCTAACTATTAGGCCAAAACAAATCTCAAGCCAAAAGCCGAGACTTGCATACACGGACGCGGACAGCACATGCCAATTGCACACAAAGACAATAGACAAAGCCTAGACTACCTCTCTCTCTGCGTTGCGGCCCCAAGGGGCGGCGGCGGAAAAACACTTGTGTCCCTCGGCCTTGCGCGGGCTCTCACAGATCTGGGCTATCCTGTCAAGGCCTTCAAAAAAGGACCGGACTATATCGACGCAGCCTGGCTCGCCCGCGCAACGGGCTTTCCAGCAACCAATCTTGACCCCTATCTTCTGACCAAGGAAGAACTAAAAACACTCTATAGCTCCGCTCTCACACTACGAGCGGACGATAGGAGAAAAAAACCTCTCTTCGCCCTTATTGAAGGCAATAGGGGCCTTTTTGACGGCGTAGACAAAGAGGGCAGCTGTTCCACAGCTGAGCTTGCCCGCACTCTTGATGTCCCAATCCTCCTTGTGCTCAACTGCACAAAGATGACCAGGACTGTCGCGGCTCTTGTGCTTGGACTTACGCGCTTTGAGCCGGACATATCCTTTGCCGGCATTCTCTTAAACAATATCGGCACAAAACGGCAGGAGAAGCTCATAACAGAGGTTCTCTCTGACACATGCGCCATCCCAGTTATTGGCGCCCTGCCGCGCTTAGCGCACAATCCCCTGCCAGAACGCCACATGGGCATAGCAAGCGCCGGGGTGGAACTAGCCTGTGACATTGAGCTGCGCCTAGACAAACTCTCAGCCTATCTTCGCGAAAACTGCGATCTTGCGCTCCTTTGCATGCGATCAAAGCGCAAGCAGGATGTGCGCGCAGAACAGATTACCGTCACATCCCCCCGCGCAACCATTGGCTACATACGCGATCAGGCCTTCTGGTTTTACTATGAGGAAAATCTCGAGGCTCTGCGCAGAAATGGCGCCACCCTGATCCCTCTGACACTCACACAAGCTGGTTCCAACGGAGAGGATGACGCCTGGTCTTCTCTCGACGGCCTCTATATTGGCGGTGGCTTTCCAGAAGACATGGCCTGGACAATCGCAAACTCGCCTAAGATTTCCACCATACGGGCCATGGCCGAAGATAAGCGGCCGATCTATGCTGAATGCGGGGGCCTCATGCTCTTAGCCGAGTCTCTTCTTGTCCGCGGCGCGCGCTACTCTATGGCCGGCATTTTTAAAGCTGAGATCACCTTTTTCGAGAAACCCCAAGGACTGGGCTACACTGAAGGCGAAGTGCTTGTGGACACGCCCTTCTACAAGAAGGGCACGCGCATACGCGGCCACGAGTTCCACTACTCGCGCGTAACCAAGACAAGTGAACGCTGTGTCCTAGGCCTCAAAAAAGGCCTTGGGCTCGGCTACGAACAGTCAATGGACGGGCTCTGCCGCCATGCTGTCTGGGCCTCCTACACGCATATCTTCGCGCAAGCGACGCCTGAGTGGGCGCCGCGCTTTGTCGATCTCGCGGTCACTTCGAGACGCGGGCGACAATAAGGTCCGAGAGAGAACGCTTCGGCACATAATGCGTGCCCGCCTCATCCCGCCAGTAGGAGAGTGAGCCATCCTCTGGCACATCGCTCACAACGCGTTTTTCCGCCGCGACCCCAAGGCCTAAGACCAGAGAAATCACATAGCCCTCTGGGACAGGAAGAAGTTCCGTCATTTTGCCAAGCTCAAAGGATTTGATAATACAGCAGCCAAGATCTCTACTGTGGGCGGCAAGCTGAATTGTCTGCGCAACAATGCCAAGATCAACGGAGGCTAAGGCGTCGGCCTTCTCGGGCAGAAGAAGGGCCAAAAAGGCAGTTGGGCGCTCGCCTTCCGCTGGGCCCTTCCAGTCCTTAAGCGCCATGGCCCAATGTGTGAGCGGAAAGACTTTTTCACAGGCTTCCCCTGTGACCTCGATAAAGCGGACCACCTGGGCGTTCCGGGCAGAGGGGGTGAGTCTGGCGCAGGAGACCAGCCAGTCAAGATCCTCGGTGTGCAGGGCTTTTTCCTGCACAAAACGCCTGCATGTTCTCGCCTGCTGGACAAATGAGAGAAAATCCATAGTTCCTCCTAAAAGTTGTATCGCGCACGGCGCATCACAAAAACGCAAGAAAGAGAAAAAGAAGCTGGCTTAGCTCAATGCTGGCCCCTAAAAAATCGCCGGACAAACCTCCCTGTTTCTTTGCGCACAAAACAAGAAGCGAGATAAGTCCATACTGCAGGGGAATGAGGAGGAGGAAGAGGGGGCTTAGAAGAAAGCTTTGAAGGATCGGAAGGAGAAGGAGGAGAGTTGCGTGTACAGGTATTGCCCCTGGATGCTGGTTTACTACGCGCGCAAAGAAGAGTCCCAGGCGGGAGTCTTGACGGAAAGAAAAGCGCGCAGCAAGGACGAGGGGCACGGCTCGAGCCCAGGCTGGTGCAAGCACAAGGCTAAGCCACTCTTTCTTGGCAAAAAGGGCTTGAAGAGCGAGAAACTGGCCGGAAAAAACAAAAAGAAGACCGAGTACACCAAAGGTGCCGATGCGGCTGTCGCTAAGTACCGCAAAAAACTCGTCCCCAGTCCGGCCACTCCCAAGAGCGTCAAAGACATCGGCTAAACCATCCCAGTGCAGGGCGCGGGTGAGCATACACTCGAAAACAAGCCAAATCCAGGCGAAAAGGAGAGGCGCAAGACCGGCCTCATTTTCCAGACAACACACAGGGAGGGGGAGGCTGAGCGCAAGGAGGAGACAGCCTATAAGGAGGCCGGCCGGCGCGAAAAAAAGAAAGCTCTCCGCGCATGCGGCCGCAGTCTGGTCCCTTCTCGCCGGAATACAGGTCAAAAACGAGAGAGCGTCCCAGATGCGCTGCACTAAATGCATGCGACCTCCTAACTGTCATTGTCGTCCCAAACGCTTGTCTTGTCGCGGACGATGTCAAAAACGAGACTGTAGAGCTGGCGGAAGAAGTCGACATATTCGACATGGATGGATTCTGGCACCTTGATACGGGCGGGCGAGAAATTTAGGATCGCGGAGATGCCGGCGCTAACCAAGGTGTCTGCGGCAAGCTGGGCTGAGTTCGGCTTCGTCGTGACAATGCCGATTTCTATCTTATGCATTGCGACAATCGGGGCAAGAGCCTCGGGTGGCAGGATTTCAAAGCCGTGCGCAGTCTTGCCGATTTTTTCAGGATCGCAGTCGAAAATCGCCTGGATCCGGAAGCCGTGGGCGTGAAAGCCTATGTGATTTATGATCGCCCGCCCAAGATTGCCGACACCGAGCAGGACCATGGGCCACTCATGATCAACGCCCAGGGATGTGGTTATCGCAAGTATCAGATTCTTCACCTGATAGCCCACTCCCCGAATCCCGAACTCGCCAAAATACGCGAGATCCTTGCGCACCTGCGATCCCTGCACGCCGCAGGCCTCGGCAAGCGGACGCGAGGCCACAAGGTCGATATTGTCGCGCTGCAAGCTCTCAAGAACCTGCACATAGGTCGCTAGGCGCTTGATGGTTGCCTGTGGAATATGCTTGCTTTTCGGCGGCGTATACATACGGTTCCCGCTGTGAGAGTTTGGTCTGGAACAAAAAAACAATTCATCTCCCTAGGGAAATGAATTGTTTTTTTGTTCAGACAGTCGAAAGAAAGGGTGAGGGGGAAGCCCGCTCACCCGTATGTCCTGCGTATGTGTATAACTACTACGCACCAAGCGGATTGGTGTAGAGAAGGATGAAGCTTATGACAAGAGCGTAAATGGCCAGCGATTCGATGAACGCGAAGGCCAGAATCATCGTGCCGGTGATTTTGCCGCTGACTTCGGGATTGCGGGCAACACCTTCGCAAGCACCCTTGAGGCCAAGGCCCATGCCGCAGCCGCAACCGCAGGCGGCGATGCCGATGCCGAGAGCGGCAGCGAGGTTGCTGTAGCCCATGGCCATGGGATCAAGACCGGCGGCGAAAGCGAGGCTTGCGATGCCCAGAAGTGCAACGGTGTTCAGCACGATGAAGAGAAGTTTGCGCATTGGAGATTCCTCCGAAGTTATATGTTTGGGTCGTAAACGACCATTCCCCGCTAGTGTTCAGGACCTTCGAGAGCGCTCTTCAAGTAGAACATGGTCAGCATGAAGAAGACAAAGGCCTGCATTGTCTTGCCGAGCAAGAACAGCGCGTATATCGGCACTGTACTTAAAATTGGTGCCATTGTGAAGAAAAGAATCATAACGATCTCTTCGCCGCGGATATTTCCGAAAAGACGGAGAGAAAGAGAGAGAGGACGCGCAAGGTGCGAAACCATCTCAAGGGGCAGCATAAGCGGAATTAAAATCTTCGAGGGGCCGGTGAACTGATGGATGTAGCCGAACTTCCAGCGTATCATGCCCACGATATTGTAGAGGACAAAGACGAAGAGGGCCATGCAGACTGTGGAGTTCAGATTGGCCGTCGGCGCGTCGAAACCAGGCACAAGGCCCAGGAAATTCATGCAGAAAATATAGAGAAACATACCCGCAAGCAGCGGTGTGTAGAAATGGCCGTCTTTTCCCATGTTCGACACGACGAATTTTTCTATCGTGTCTATGACACTTTCAAAGACGTTCTGCAACATCCCCGGCGTCTTTTCCTTAAGATTGCAGCGGACCAGCAGTGAAAGCAGGACCAAGATGGCTATGGCTGTCCAGGAAAAGAAAACGTGTTTGAATTCAATGACTTGGCCATTGATCAGTATCTCGTCAATGCCAAGGGCTGTTGATAGAAGTACTGGTTCAGGCAGTGCGCCGGCCATACTTACCCCCTCTTTCAACGGTTAGGTTCTACGGTTAAGTCCTCTGCGCATGTATTGCATAGGTCACCAATGCGACAACGGAGGCAGCGACCAGACCGGCAAGTATAGCCGAAACCGGTGCCGCACAAAGAACAAGAGCGATATACAGAAGAAGCGCGGTCACAAGGAGACGTCCGCACCAGCGAAACAAGACCCGCATAAAGAGCGCGCTTGAGTAGGCATCCAGGCGGATGTGCAGAAAAAAGTGAGCCAGGGTGAAAAATGTGAGGGCAAGAATGGCAAAGCCAAAGCCAAACCAGAAAAGCCAGAGGGTTATGGGCGCAAGAAGAAGCCCAAGCCCAAGTCCTGCCAGGGCGCAGAGAATCTCGTTGCGCACTATGGGCATGACAAGCGGATGGCCCAGTTTTTTTTGCCAAAGCCATCTGTCAAGAGCATACGGAAGTGCGCCTAAGCGATGTACGAATGATTTCATGCACTGCGCCTACTTTTTCGCCATGCGCCTAAGGAGAATCTGCGTGTCGCGGTAGACATTCAAAAAGCCCGCGCCTATGCCGATTATCAGAAACACAAGTTTTCCCCACGGGTGCAGGCCAAGCCATGTGTCAATACCATAGCCGATCGCAAATCCCACAAGCGGACCGCTCACCATATGCAGACCAATGACCCCAACACTCGACAGGGCACTCATGCCGTCGCGCTGCTGGGATAAAAAATCGCGGAAACCCGCGCTTTTCGGCTTATCGGGAGTGTTTTCCTGAGAGTGCATCGGCTTGGCCCCAGCGGTTGATATGGTTCCACACAAAGTGTGACGAGTGTACATCGAAGGACTTGGGAAAGCAATTGTTTTTCTCAAAAACATCTCAAAAGTCCAAACTGCCGCATTGACAAAACCTAGTAGATTACTATTGTATTCGGTGGAATAAGGAAAGAGAGGACAGAATGCCAATAAAAATTCCAACAGATCTTCCCGCGCGACTGGCCCTTGAGAACGAGAACATCTTTGTCATGACAGACGATCGCGCAAACACACAGGACATACGGCCCCTTGAAATCGCGATCGTGAATCTCATGCCGACAAAGATTGCGACCGAGACGCAGCTTTTACGACTCCTCGGCAATTCCCCAATTCAAGTCAATATCACCCTTCTGCGCACAGAGGCGCACGAATCAAAAAACACGCCCGCACAGCATCTTGAGCGCTTCTACAAAACCTTTGACAGCATAGCGGACACAAGCTTTGACGGCATGATCGTCACAGGCGCCCCTGTCGAGCATCTCCCATTCGAAGAGGTCGACTACTGGGATGAATTGCGCAGGATCATGGAATACGCGAAGCAGCACGTCTACTCAACACTCTACATCTGCTGGGCTGCGCAGGCGGCGCTCTACCATTTCTTCCGCGTGCCAAAATATATCCTTGAACGGAAAGTGAGCGGCATCTACGAACACCACATCCTTCATCCCGAATGCCGTCTCTTCCGCGGTTTTGACGATATTTTCTACGCGCCCCACTCGCGGAAAACAGAAATCCGCTCTGAAGACGTGCTGCGCGTCCCAGACTTACGCATTCTTGCGGCCTCGCGCGAGGCGGGACTCACAATTGTTGAAAACAGGGATCACAGCCAGGTCTTTATCACAGGTCACCTTGAATACGATCGGGATACCCTCGATGCCGAATACCACAGAGACATTGGCCGAGGCTTAGATCCCCTTCCCCCAGAACATTACTACCCAGACGGCGACATAAGCTCCATTCCAACCATGAACTGGCGGGCCCACGCCCATCTTTTCTACAGTAACTGGCTCAATTTCTACGTCTACCAGGAGACACCCTTCAGCCTGAGCGCCATTCCGACCTGCCACAGATCGACCTTCAACTGAGGCGGCAATGCATTTCTCAACACGCTCTCGCTACGGTCTGCGTTTTCTCCTCCGCCTGGCCGAGCGATTTCCCGAAACGCTGACATTGCGCGAGGTGGCGAGCGAGGAAGGCATATCAGTCGGCTATCTTGAGCAAATTGTCGGCATTCTCCGCCCCTTAAAGCTCTTCCGCTCGATCCGCGGCAGCGGAGGCGGCTACACGCTTATCCAAAATCCCGCCACAATCCCGCTTGACACAATTCTCCTGAAACTTGAGGGGACACGCACTCTTGTCCCCTGTCTTGACACTCCCTGCGAGCGCAGCGCCCAATGCGCGGCGCGGCTCTTCTGGGAGGATTTTGACGCCTACCTTAACCGCTATCTGCGCGCGACAAACCTTAAGAGTCTGCTCGCGCGCAGCACAAGGAAAGCACCTATGTGGGACTACACGCAGGCTGTCCACGATCACTTTCTCAATCCCCACCATGCCGGCCCCATAGCCGACGCCAACGCAATCGGCGAGGTCGGAAGCCTCGCCTGTGGCGATGCGCTCCGTCTGTACCTTAAAATCTCGAAGGACGGCATTATCGAGGACGCAGGCTTTGAGACATTCGGCTGTGCGAGCGCCATTGCCTCAAGCTCCGTGCTGACAGACATGGTGATCGGCATGCATGTCGATGCGGCTAGCGCGATCACAAACAAGGACATCGTCGAAAAACTGGGCGGCCTTCCCAGAGAAAAAATGCACTGTTCCGTCATGGGCCAGGAGGCCCTTGAGGCGGCTCTCAGAAACTGGCGCGGGGAAAAAGCCGTGCCGCACGCCCAGGAAATCGGCAAGCTCGTCTGTAAGTGCTTTGGCATAACCGACGCGCAGATAGTCCGGGCCATACGGGAGAATGGGCTCACAAGCGTTGAGGCTGTCACAGACTATACCAAGGCCGGCGGTGCCTGTGGAGAATGCAGGGACACTATCGCCGAGATACTCGCCTCTGAACTCAACGTTGCGCAAAAGAAAAAAAGCGCGCCTAAGCTCACCAATGTCCAGCGCATGCGGGCAGTCATGAAACTCCTTGACAGTGACATTTCGCCCACTCTTCCCCATGGGGCAAGCGTTGAGCTTATCGAGGTCGATGGAAACAGTGTCAGCCTGTCCTTCACTGGCACTGTGCCCCAAACACTCAGGGCGGACATTGAAGCACTACTGCGCAAGAAGGTCGAGCCGACTCTCTGCGTTCTGGAGGTCTGAGATGGACGTAATCTATCTTGACAACAACGCGACAACAGCCATCGCGCCGGAAGTCTACGAGGCCATGCAGCCGTATCTGACCAAGTTCTACGGCAATCCTTCAAGCATGTACTCCTTCGGCGGTGAGGTCGGTAAGAAAATAGCCTCCGCCCGCGAGGAGATCGCAGCCCTATTCGGCGCCCTTCCCGAGGAGATACTGATCACCTCCTGCGGCACAGAGTCCGACAACAGCGCCTTTTTCACGGCAACCGAGCTTCAGCCGGAAAAAAAGCATCTTGTTGTGAGCAGTGTCGAACACCCAGCCATACTCAACTGCGCGCGTTTCTACGAAAGCAAAGGCTACCATGTAACCAAGATCCCGGTGGACGATGAAGGACGACTCGATCTCGACCTCTACGCCCAGGCCCTCACCCCTGACACGGCTCTTGTCTCCATAATGTTTGCGAATAACGAGACAGGCACTCTCTTCCCCATAGACACGCTCGCGCGCATGGCAAAGGACAAAGGGATACTCTTCCACACAGACGCCGTGCAGGCGGCAGGCAAAATCCCGATTGACACAAAAAGCCTGCCAGTTGACATGCTCTCCTTCTCAGGCCACAAGCTCCACGCGCCGAAGGGTATAGGCGGGCTCTACATCCGCAAGGGACTGCTCTTCCGCCCCTTAATTCGCGGCGGCCATCAGGAACGCGGACGGCGCGCAGGGACAGAGAATACGGCATCGATTGTCGCTCTCGGCGCAGCCTGTAGACTCGCGCAAGAGAGCGTTCGTGCTGAAGACAATGTGCGCATCCTGCGGGATCGTCTGGAACAGACGCTCCTTGAGCGTATACCAAACAGCCGCGTAAACGGCGACCGCGCACACAGGCTCCCAAACACGAGCAATATATCTTTTAAAAACGTCGAGGGCGAAGCGATTCTCCTTATGCTCGATCGCTACGGCATATGCGCGAGTTCAGGCTCGGCCTGTACCTCGGGCAGCCTTGAGCCAAGCCATGTTCTTGGTGCAATGCACGTCCCCCAAAGCTTTGCCCACGGTTCAGTTCGCTTTTCCCTTTCGCGCTACACAAAGGACGAGGAGATAACCAAAGTTCTCGAAACGCTCCCAGGCATTATAGAAACCCTGCGCAAACTCTCGCCTTTCAAATCTTAAGCCATTGCACATCCCCAATTCGTCCGCTCTGTCAACTTGAGACTTTGTGTTCGGGCGAATTGGGCAGGCAAAAATTGCGCGCGGAATGATATATCGGCCAAGCTCGGGAGCCCTAAGAAACAGGTTTTTCAGTTTTTTAAGGCATTCTTGCTTCTTTTTTGCAGTCACTGACTACACACGGCAGATACAGTGCAGCGTCCACTCTGAACGAGAGTATTCTGCGGTCAGAAAAAAAGTTGCCACGTGGACTTGAAAATCTTTGCGTACAATTGAGTAGAACGGAGAAGCGAGCATTCGTATAGAGCCTATTCAACGGTATGCAGAGAGACGGTCCTATCGCAATCGCAGGCAACAAGCACCGCCATCACGCAAGGCAGCCCCCGGTTTACAACAATTCCGGCATAGTCACGTGCGCGGATCTGTCGCGTACCAAGCCTTGCTGCGCGCTCGACGCCTGCCGCATTAGGACTGCGTTTAAATTCAAATACGTAGTAGGCTTTGCCTGTGACAAGAATAAGGTCACTTCTTCCTTTTGCACAGTGTACCTCGAAAAAAACAAGAATACCAGCACCACGCAAAAGCATAAGAAAGAGTGAGCGATACCAGTACTCGTCACGATTTTTAAAGTCCTCATACGGAATCGACGAAAGGGCCTGGGAAAAAAGTGCGACAAGACGCGTGAGATCGCAGGACAAAAGAGCCCGCCAGAGATCAGCACCGAGAGAGGCAAAGGAGGATACGCGGTACACACACTCAAGATAGAGTGCGGAAAGAGAGTCAAGGACTTCTTTGTTCGGATAATCTAAAGTGTAGAGATTGCCCTCCTTTTTACGAAGTGTCAGATAACCGCTTTGGTACAACAAATTATAGGGTTTCGCATTTTCAATCTCAAACGAACTTGTGAAATCAAGCCCAACCTCTATGCCGCTGTACTCATCTGGTGCATCAATTCCGTTTTTCCTCATCCAGTTCACAATAAAGGTAGGCGATCCAGACTCATACCAATAATTTGCTATTTCCCCGCTCGAAAAAAAAGTAAGAAGTGAATACGGATTATAAACTCTTGTTTTCCCATCAAAAGAAAAACCGTCATAGTACATTTTAATTGTGTCAGACAAGGAAAACTGTGTCCAACTTTTTTTCGCAGCAATAGATTGAATATATTCAGAAAAATTCATCTCGAGTTCTTGCTGAGTATACCCGACAATATCGACATACTTTTCACTCAAGGAAATATCCTGAAGATTATTCATGGCCGAAAAAACGCCGACCTTACTGAATTTAGAAATACCAGTTATAAAGACAAATCGGAGATATCTATCCAATGCCTTGAGTGTCATATAGAAAGGACACAATAAAAGCCTCATGGAATTTGCGCAAGATGTATCATCTATATTCGCAAGAATAAGTGAATCATACTCGTCAATCAAAACAACAACACTGCCGGATTCTTGATATATTTTTCTAATAAGATTGGCAAATGTTAGAGAGCAGTCTTTTTCAAAAGCAAGAGGCCTATCTGCTGAAAACTGAAGAATCTGATTCATTGCATCATGAAATTCCCTCTCGTCCTTCGGTGTGGAAAGGAGACTCATGTCAATCCTAAGCACTGGAGAAGGGCTTTGGGCATGTTCTGAAACCCACTTTTCAGCCTCAAGGCCTCTGAAATAGGAGGCCTTCCCCAAAAACATTGCTTCAAGCGTAGTCAGCGTCAGGGACTTGCCAAAACGCCTTGGCCTTGCCAAAAAATAGCGGCGCCCTCTCTCTATAAGATCAAGAAGACGCCTTGTTTTGTCGACATAGAGCAAATTGTCGCCGCGTATCATGAAAAAATCGTGGACTCCAATTGGCAACTCTTGCATGGATAACTCTCTAAAAATTACTGTATCCGCGCACGGGGCGGCGGCACTACGCCGATTTTGTAGTTCTTCAAACGTAGTATTGTTGACAAACACCGCATTCTGCCGCTCGCAAGATGTCTGGAGAGTAGGCTAGAAGGCGCATTTCATCGTACACCCGTGAAAGATACATCGTTATGACCGATACGTACGATTGCCATAGACAAGGGTACAGTCTGAGAGTTTCGGGAGGCTTGTCCCCCCAGTTCTGGGAGTGCATCGCCCGATAAGAAGTTCCTATAGAAATCCCTTGCTTTTGGTATCACGGGTGTCTCTGCGGGGCTGCGCCCACCCTGGAGCTAAGCCCCCGCTTCAAATGCGAAGCAGTAAGCGGGAGGTCGTGACATACCATATCTCGACGAAGACACACAGAGGAACAGACTGTTCTTGTGTGGTGCGCTTACGCCACATCGCCTAACCGACTGTCTGTCGTAGCAGGGCTTCCACAAGGTACTACCGCGTACGCCAAAGGAGAGTGACCCAAGGAATCGGCAGGGGAAGAATCATTGCGGACCAAGCATACCTCGTATGCTGGCTGCCTGCAAAAATCCAGGCCGATCCTCTCTATTTGCGGTGATCTGTCTGCTTATTGGATCGTTGCAGTCTTTTCCATACGCATCCATACGCATCAATTCGTATTGAGTGGGGCTACAGCCTATGAGACACTCTCATACTATCCCTTCTTTCAGTTTCACCTTGACGCGAAGCGAGCCCCATGTGCGCGTTGCCAAAGGTCTTGTTTCGCAGTGAACTTAAAAACGTACCAAGTGCGGCCCCCTGTTCGGCTGTTCGGTTGTTCGGGACTTCACCTAAGAGACACGTCTGTGCCCTAGATAAAAGAAAGGTCCGCGGAAATTTCCGCAGACCTTTCAAAGAAGAGACGATGCTACATTTTTGAGAGTTGCAAACGCATAATAGCCCTGGTCAAGGCGGCGGTTGCCCTCACCTCATCAATAGCATCACTTTTTTCGGCAAGCCTTTTTTCAGCACGTTCCTTGGCGGCTTGAGCGCGAGCCGTATCGATATCAGCCGCCTTTTCGGCGGATTCAGCGAGTACGGAGAGAACATTATTGTTCATGTCAGCAAAGCCACCGGAGATAAAGACATGCTCGTCCTTGCCGTTCACACGGTAACGCAGGTCGCCGATCTTGAGAGCCGAGAGAATGGAGACGTGGTTTGGGAGAATGCCGAATTCACCGGCAACCCCAGGGCATATGGCCATCTCTACTGTCTCTTTCACGACGGTCTTGTCCGGCGTCACGACTTCAAGCTGCAGCGTGGACATAGCTTCTCCTTATACAGAAAGGCAAGTTTTTGCAAACGGAGGGTAGCCTACGCCTGCTGCTTGCGTTTCTCATACTTGGCGACAGCCTGTTCAATGCCACCCAGCATATAGAAGTCACCTTCAGCGAGTTCATCATACTCGCCATCCAAGATGCCCTTGAAGCCCTTGATTGTGTCTTCGAGCTTGACATACTGTCCAGGCATACCGGTGAAGGTTTCAGCAACATGGAAGGGCTGAGAAAGGAAGCGCTGGATGCGGCGCGCACGGGCAACTGTGAGCTTGTCCTCGTCTGAGAGTTCATCCATGCCGAGAATGGCAATGATGTCCTGCAGTTCCTTATATTTCTGAAGAACCATCTGCACGCGGCGGGCAACGGAATAGTGTTCCTCACCGACCACATCAGGCGAAAGAATACGGGAGGTCGAGTCAAGAGGATCGACAGCAGGATAGATACCAAGTTCCGCAATCTGACGCGAAAGAACGAGGGTACCGTCCAAGTGCGAGAAGGTCGTCGCAGGAGCCGGGTCAGTCAAGTCGTCAGCGGGCACGTAGACGGCCTGGACCGAGGTGATTGAACCCTTATTTGTGGAGGTGATGCGCTCCTGCAAGGCGCCTAAGTCGGTGCCCAGGGTTGGCTGATAGCCGACGGCCGAAGGCATGCGGCCTAAGAGGGCCGACACTTCGGAGCCTGCCTGGGTGAAACGGAAGATATTGTCAATGAAGAGAAGAACGTCCTGGTGTTCCTCGTCACGCAAGTACTCGGCGCAGGCGAGACCGGAGAGAGCAACACGAGCGCGGGCTCCTGGCGGCTCGTTCATCTGCCCATAGACTAGGGTTGAACGCTCAAGAACGCCGGCTTCTTTCAGTTCGTGATAGAGGTCATTACCTTCACGGGTTCTTTCACCAACGCCCGTAAAGACAGAAGATCCGCCGTGCTGCTGGGCGATGTTGTTAATCATCTCCATCAGAATAACGGTCTTGCCGACACCGGCGCCGCCGAAGAGGCCCATCTTGCCGCCCTTGGGGAAGGGAACCAGAAGGTCAACGACCTTGATGCCTGTCTCAAGCAGCTCAACCTTTGTGTTCTGCTCAGTGAACTCAGGCGCGGGACGGTGGATCGGATAGTACTTCTCAGCGTTGACCGGCCCAAGCTCGTCCACAGGGCGGCCGATAACGTTGAGAATACGGCCAACTGAGGCTTTGCCCACAGGAACCATGATTGGTTTACCCGTGTCAACGGCCTCCATGCCGCGGGTCAGACCGTCGGTCGCATCCATGGCGATTGTACGGACGACATTGTCGCCAAGATGCTGCGCAACTTCGCACACGAGGTCAGAAGCGTTGGCATTGTTAGGGTTTTTGATTTCAAGGGCGTTCAGAATATTCGGCAGATTGCCGTCGGGGAAGGCAACGTCCACGACAGCGCCGATAACCTGGACGATCTTTCCAGTGTTTTTGCTCATACTACGGCTCCTTAACCGTTCAGCGCTTCTGCGCCGCCGACAATGTCGATGAGTTCGCTGGTAATCGAGGCCTGACGCGTCTTGTTGTAAAGCAGTGTCAAGGAATTGATGAGTTCGTTGCAGTTTCTGGTCGCGTTGTCCATGGCTGCCATACGGGCGGCATGTTCGCTCGCAGAGGTGTCCAGCAACCCGCGGTATACCTGAACCTTTACATAGCGGGGCAAAAGTTCAGCCAGCAATTGCTCTTCCTTGGGCTCGTAGATATATTCACAATGCGGCCCAGTTTCGGCGGGAGCATCCTTTTCAACCGCATCCGGAGTCTTGAGCGGCAGAAGACAGAGGGATTTCGGCGGCTGCTGCGCCATGGAGACGAACTCTCCATAGATAAGATGCACCTCGTCAAAACCCATAGTCTCGTAGCCATGAATGAGTTCTTGGGCAACTGTGCTGGCAAGTGAAAAGTCTATGCTCCCCATCCTGTCGGCGTATGCCGTGAGTATCTCGTAGCCTGCCTGCCGGACGGCGTCACGCCCCTTGCGGCCGACGCAGCTGAATTTCACGGTCATGCCCTGTGCCGTTTTTTCCTTCGCAAGCTTTAAGGCGGCGGCAATGATATTGCCGTTGAAACTGCCGCAGAGGCCGCGATCGCTTGTGATCACGGCTATAGCGCACGATTTTTTCTCTTCGTGTTCGGAGAGAAGCGGATGCGCGTTCCCTTCCACTTTTGAGGAAAGCTCGGCTAACACATCATGGTATTTCGCCGCGTAGGGCCGGAAGGCTTCAATGCGAGCCTGGGCGCCGCGCAGTTTCGCCGAGGCCACCATGTTCATGGCCTTGGTTATCTGCTTGGTCTTTCCGACCCCGACAATTTTCATTTTAACGTCTTTCAGTGAAGGCATGGAAGTACCCTCCTACTAAGCCTGCCAGCCCTTCTTGAAGGCTGTCACGGCCTCAGTGAGCGCACTTTCAATACTGTCGTCAATGACCTTCTTCTCTTTCAGAGACGTGAGAACATCACTCTTCGTATCGCGGATGAAGGTGAGCATCTCGGTTTCAAACTGCCGAATTTTATCAACCGGCACATCATCCATGTGACCGCGGGTTGCGGCCCAAATGGAGGTCACCTGCTCCTCAGCGGGCATCGGATGGTACTGCGGCTGCTTCAAAAGTTCGACAAGACGGGCGCCGCGGTCGAGTTTGGCCTTGGTCGCTTTGTCAAGATCGGAGCCGAACTGCGCGAATGCGGCGAGTTCGCGGTACTGGGCAAGGTCGAGGCGCATGGTGCCCGCAACCTGCTTCATCGCCTTGATCTGCGCTGCGCCACCGACACGGGAGACGGACAGACCGACGTTAATGGCCGGACGAACGCCTGCGTTGAACAGGTTGGGCTCAAGGTAGACCTGGCCGTCTGTAATCGAAATAACGTTTGTGGGAATGTAGGCTGAGACGTCACCGGCCTGTGTCTCAATAATGGGAAGGGCGGTTAAGCTGCCGCCGCCAAGCGAATCATTGAGTTTCGCGGCGCGTTCGAGGAGACGTGAATGCAGGTAGAAAACGTCACCTGGGAAAGCCTCACGTCCTGGAGGACGGCGAAGCAAGAGGGACATCTGGCGGTAGGCAACGGCCTGTTTTGAGAGGTCATCGTAGATGATGAGCGCGTGTTTGCCGTTGTCACGATAGTGTTCGGCCATCGTGCAACCGGTATAGGCCGCGATGTACTGCAAGGGAGCGGGATCGGAAGCTGTTGCAGAAATGATGGTTGTGTATTCCATCGCACCGTATTTACGGAGCGTATCGGCAACAAGGGCGACGGAGGCTTTCTTCTGGCCGATTGCGACGTAGAAGCAGTGAATGTCCGTCTCTTTCTGCGCAAGAATTGCGTCCAGGCAGACAGCGGTTTTACCGGTCTGGCGGTCGCCGATGATCAATTCGCGCTGGCCACGGCCGATTGGGGTCATGGCGTCAATGGCTTTCAAACCTGTCGGCATGGGCTCATGCACGCTTTTACGGGCGATGATGCCTGGGGCCTTGATTTCAACGGCGCGGACTTCGTCGCTCTCGACCGGTCCTAAGCCGTCAATGGGTTCGCCAAGGGGGTTGAGCACGCGGCCCATGACTTTCTCGCCGACAGGCACCGAGAAAATTTTCCCAGTGCGTTTGACGGGATCACCCTCCTTGATACCTACATCAGAGCCAAGCAGAGCCACGCCGACGTTGTCCTCCTCAAGGTTGAGGACCATTCCCATGACGCCGCCGGGGAATTCCAGCAGTTCCATGGACATGGCGTTCTGAACGCCGTGAACGCGCGCGATACCGTCACCGATGTAGAGAACGGTTCCAGTCTCGCTCATTTCCACGCGTTTGTCGTAGTTCTGGATTTGCTCTTGAATGATCTTGCTAATTTCTTCAGCTTTGATCTGCATCTCCTTACTCACCCCTCTTGAAAGTCTCCCGCAGGATACTCAGTTGCGCTCGCAGACTTGCATCCAGCACACGATCTCCCAT
>JAFTDR010000027.1 GCA_017454105.1 Desulfovibrionaceae bacterium | reverse complement strand
TTACAATCCCTCGAGGGTAGCGATCTTCCTTGGCAACGCTTATCTGCTTGTGTGTCTTCTTCTTTGCCATAATCAGAACCTCCAGATTTTATCTAGAGATTTTTTAATCGAGAGCCGGCTTGAAGGCAAGTGCAAATCGCCTCAAGGGGAAAATAATAGTGCGGCCGGGTATAGCTACAAAGCGCCCTCAAAGCGCGTAAATCCGCATATAGTGAGCCTATCGCCGCTTGGCTCAAGTGAAATGCCGGGAAATTAAGATATTTATGTATCCCCCTCAGGTCAGCGATGCTATGCGGGTTTTAAAGCTCTTCAAACGTGCCAGTGTCAACAAACGTCGCTCCCACCGCCTAAAAGAACAACTCGGAATCGTCTGAAAGGTTCATTCCGCCGCCTCCACGTGAGCGGATACACACTTGTGATTTATAATCTCTTCATTTCATATCGCGACGATACATCTCTAAGACGCTTTTCGTAGTATGTTTTACAGAGCTTGTTTTTCCACATCATTGGTCCTTTCAATATGTTCAGACTGCTTTGTACTGACTACTTTGTTTCCAGAAATACTATACTCGCGACGGATAAAATCTTCCATCACACTTCTTCTTACGGCACCAAAAACATCCCACCAAACAGAGGGTATGAAGAACATCTTTGACGTCGTAAGTAGAGATGTTCAACAGTGATGCCGCTGATTTTGGACACGACAAAGGCCGGCGGTCTCATCATGCAGGCGCAGTTGCTTATACTCTTGACTTTTTTGAATCAAGACTGTCCGTGTATGAGTCTCTCAACGATCTGATTGCAATGAGCTACCTTCCTGAGAAATCTTAACTCAGCTGCTATGTATTATGCAAAATTAGAATTGACAAACGGAAATGATGATTCTATACAATTTGTCCTCACATTGTATCCGAATCGTTGGTGAACGGTACCATGCGAGTTTTACCCCTCTAGGATCCTTTGCTACGTCAACAAAGTCCACATTCAATCGTCTGAAAGATGTACTCGGCGTCAAAAAGATTCTTCCCCACGACACGAAGTGAGCCCAGCGGAAGTCGACCAATTGACTTTGCTCTTATTTGTCTCTCTTGGGAAATCATCATGCGGCCGGGTATAACGCAGAATCCTCTGAAAGTCGCATTCTACCGTACCTACGCAAGCGAATAGCAAATCGTTATACCGCAGTCAGAAAAAAAAAGGAGACACTTGGAATTGAAAATACCTGACTCAGCGCTGACTTTTGCTCGCAATATGTCAATTTTATTCAGGCCGGAGTATATTAATTGAAGAAGAGGTCTGGTCAACAATGAACACTGTATCATTGAATGAAAGAGAATTTCTTAGTGGAAATGCACTGAAGGTCATCGCCATCATCGCCATGACCATCGATCATCTGACCTGGATGGGAATCGAAGAATACAGCCAGGCGGAAGTACCGCTGCAAATTTTCCTCCACTGCATCGGACGACTGACCGCGCCGATCATGTGCTTTTTTGTGGCCGAGGGCTATCACCACACTCGCAATTTCCGAAAATATCTCGGGCGGCTGGCTATGCTAACGGTGGTCAGCCATTTTGCCTTCTGCTATTTTACGCAACAGGGCTACAACCCGTTTGAGAACGTACTCTTCGCTGCGACAAGCATCGCCTGGCCTTTGATGTGGGGATTGATTTTCCTGAAGGTATGGGATGTCGAAACGTGGAATACCTGGCTGAAGGTGGCTATTACGATCGCCGGGTGTGCATTGACCGTCACATCTGACTGGAGCTGCGCCGCACCTCTGGCTATTCTGATGATGGGACGGAATCGCGGCAATTTCTACAAGCAAATGCTCTGGCTCATGGCTATCATCACACCGTACGCAGTTGCCTTTTTTGTTTTCAACAACCAGACATACGGCATGGTGCATATGGCCAGCTGGTTAACGGTTCCGCTACTGTCCCTCTACAACGGCCAGCGCGGCAAAATACGCTGGCTTGGAAAATTCTTCTACTTCTATTATCCCGCGCACTTGGCTCTGCTCGGACTAATCCTGCGTGTTTTCATGTGAACTATGAATATTTCAAGACGTGCGATCATCTCTTGGGGCAGAAGAGGATGTGCATGTCACTCTGCCGGGCCTCGGGAGGTGGGCTCCCAGGTCAAATTATTCCGCGTGTACGTATTACAATACTATCGTTCAACACTGGACATTGAACTTCTCGTGATGTTGACCTTCATCTGCCTCTGCAGACAGTCACCGCAAAAAGAAAGCAAGAATGCCTTGAGCAACTGAAAAGCTTGTTTTTTAGGGGGCTCGAGCTTGGTCGATATACTGTTAATCCGTACACGCGACAATTATTAAACCAACTCAAAAATCTGGGCAATACAGCCACTCTCTAGAGGCGCCCTGCGCTATGTACGATATCTGTAGGGACACATGTACTTTTAGATGCGACAAATGTCGTTTTGCGTGTACAGCACACGCGGAAGTTTGGTTCTTCGTTGGGTTTCGTGGGCGACGCAACTGTGTGCTGTGAGGTTCTTTGGCTGTCACCCGTCTTGTACGTCTGCGCCGCAAACGATGGGTCTTCGTGACGTCTTCTTCGCGAGCTTGGCGCTTGTCAACTTGACGCCGCTGCACTGTAGAAAAAGGCGTGAGATGCGCAGATACGGCGAGCGCCCCAAAATGCTTTCGCCTAGTCATAGCCTTGTGTACCCACGAAACCTATTGCAATCCCTGTATGGACCTTTGCAGTTGACGTTTTGCTTCGTAAGAGTTTGGTTGCACCGTACGCCTGACACTCTGCAACGTATTACCATGTATTTGTGTGGATGCGGTCCTTATTGAAGCGGTCAACAGGCGCGGGCACGGCTTTCGGGTGGCCAACGATAATAAGTCCCATAGGAATGATGTGTTCTGGCGCATGGATGAGGGCGCGCATTGCGGTTACGCGGTTTTCTGTGGGATAGACTCCTGTCCAGACAGCACCGAGCGAGAGACTGTGCGCGGCAAGCAGGATATTTTGAACAGCCGCTGCTGTGTCCTCAACCCAGTAGCCTGGAAATTTCTCAAGCGTGAGATTTGCGCACACAAGAATACCAAGGGCCGCTTTGGGCGCAAAGGCCGCGTATTCGTTGATTTTCGCAACTTCTTCAAGGAGTGCGCGCTCGCGGAGTACGACAAATTCCCACGGCTGCGCATTGCCTGCGCTTGGCGCCTGCATGCCTGCGCGAAGGAGCTGTTCAAGAAGCGCGTCTGAGACATCCTCGTCTGTAAAGGTGCGCACGCTGCGTCGTGTCATGATGGCTGTTATTGTGTCCATAGGTGACCTCTCTTTTTGCTCTTAGAGCATGTTGACGGGATCGAGATCAAGAGTTGTGCGGGTTGCTTTTGTCTTCACGCTGTGTACGCCATGCGCGAAGACGGCACGGATGTCGCCCCAGTTTGCCGCTTTAAGCAGACACTGATAGCGTTTCTTCCGCAAAGAAGAGCGTGGGGCGAAGGGGCTGGACCAAGCAGCACAAGGCCTCGGTTTTTCGCCTCAGTGCGGAAGGCACGCGCAAGTTCCGAGAGTTCAGCCATGGCATCCTTTTCTTCCCTCTGGAAGGACATGCGGATGAGAGCGAGATTGGTGAAAGGGGGATAGCGCAGTTTTTTGCGGCGACGGATTTCCGCCTCGTAGAAGTCCTCGTAATTGTAGGAAAGCACAAAGGGCCAGCAGTAGTGTTCTCGGTCGCGGGTCTGCAGAAGAACCCGGCCTGCTTTTTCTCCGCGTCCTGCCCGGCCTGCTGACTGGAGAAGAAGCTGGAATGTCCGTTCTGAGGCCCGGTAGTCGGGCATGCTTAAACCCATGTCGGCGTTCGCCGCGATGACAAGCGTGACCTTGGGAAAATGGTGGCCTTTTGAAATCATCTGCGTCCCGACAAGGACTTGGGCCTCCTCCCTGGCAAAAGCCTGGAGAATAGCTTCCATTTGCCCAGGCCTGCGTGTGCTGTCGCGGTCAAGGCGCAGGACATTTTGTCCAAGATAGCTTGAGAGTTCCTCAGCGATGCGTTCTGTCCCCTCGCCGACAGGAACAAAGGTCGATCCTCCGCAGCTTGAGCAGGGGCTTGGAAAATCCCTTGAGAAGCCGCAGAAATGGCAGATAAGCTTGCCGCGGGCCTTGTGGTAGGTTAAGCCTATGTCGCAGTCTGGGCAGCGTTCGGTTTTGCCGCATGAGAGGCAGTAAATATGTGGCGCAAAGCCCCGTCGGTTTAAGATAACGACTGCCTGTTCGCCTCTTGTAATTGTCTCCTCGAGAGCGAGGAGACTTTTCTTTGACATAAGCGAAACACTTTCAGAAATGCTTCCTGGCTCATTCATGTCGACAAGCTCAATTGGGGGGAGGGCATTGCCTGAGACGCGCTTGCGCAAAGAAGCCATTGCAATATGCTTTTCTTTGGCCGCATAGTATGTGCGAATGTCAGGCGTTGCAGAGCCTAGGATAAGAAGAGCCCCGTTATGCTGCGCGCGGAACCAGGCGATCTCTTTTGCGTGATAGGAGAGTCCATCGTCCTGCTTAAACGATCCGTCGTGTTCCTCATCGAGTATGATGCAGCCTAAATGCTGCGCCGGGAGAAAAAGGGCTGAGCGGGTGCCGATGACAAAGACTGGCTGGCCGTTTTGCATACGGCGCCAAATCTCCTCCCTGTGTCTAGGCGGTTGGTAGCCGTGGTAGAGAAGAACGGGCAGGTCAGGGTAGAGGGTCTGGGTGTCTTTTAGGATTTTCAAAGCCAGGGCGACTTCGGGAACGAGAAGAAAAACGCTTTTTTCCTCTTTAAGACAGGCGCGGGCAATGTCAAGATACACTGCCGTTTTGCCGCTGCCTGTCACTCCATAGAGAAGATAGGTCGCCGTTTGCCCTTGGGATAGGGCCTCTGTTAAGCGCAAAACGGCATCGCTTTGCTCAGCGTTTAAGGCAAAGGGCCGCGCGGCCGGTGGGAGAAGCGGCGCGTTGTCGGCTAGGCTTGTGTCCTCCTCCCGCGAGAGTGTCACGCAGTCGGACTCAAGAAGGGTGCGCAGAGCCTGTGTGCTGTTTGAGCCAATGGCCGTGCGTATCTGCTTTTTGTTTTTCGGCCCGTGGTCAAAGAGGTACTCAAGGATCTGAATCTGGACCTTGGCATTTGGCCGAACAGGCCAGGGCGGATCGCAGTTGAGAGCATAGCACTCCTCTGTGTCCGTATTTCTGCGGCTTGGGAGCAATTTGCTTTTGTTAGCAAGCATCTCGGATGCCCAAAGCCTCTTCATTTCCTCCGAGGCGTGTGCGACTTCGGTAAGTGTCAGACAAAGGCTTTTGTTTTCATGAAGCACATGGAGGAGCAGAGATGTCTGGCGAAGGCCGAAGGGCAAAAAACCTGCGGCCATGCGGCCGACAGTTTCCCCAAAGCGCCTGCCCATTTCAATCATAAGTTCGACTATTTCATCGGTCAGCAGGGGAGTTGATTCAAGAGGCCAGATAAGAGGCTTGATTGTCACAGAATTGGGCAGGGTCGTTCTATTGGATACAGAGAGAAGAATGCCGGAACGCAGGGTTTCGCCGCGGCCGAGTGGAACGCAGCAGCGCAGTCCTTTTTTCCAGAAGGATGCGGGAAAGACGTCGAGGGCTCTGTAGGTGAGATCTGTGTACGGGGCACTTAAAAGAGCAATGGTTAGAAACATGTCTGTACTATAAAAGAATCCGAAATCCGCGCCTAGGCGCAGGAATTTCGGATTCTTTTTTTGCTTCTTAGCGCAGTTCATTGCGCACCGTTTCAGCCAAATCGTTGGCAAACTGTGCGACCTGGATTTCGTTTTCGCCTTCAACCATAATTCTGCAGACAGGTTCTGTGCCTGAGTAGCGCAGAAGAACCCGTCCTCTGTTACCGAGTATCTCCTGGATGCGGCTTATTGCCTCGCCGATAGCTGGGCGCTCTTCAAAGGGAAGTCTTTTCTGGACCTGAACGTTCACAAGCTTTTGCGGGAAGAGCTGCAAAAGACCGGCAATCTGCGAGAGCGGTTTTTCTTTTTCGCGCATAATGCGCAGAATTTGGAGTGCCGCAAGAAGACCATCGCCTGTTGTGCTCAGATTTCTGAAGATAAGATGCCCTGACTGCTCACCGCCAAACATCACATTGTTCTGGCGCATGCACTCGACAACATAGCGGTCGCCGACCTTTGTCCGAATAAGCTGTCCCCCTTGCTCTTGCATGAAGATTTCAAGGGCGAGATTGCTCATGACTGTTGCGACCAGGATGTTTCCTGGAAGCTCGCCTCTTTGGATCATAGCCTGGGCGCAGAGGGCCATAATTTGATCGCCGTCAAGGATTTTGCCGCGCTCATCAACAACAATGAGCCTGTCCGCGTCGCCATCGAGTGCTAAGCCGATATCGGCGCGCACTTCCTTGACCTTGGCCGCGACAACTTTTGGATGAAGGGAGCCGCAGTGATCATTGATATTTATGCCATTCGGGCTTGTGCCGAGCCTAAAGACCTCGGCACCCAGCTCTTCAAGAGCGAGGGGGGCGACTTTATAGGCCGCTCCATTTGCGCAGTCAATCACTATGCGCAGACCCTGGAGCGTCATATGCGGGGGAAAGCAGCTTTTCGTGTAGACTATGTAGCGGCCACCTGCGTCCTCAATCTTTGTCGCTCTCCCGACAGAGGCGGGCTCAGGATAGGGCCAGACTGTGTCAGGATTTTGGACCAGCTCCGCGATCTCGTTTTCTGTGGCGTCCAGGAGCTTGTAGCCGTCGGCGTCAAAGAATTTTATGCCATTGTCATGGAAGGGATTGTGCGAGGCTGAGATCACAACACCGAGATCGGCCCGCATATTGCGCGTAAGAAAGGATATGGCCGGTGTGGGCAGAGGCCCTGTCATGATGACATGCATGCCTGCCGCGCAGAGGCCTGCGGTTAAGGCCGACTCAAGCATATAGCCTGAAAGACGCGTATCCTTGCCGATCACTACGCGATGGCCATTGTCGCCGTTTCGAAAGCGGATGCCCGCAGCAATGCCGAGGCGCAAAGCGATATCCGCTGTCATGGGATAGGTGTTGACTGTGCCCCGAAGTCCATCCGTGCCAAAAAAACGTTCTGCCATAGACACTCCGTCGCTCATTACTTTTCTGTCCGCTCTTTGCGAGAGCGCTTTTTCTTCTCAGTGTGAACTGGCTGTTTTTGCTGCGCTTCCGGGCTTGTCACATGATTGTCCGGCTTAACCTGCCGATCCGAAAGACGCGTGACCGTGACGGTCATTTTGTCGTTTAAGACTTCCATGCCCTCAGGCGGGGTGAAGCTAAGATAGACGCGTTTGCTCTCCCCCTCCTGCATGTTCGGAGGAAAAGCCGTCACGCGGAGTTGTTTTAAGTATTCCGCGTCATTTTCCTTGTTCTGAGGCACTTTTAAGACGACATCGACCGAGGGCGGGGAAATGTGGTAGCGGTTGGGATCAGCGACAGAAAGCGTCACGTCGTATTTCCAGGTCGTTTTGATGCGCTCACCTAAAATCTCGTAGCCGACGGCGACGGAAGTCGGTTTCGATGTGACGTGAGGGCATTTCTCGAAGGGGATGATAATCGGGATTTCCTTCTGCACCTCGCCCTTGCCGACATCGAGAAGGTCGACATGAATATCGAGTTCCCACAGAGAGAGCGTTTTTAAGTGGGCGATTTCGCTTTCAGGCCCGCTTAAGACCACTGTACTTGAGGACTGGTGGGTTGTGCGGACAATTAAGTCGTTATTGCTTCTGTAGCGCAAAGAGAGGGGAAAACCGATATTGTCGATGCGCTCGGCCTGGAGAGTAATTGTCGGATGGTCCACATCGAGGATTTTGAAGGCTCGTAACCTGTGCTGCTTTGTTGCTTTGCGCAATTCATCGGTGATTGAGAATGTGTTGCTTAGGCCGCTGCCGAGTTTGATTTGCGAGCAGTCAATTGGCAGGTGAAAGGCAGTCGGAAGATTGTAGATGAGCATTTTCGGACCGCGTATGCGTTCCTTCACCTTGTAGACCAGACCGCTGGTAATAAAGAGTTCCCGCGGAATATTGTGGTAGCTTAAGAGTATTTCAACTTGCGTCTCAGCCATTTCCTGCTTTGTGACCGCATACCACATACCGAGGGCGACACACAGGGCGATAAGAAAGAGATGTGTCCGCGAAAGCGAGAGGCTCTGCTTTGTTTCAAAGAATTTCATTGAGTATCTTCTCTAGGGCTGCTCCATCAAGATTGCGGTTGAGTTCTCCCCGGATGGCAAGAGATATTTCACCGCGCTCCTCTGAAACCACAAGCGCCACGCAATCGCTGTCCAACGTGACCCCTATGGCTGCCCGATGCCTTGTGCCGAAATTTTGTCCTTTCGCGACGGCAAGAGGCAGAATGCATCCTGCTGCCGCGATGCGGCTGTGGCTTATGATTACAGCTCCGTCGTGGAGGGGGGAGCCGACATAGAAGAGATTCATGATCAGGCGGCGCGAAATTTCCGCATCAATGCGCTGTCCTTCCTGGTCTATCAGGGCGTCCAGAGAAACCGAGCGTTCGATGACAATGAGCGCGCCGACACGCCGTCTGGCCATTTCGAGACAGGCGTCAATGATTTCCCGGCTTATGGCATTGTTCATCGGTCCGCGCTTTAAATGCAGAAGCGGCATGTTTCCGATATCAACAAGGGCCTTTCTGATATCAGGCTGAAAGATGACAATGATCAGAATGAAGAGAGAGTTAAACACATGGGAGAGGAGCCAGACGAGGGTATACAGTCCGCAGTAATCAGCAAGAAGATGGACGATCTTAAGCACGATCAAGCCGATAAGGACAGCGAGAGCCTGCGATGTTCTCAGTCTTTGGAAGACATAGTAGAGAAGGAAGCTGACCAGAGCGATGTCGAGGATGCTGAGCGGGAGATACTCGAGCTCGTCTATCGGGAAGGTGAATACATGAAAAATATCGAGATCCATAGCCTGATTTCCAGAACGATCCGTTACTGTGAAATACTGCTCGAAAGAAGAAGTGCCTGTCGCGCGCGTGCGACATGGTGGACCCTGTGCCAGAAAACGCCCCTCTGTAAGAGAAGCGCTGTGGCGATCTGGGTTGCGACTACGCGATCGTAGCCCTCTAGCCCCGGCAGGGCGTTAAGAAAGCGTTTTTCAGCTATGCCTATAAGCAGCGGCCGGCCAAAGGTTGTGAGCTGATCTATGTTTGCAAGCAGGCGTACGGTCTGTTGGACAGTCATCCCAAAACCGATTCCAGGATCAAGCACAACATGGTCTTCCGCAAGGCCTGCCTTGCTAATCCGCGAAAGGCCCGCTTCAAAGAAGCTCAGCGCATCGTCTACGATATCGTCTGTGTCCCGTATCGCGTGCATGCGCGCGTATGTATTTTGCGCGTAGGTTAAAACATAGCCAGGCTTATATTGTGCGACAACAGGGAGCATTTCTGGATCCCAGAGGCCGCCTGAGATATCGTTGATTATGGCTGCGCCCAAATCGAGGAAATGGGCCGCAGTCTCGCTGTGCCACGTGTCGATTGAGATCACAGTGTCTGGGGCTTGTTTTTGTACGGCGCAAAAGAGGGGGTGGATGCGCGCTCTCTCTTCTTTAGGCGCAACAGGGCTCGCTCCTACGCCATTTGTGAGAGGCCGCGTCGATTCGCCTCCCAGATCGAGAATGTCCGCGCCGCGCTCACGCAGAGAGAGGGCGTAGTCTATGGCCTTTGGCAAAGCGCCTGCGCGCGAGGGCTCATAGAAAGAGTCTGGAGTTACGTTAAGAACCCCCATAATGCCGAAAGGAGCATCCGGGCAGAGGAGGGCCTCTTCCCGGATGCGCCAAGCTCGCGTAGTGCTACTCATCGTTATTCTTTTTGTCGGCCTGTTCAGAGGCGGGCTCTTCTTTTCTAAAGCGCGTGGTCCGTCTGCGCGGCCTAGGAGCTGGCTTTGGCTCGTCTTCGAAGGCTGGGAGCGGAAGCTTCTGCATGATGAGATCGAGTTCCTCGCCTGTTATGGTCTCCCGCTCAAGAAGGGCCTCTGCTATGCTGTGCAAAGTCTCGATATTTTCCTCGAGCAGTTGTTTGCAACGCCCATAGGCCTCCTGGACGATTTTTTTGACCTCAAGATCGACCAGCCGGGCTGTTTCCTCGCTGAAGTTTTTGCTCTGCACCCATTCGCGGCCTATGAAAATCTCTTCGCCTGTTTCGCCAATGGAGAGAGTGCCGATCACATCACTCATGCCCCATTCGCAGACCATCTTGCGCGCAGTCGAGGTTACGCGCTCAATGTCGTTGGATGCGCCGGTTGTGATTTCGTTAAAGACGAGTTCTTCGGCTACGCGCCCGCCTAGCAAAACAACGAGATTGTTCTTAAGCCACTGGCGGGAATAGCCGTGACGGTCCTCCTCAGGGAGTTGCATTGTGATACCCAGAGCCCGGCCGCGGGGAATGATTGTGACCTTGTGTACGGGATCCGTCTTTGGGAGGAGCTTGGCAACCAGAGCGTGGCCGCCTTCGTGGTAGGCGGTTATGCGTTTTTCCTCGTCTGAGAGGATAAGGCTTTTGCGTTCCCGGCCCATCAAGACCTTGTCTTTTGCGAATTCGAAATCTTCCATGAGAAGCTTGTTCTGATTGTGCTTGGCCGCCTGCAGGGCCGCCTCGTTGACAAGGTTTTCGAGATCCGCTCCTGAGAAGCCGGGGGTTCCTTTTGCGAGTGTGTCCAGATTGACGTTTTTGCCAAGCGGAGTTTTCTTGGTGTGGACTTCAAGGATACGGCGTCTTCCGCGCAGATCGGGGGTTGGGACGACAACTTGTCTGTCGAAACGCCCAGGCCTAAGAAGCGCGGGATCGAGGACATCTGGGCGGTTTGTCGCGGCGATCAAGATGACCCCCTCGTTGCTCTCAAAGCCGTCCATCTCGACAAGGAGCTGATTTAAGGTCTGCTCGCGCTCGTCGTGCCCGCCGCCTAAGCCCGCGCCGCGCTTGCGGCCGACCGCGTCTATTTCGTCGATGAAAATGAGACAGGGGGCATTTTTTTTGCCCTGCACAAAGAGATCGCGCACGCGCGATGCGCCAACGCCAACGAACATCTCAACAAAGTCTGAGCCCGATATGGAGAAGAAGGGCACCCCGGCCTCACCGGCCACGGCGCGGGCGAGAAGAGTCTTGCCTGTGCCTGGAGGGCCTACGAGCAGAACGCCTTTTGGGATGCGGCCGCCAAGTCGCGTGAATTTCTTGGGATTTGAGAGGAATTCGACAACTTCGGAGAGTTCCTCCTTTGCCTCATCAACGCCTGCGACATCTTGGAAGGTCACCTTGTTTGAGTCGCCTTCCTGGTTGAGAAGACGGGCTCTTGAGCGGCCGAAGCTCATGGCTTTGCCTGTGCCTGTCTGCATCTGGCGCATAAAGAAGATCCACACGCCAATCAAGAGGAGCATGGGAAACCAGGAGATGAGCGCCGAGACGTACCAGGACTGTTCTTCCGGCGGATCGGCCTTGATTTCGATATTCTTTTCAATCAGGCGGTTCACGAGGGTGAGATCCCTTGGGGCGTAGGCCTGCACCTCCTGATTGTCGGCTGTTTTGCCTATGAGATTGCTTCCCTGTATCGTGACGCTCACGATCTGTCCGTCGTTCACACGGCCAAGAAAGTCCGTGTAGGACAGTCTGTTGTGCATTGACGGTTGGGATTGCTGAAACATGTTGAAGAGCATAATCATTGCCGCGACAATGATCACCCAGAGCAATAAATTTCGTCCCATTGCGTAGTATTTCCGTTTTCGTACAGAATGTACGATCGTACGAGAGGTTTCCTCGCTCTGTACAAGCGAGGCGGATTCCCCGAAAGCGCGGGGGATCCGAAACGAGGAGTGTCAGCCAGCAAAAAAGAACGGGCGCGGCGCGCGCAGGTTCTTTATATGGCCGGTTACCGGCGTTTTCGAAAGAAAATCGCTGGTTTTGCCGGCCTAGAAGGCAATACCATATACCCGAAACATACCTAGAAAACGAGCGCTTGGCAATGCCAGTACAGCTCTTCGCGCAATTTTTGCTTGCGCCAAGTGGTAAAGAAGCGTAGGGTATCTCCCTGGAGACGCATCGTCACCGGTGTGGCGCACAGCCTTCAAAGCTGATGACAGGTCGAAAGGCCTGTGGTAGGTTCGACCCCTATGCGTCTCCGCCAAATTTCAGGTTCACGTCCGCGTGAACCTTTTTTTTGCGCAAAACGCTTTTTCTAGACTTTTTATGAGATGGTCAGAGAGTTTCTCGAGACTTTTTCCTAGTGTTTTTCTGAAAAATCTGATGAAAGCGTTTTTGCCGTAAGTTAGAAATTGAGAGCTATTTTGCGAAAATAAGAGAAAAATTGAGCGGGGCCTGTTGAGAAGAGAGCGCGGTGGACTGTGAAAAAATGCGATATGCGCATATGTCGCCCTTTTTCTAGACCGCACACAGTCCGCCCGCAAAATACCCTAGCGTATGCAAGCGGAAAGCAGGCCCAGGCCTTGCGCAGAGGGAAATTGGCGACTTGGGGAAAGCGGGGCTGCTTTTTCTCGCAGGCAGTTTTTTGTCTCTTTTGCCGCACACATTGCTTCCGGCTATAAGGGACTCATGAACACACAATGGAATGCACTCAAGACCATGCTTGCGGCAAAGCTCGAGCCTGGTTCGTTTAAGGTCTGGATTATGCCGCTTGAGGCCAAGGTTTCAGACGGCACCCTTCATCTTCTGGCTCCAAACGCCTATATGGCGCGCTGGGTCAGAAATAAACTGACAAACTGTATCGAAGCCTGCCTGCGCGAATTGTCCTATGACCTGCGTCTTGAGATAGGGGTTGGGGCGCAGAAGAAGGAAAGCTGCGCGCAAGGCCAAGCTGAGACCAAAAAAACTGAGGCCAAAAAAGACGAAAGCGTCCGCCGCATCCAGCCGGATCTCCCAGGCGCGTCGCGGGCGAGGATTCAGAAGCGAGCCTGGCGCCATTCCTTTCAGGATTTTGTCGAAGGTGAGAGCAATAGATTAGCTCTTGCCGCAGCAAAAGAGGTCTGCCGGGAAAAGAGCGATATTCAGACGCTCTATGTGAATTCTTCCTCTGGTCTCGGCAAGACCCATCTTGTCCAGGCTGTTGGCCAGGACATCACCATGCAGGGCCAGGAGAGGGTGAACTATCTGACAGCCGATGAATTTTCCTCGCGCTATGTGGCGAGTCTTAAAAACAACGATGTCGAGTCGTTTAAAGACGAGCTGCGCAATCTCGATGTCCTTTTACTTGAGGACATTCACTTTCTTCAGAATAAGCCCAAGATTCAGGAAACTGCTCTCTCTATTGTCCGCGGCCTTCAAGATCACGGCGGTCGGGTTATCTTCACTTCTTCCTTCACCCCAAAAGAAATTGAGAAAGTCGACCGGGCGTTTTACGCGAATTTTTGCGCAAACGGTGTGATCACCCGCATCGAAAATCCCGACGCATCCATGCGCTCTGAAATTATCAGCCGCAAGGCGCACAGCGCGCATATGCGCATAAGCGACGCTGTCTGCACACTCATTGCAACCTCCCTCGATGGCAATGTGCGCCAGATAGAGTCCTGCCTGCAGAGTATTTTTTTCAAAGCGAATCTTTTGCACTCGGAGATCACAACGGAACTCGCCTTAGGAGTTCTAAAGGAATACGTGAATCTTGTGCGCTCGCCTGATTTGACGCTTCTGACAAACCTTGTCTGTCAAAACTACGGGCTTGACGCCGAGACTTTGAGTTCCCGCTCCCGCTGCCAGCGCAATGTGCTTGGCCGCAACACAATTTTTTATCTCGCCCGCAAGCACACGGATCTGACCTTAAAGGAGATCGGTCAGCCGTTTAGCCGCAGGCACTCAACCGTGCTTCAGGGGATCACGGCCGTTGAGAAGGAATTGTCCATGAATTCTCCCCTAGGTCGTCAGATTGCCCGGGTGGTCTCTCTTGTTGAGGAGCATGTCGGTGCGAAGAGAGTCGAGCATGCGTAAGAACGGGCGTCTCGCGAAAAAAAACCGCAGTCTTTGGGCTGCGGTTTTTTTTTGCGCCTATATCGGAAGGTCCTGTTCAGCGAGGGTTGCGACCATGACGGCTTTTATTGTATGCAGGCGGTTTTCCGCCTCGTCAAAGGAGGCATTGCGCGGCGATTCAAAGACCTCGTCTGAGACCTCCATTGAGGGTATGCCAAATTTCTGGAATATCGCCTCGCCGATTGTCGTCTCCCTATTGTGGAAACTCGGCAGACAGTGGAGGAGTTTGCTCTCCTTTTTGCCTGTCATGCGGAAGACGTCCTCTGTTACGGAATAGGGGCGGAGGAGATCGATGCGCTCCTTCCACACATCTTCTGATTCACCCATGGAGACCCAGACATCAGTATAGAGAAAGTCGCAGTCCTGGACGCCCTCTTCTATATTTTCGGTCCGCGTTATGCGCGCACCACTTTTTTGTGCGGCAAGCTGCGCTTTTTCAAAAACAGCGTCGCTTGTCCAAAGATCCTTAGGCGCGATTGAGCGGAAGTCGAGGCCTAGGATCGCTGAGCCCATCATAAGGGAATTGCCCATATTAAAGCGCGCATCGCCAATATAGGCGAGCTTCTGACTTGCAAGGGGGCTTAAGCCAAGCTCGCGTATTGTCAGCATATCTGCGAGCAATTGGGTTGGATGCCACTCGTTTGTGAGCCCGTTCCACACAGGCACATCCGCGTACTTGGCCAATGTCTCAACTCGCGTCTGCTCAAAACCTCTGTACTCAATGCCTGCAAAGAAGCGGCTCAACACCCGGGCTGTGTCGGCAATCGACTCTTTTTTGCCGATTTGCGAGCCCTGAGGTCCGAGATAGGTTGCGTGCGCTCCCTGCTCGTAGGCCGCGACCTCGAAGGCGCAGCGGGTGCGGGTCGAGTCCTTTTCAAAAATGAGCGCTATGTTTTTTCCGCGTAGGTATTGTTCCTCTTTGTGTTCCTTGCGCGCTTTTTTGAGGTGCGAGGCAAGATCAAGAAGGTAGAGCAGATCGCTCTGCGTAAAGCTTTCCTCAAGCAGAAAGTCTCGTCCGTGTAATCTGTTCATGGCAAAAATCTCTTCGACTGACGGTTCAGTGGGCTTCTGTTTCTGGGCGATCGCCCGTCTTTCTCTCGTTGAATTCCTGATCGACCTCGTATATCATGCTGATTTCGTCGCAATGATAAAATTTGGGACATTTGCTGCACTCGGTCCAGACCATTGGCGGGAGCAGCTCCCGGTTAAAGACTGTGAAGCCGCAGGCACTAAAAAAACTATCTACGAGGGTAAAACAGAAGAGTCGCGGAATGTCAAGATTGCGACAGCGCACAATGAGTTCCCTAACTATCCGTGAGCCCAGACCCTGGTGGTGACAGGCAGTGTGGACGGCAAGAGATCTGACTTCGGCAAGATCTCTCCACAGAACATGGAGAGCCGCGCAGCCGACAACCAATTCCTGGCCTGTGCGCCTATGCGTGCTTGTCGCTACTATATAGTCCTGAAGGTGCTGGAAGAGATATTGCGGGCCTCTTGCCAGCATGACATTGTTTGCCGCATAGTGGTTGATAAGTGCCGACATGCCGTGTACATCGCCGGCCCGCGCCTGCCGGATGCGTATCTCGCCGAGATCGTCCTCGGTGAGCTTTGGAAACTGTGTTTTGTCCGCGTCCTGAAGAAGAGGAATGTCCAAGATGCAGTTCTCCTTTGTCTTGTGTCGAACCGAATCGGGTCGGCGGAAAAGAGGGAATGTAGGCGCTTTTACGGAAATGCACAAGACTTTGTCGCGCTTGTTTGGAAAAAAAATTCCGCTTGCCACAATCCCTCTCTTTTGTGCGCTACGATATCCTTGGGCGGCCAACAGTTGGCTCGAATGATGGGCCAAGAGATTGCCCGTCTTGACGCGGGCGCGTGATACTTTCTATACTTTGGAGAGGCTTTTGCATGCAACGGTGAATTCCGTTATGCGTAGAGATCGCAGAACCGAATATATGTGAGGAGGTGGGGGTGAGCCGCCAAGCTTACCACCCGTGACGTATATGGCACAGTTATCACAGCTTGTTCCCAGCATGGACGGTGTCCCTGAGGTGCGCATGAGTACCATGGGGCATCTGCTTTGGATTTGTTGGCAACGGACTCTTCCTGGAGCCATTAATCAGA
>JAFTDR010000294.1 GCA_017454105.1 Desulfovibrionaceae bacterium | reverse complement strand
TTATGCGGCCAGGTATACGTTTACAGGTCATTCGCACTTTCCCCGCATTCAGATGTGCTTCCAACGAGCGCCTTGCTGCCCAAGGGAGCTATTCTTACGAGCAACAAGTCCGCAAAATTGTTGGTCGGCTCAATCGGCAAGCTCTTTTCGGCAATCATCCGCTCAATCAGTGTGGCGGCTTGGTCTCCTATCCCTTTATATTCCTGGGCGCGGGTCAATCTCCGAGGCCTCGAGTTTTTTCCCTTTCTGCTTGCAGAGGTCGACGATGGTCTTCACCCTAGGCTCACGCCGTCGCAAAACTATGCAACCTTGCGTTCTCGACACTCAGAAACCTTTTTCGCGGCCCGCTTTACGTGGGCTAGTTTGCTTTTCGATGACATGTATTATAAGTCCTCTAGAAAAAAACTACACTTTTTACCTTGATCCACCTCCCCTGGGGAGCCCTCTCCGGTAAGGGCACTTTTCAGGCTCTCAGAGCCCGTCACTGGCCTCGAGCTTGGCTCTCCTTAAGCCCAAGTACTCCTTTAGCAAAAGAGGGGACACGAGGACCTGTCTTGCCACATTCTGCGGCAGAGGATGGACTTAGCTCACCTACACTTTGACTGCCCTCCACCTTCTGCAAGCGACAACTTTGAGCGAGACGAGGGACAGACTTTGTACCGCGAGTATACATCGGCTGCAGAGGCCTTTTGCGCAACCGAGCACGTGGGCCAGCGAAGAGCACCTTTTAGGCGAAGTAGTACTGGCTTTTCTAAGTCCGTGTGTGAAAAAAAATGGTGGCGGGCCGCTTACATCGTCATGATAGTTCTGGGTAAACGATACACACGTATTTCGGTTAGCCAGTACTAGAAACCGCACGAATGGCGAAGCGAAGCTAGTGTGCGGGGGCGTTCAGTACTGGGCGTCCCTACCGCGTCATTATTTTATAAGATACGATATTTTTTTTGGATTATAATTGGTGGGATATATTGAAAGGAAGTTAATGGAAGTGCACTGTTTGGCAGTAGTTGTTGGAAGGGGAATAATATAATAAAATATTAAGAGAACATTTTTCAAATAAAAAAAGGCAGTATCTTTATTTATTCTGGCTTTTAATTATATTTTACTATGATAAGTATGATTCTACTTGAATTTTACTTAAATTTGTAGTTTTCACTATTTTATCAATTGGCATATTCATTTCATGTAAATTATGAACTATTTCTCTTTTTGTTTCGTGCATCCATTTTAGCTTGTTCTATTTCCCCCTTCTCCATTGAAGCTAACTTTTCTGCTTTTATATACGCTATTCTATTTTCTCTTCTAGAGAGCTATTCGTTATTTATTTCTGGTGCTTCAAGTACCATAGGCTCACTCCTTATTAATGTTTTTCTTTCTGCCTTTGTAAGTGAATTGCAGAAGAATACTGTCAATTTTTCTAATGGGGACATCGTATCAATTTAGTATATTTCTGTTTAGTTCTCTCCATCTTTTACTGCGTATAAAATGCATCTCAATTACATCTGTCGCAGTCTTATAAGGCGGATTGTCATTTTTTATTGATAAAGAAGTATGAAAATCAGCACAAAAGTCAATTTTATCTAAATTATAATTAATTAAACTCGCCTTAACTGTCCTAAATAATTGCCGATCATCTTCTACACTTCCTACTCTCTGCCAATCTCATTAGGTAACGTAAAACTCTTTTTATAAAATTTTTTACTTTTCTTTTTTAAAATTCGAGATTGATAGATTCATTTAATCTTGCTCTGGCATATATATCTACAATCGATTTTTTCCTTTGTAAAATCTAGGATCTATTTTTCGATCTTCATAAGTTACTTCTTATATCTCATTTTTCTTTACTTTTTTGAAAGCTGAATTTAGAAAACTTATTAATAATTTGCCATGTTTAAAAATATTTTTGCAAAGTTCGTTATTCAAATAATTTATTCTTTTTGGTCCTTTCAATGTGCTCATCTGTTAAAATCACTTTTCTTTACTTAATTTGTGGGTCTATATTTTTTAATAGACTATATAACAGTCTGGACTTTTTCTATGAATCTATTAAAAAGTAAAAGGCCCAGTTAATTATGCTTTGTATGTAATCGTGAAGAGAGTATAGTTAAATAATTATAAAGTCATTAATTGCAATAGGATGATCTTCTTAGGGAAAATAGTAACATACTGTGTTTATAGATTATAAAGCGTACGTATGTCAACAGAGGCCGCCCAGTACCTTCGGTGAAGTATCGTGAGCGAGTTGAGAAGGTCGGACTCTGCCGTCTCCCCGTGAGCTGATCCAGAGGGGGGGAGAAGCCGGTCGATCTCCCCCCCCCTTTTTGGAAAGCTGGAACTCGAAAAACATAAAAAAACCATACAATGCACAGGCGGAAAAGTTTGCTGTAAACGGATCTTTGTGTATCTGCAAAATGCTTAGCTTTTTACAGATACTCAATGAACTGAGAGTGAGTACGCAAAAGACCTACTTGCTGGATACTGTCGGAAGAAGCGTACTCTCAGTTTTATGGCTGCGATCGCTCGCTCCCTGCTTGGACCGAAAGTCCAAAGGAAAACAGAGCCTGGCAGACTGAGGCAACGGAGAGATAGGGCATGCATGGCTTGTGGTGAGAACTGTATTCAAAGCCTAAGTTGAGATAGGCGCAATCTGGATGATCGGGCAGAAGACTTGCTACTTTTGGCCCCCATGGTCCCCAGCGCAAGGGATTGGTCGGCCCATGCAAACCAACAGTCGGCGCACCGATGATCGCGGCAAGATGCATGATGCCTGTGTTTACGGAAACAACGGCCCTTGCCCGCGAAAAAAGAAGAGCCAGATCCCCAAGCGATACAAGTCCGGCAAGCGATTGCACCCGCGGATTTGGGTTGCGCGCTAGAAAAGCAGCGTTTTTTTCCGCGTCACCTGGGGCTCCAGTCAGGTAGACCGCATAGCCCGCGCCCGTGAGTATTTGGCAGAGGGATGCCCATGACTGCGCAGGCCATTCTTTGAGTTCAGCACAAATGCCTGATGGCCACATATGCAGGTACACCGCATTTTTTTCAGCATAGGCCAAAGAAAACGCTTCGCTTTCGGAATGGCTGGACGGGAGACAGAGAGAGGGTTGTCCTTCAAGATCTGGATACAGGGCTCTGCCGAGATCCAAAAAATTCTTGTACTCATGCTGATCCGATCTGTGCCTAACGGCAATACTGTAGCCAAAGTGCCGCATCTGCCCCTTTGTTGCAAAACCGACTGTGTAGGCGGCATCGGATACGTTGGCGATAAGAGCGCCTATCCTGGCCCATTGGGATGCGTCAAAAAAGATATCGCAATGCAGGCGACGCACGAAAAAAATGAGAGCGTCTATCTGGTTTAGGCTAAAATCACACACGTAGTCTAGGCCAGGCACAAGATGCGCGGCAGCGGCATTGGCGCGGCTTGTGATAAGCGTGATTGTGGCGGAAGGAAGCCTGGCCCGCAAGGCTGTGATTACACTGGACAAAAGAAGCAAATCGCCTATTGCCCCCAAGCACAAAAAGGCTATCTGCCTTGGTTGAAAGGCCGAAGGCAAGGTGGATGCTTTCCTTAGGCGCAAAAGACTGCTTGCAGCAACAAGCGGAATCCCAAGCCAGTAATCAAGCATACGCCGCCATTGACTTCCACGCTCAGACATACAAACCTCCTCGCAACATAAGCGTTCTATACATTGCGCAATGGACTGGGGGACAATACGATTTTTCCGAGACAAAACCTGTTAGGAAATGTAAAAAAGTATCTTGACATTGATGGCGAAACTGCAAGGCTGTTTCTACAACAGAATTGATTTTTGTATTTGCACTCAAAATTCATAGGTAAACTTTATCTCTCTTAAATCGCGAGAATGGTATTTCCGGGAATACTATTCATAGAGTTGATTATTATAAATAGCGACGGCTCAGGGTGCCTGTAATAAGAAATCGGACTCTGTCAATGTCTCAAATAGCTTTGACTGCGACAGTTTGCAAGGCCAAGCTGAGCCCGCTACCCCTATGTGTCAGGATAGTTGTCACTCGTTGGTGATCAACTTTGTACGAGAGAAAATGCCGCACTCCACCCAAAAAATGGGTTTAAAAACGCCGAGAATCAAGCCATTTTTCCTTTCCTGCTGGAAAATTTTTCCGTCTGTGCATTTTAGGGTTTTTCCGTTTTTCGAGTTCAAGCACTCCGAGGGAGTGTGGATTGCCGAGTGTACTCTCCTTTGGTGTCGCCATAAACGCATATGCAGTCGGAGGCACAGCTAGGAATCGTGAATCAAGCCGCACTAGTTTCACGTCGCTGCCATGAATCCCTTGGCACACCGTG
>JAFTDR010000293.1 GCA_017454105.1 Desulfovibrionaceae bacterium | reverse complement strand
TGAGAAAGTGCAGCTCTTTAAGGTTAAGCAGGTGGCTGAGAACACATACCAGGTAGATGCCGCCTGAGGGCTAATCTGACCACATCTCGCCGATGGGGAAAAACCGGCTGCATTGTGGAAGATCTTTTCCGTCGCGAGTATAGTAAGCTTCTACTTTTGGGAAAATAAGTGGTTTATAGCTGATAACATGTTTATACAGGAAGATAAGGTATCTATTAATTACGGATTCAATATAAATGAAAATAATATAAAAGTAGTCCAGGATGGAGAAACAAAAAAGCTTGTTGTTCGCTTAAAAAATGGAAGACCTTTAGCAGTAAACCGAATTAGTTTAAAAAAGCCAGAGACAACAAGGGCCGGCTATAGGCCTGCTGAAAATGGTAAAGTTATTGATATTGATAAAAAAATGAACAATGAAATAGCTAATTTAAAGGCAAGTTATGATAAAAAAAATATTGAACACGCAATAGAAAATATTAGAAACTTCTTCAATATAATAGCGGTAAAATACAATTTACAGCTAGATTTCAGCGTTGAAAGATGATATTATTTTTAAAATATTCTTTATATTTTATTATCCTCTATCTATTCTAGGTAGAGGATTTTTTTATTTATCTTGAATTCCCGCCCTCCGTGTTACCTACATGGCTCCAGAGGCCATTCTGCCTACTACTACGGCGGCGGATTGTAGCTAAATGAACTCGTTTAGCTACAAAGGCTCTTTTTGAGTTGGAAGAGCAGATGGACTGTAGCTAACCTACATGTAGCTAACTCGCCGGGCGGGAATTTAAGTTTATTATAAAAAAATTATTTTCTATTTTCCTAATATGCATTTTAAATATTTTCATATGTAGATTGTTTCAGTGAATGGAATAAAGCACTTTGCAAGTAATTCATAATCCTGAAATCTATATAGATCCTTTTAAGCTTAAGGATCGCTCACGGATGCATGTGTAATCTGCCTCTCAGTCGATTTTCTGCTTTTCCTCTTACGCTAAAAAGCAGACCTTGTTGACGCTGGCAAGTTCGAAGATAGTAAAAACCTGCTGCGATCCTTCAGATCACGGGTCACCTGAACAATGCAGTTGTTAAAGCCTTCAAACCGTATCACTATCGACAAAGGCCGCTTTTTACCGTGGAAGAGATACTCTGAGGGTAGGATACTAAGGCGCATTCAACCGTTCCCCTGAGAGCGGACACCTTCTAACCTTTGCAACGTGAACAAAATCCGTATCCAATCTTGTCTGAAAGGCGCTTTCGCCGCACCCCGTAAGTGAGTACAGAAAATCGTTATACTCCAGCCAGAAATAAAGAGACATTTTTGCGAAAAGGAGCCGGTACATAGTCTGGTATTTTCAACTCCAAGTGACAATTTTTTTTCTGACGGCAGTATACTCACTGAACTGATACAATTTATTAAACTAAATTGCATGTCCTCAATCGTACGTCTTCAATTCAGATGGTAAAATAATTTTTAATAAAACGGATTTTAGCGTTAGACAAAAAGATCCCTGCGCCAGTTTTACCCAGCGAGGGATCCTGTCCGTGGACGGCACTCCCTCAAAGGAAAGGTCCCCGCGATCGACCAGAAGGTTCTTCGTCAGAAGAAACTCCTGGGCTCGACGGACGCCTATTTTCCGCTCGTGACATTGGCGACACATTACCATTGACCGACACTCCGTCAACCCCCAAAGCGAAAATCTTCCGCAAGCTATGAACCCCGCCTCTGTCGCAAATCAAAACAACATTATCGCCGGCAGCACGACAACAATGCAGACATTATCGATAGACTTCTTGAGGAGGCTGCGTCGCAGCCCGAAGCCGATGAGGTATTCAACCAATGTGAAGCTCTGTTCAACCAGGCCGCCGATCACCTCACAGAATTTGTAAAGAGAAAACAGGAAGTATTGCAACAACAGTTTCTGACCAAAGAATACTAAGGCACTGGTAAATTACGAACAAAGATAGGAAGTCGGGCAGCTACTGAAATATCTATGAAGAATGGCTTTGCCGCAGTCGATTACAAGGCTGTAGCTGCAAAAGCGGAAAATATCTGGAGATATACGGCAGAGGTAGAAACGTGGCAGAAGAAAAAGGTATACTAAGGTCCAAAAAAAATTGCAACTTTAAGCTGAAAATAACGAACCAGTACTAACTCTCTTTTGTAAAAAGGACAGTTTTTTTCTAGATGGAGTATGGCCACGAGGCAAAATGATTGGTTCTTCGTTATTGCTCGTGGGCGACTCTACTGCTCGATGCGAGGTTTTCGCTGTCCTCTCGCTTGCGCGGATTTGCCTCCTTTCCGCTGCGCAACAGCTGGGCCTTGGCGAATTCTGCCGTCGGAATTTTTCCACTTTGCGATCCGGTTCAACTCGACGCTTCCAAGGGAGCCAGCAGCGCATCGCCTTGCTATCGAGGCAGAAAGGCGGACAGTCAAAGGCGCATAGCGGAGATCCGCCCTCGACAGAGATCCGAAGGGTGGGTCAATTTATTCTGCTGATGCGGGTCAATATATTCTGCCGACTAACAGCTGCTGGCTTATGTCGTAAAGCATAGAAGCGAACTGGCAATACCAGATAACAAAAGGAATGCCGCCTTTCAAGGTGTCGCTGATTCTGGTACACCGCAGCCCCCGCCGATTTTTGCCGTCCAATGAAGGTTAAGGATTCACAATGCTTAGGTCCTACGCGTATCAAGGGAGGAATTGAATTCGGCGGCGCACGGGGCTGCTTGGTCGATATTGACGGCTATTTCTTCTCTCTCGAGGTATCCGTTCACGGGAGAAGATGGAATGCGCCTTTCAGGCGATTCTCAGCTCTTCTTCGACGGTAGCAAGCGGAGTTTTCTGACGCTGGCACAAATTGAAGAGCGTTCAAACCCGCATGCGATACTCGCGACGGATGAAATGTTCTTCTTCAACTGTAGTGGCGATGCGCAGGAAGTCCACCGACCAATTAGGAAGAAAGAAGATCGTTGTCGTCGTGAGTAGAGATTCGCTTCTCCGTTGCCCCGTGAGAGCGGATACCAAATCGCACTGTCCCTGCAGAGCCCCTCACTGCTTCGCAGGGAGGGGAGGTGGAAGATTCTCTTTTAACTGGAAAGTGCGTGAATAGCTGGCGAGACATTTTTTCTTGCGAAAGACCATACTCCAGCAGTGTACCACATCGTACTCGTCATCGAGGTACGGCGTGTAGTACTTGTCCTTGATTTGCTGTAAGGCCTCATTTGCCTTGACCAAAAAAGGTGTCATAGGCTCCTCAACCAGCTTGACCTCTATCACGGCACATCGGGCGTTCAGAACATCATATACAATGATATCTGTTCTCCCTGAGCTACTATCTATATAGCTCCGTACAATGTACTCATCGCGGGAGAAAAGGCTGACTAAAAAAGAATAGTAGAAGTTTTCCTGATAATCATAATAACTTATGGTCTGCAACAGCAAATTTGTGAGCAGAGTGCTTAGGATTTCCTTTTCCCCAGCCCAAAACGCGTTAAAAAATTCAGTATTTCCATTTTTTTTAAGAAAAGTGACTAAGTTATTTCTTACTTCGTGCTTGAATAATTCAAAAATTTCGCGATTGGGTATGCATAGAATTTCTTCACCAGGGGAAATTTTAGCATCACTTGCCTCTGCCCTTGTCAAAAAGCCTGCAGCGTAGAGGACAGTCCAAAAATGTTCCTCAGTATTGTATAAACTGTCGTAGGTAACCTCGTCGAGCAGGCTTGTCACGATTGACCCGCCGCAAAGCAAAGTTTCAATTTTTTCTTTTACGCTAAAATTTGCTTGCTCAATAAATTCTCTGATTATGTAATTTCTGCTGCCTTTAATCCAAAAAGATTGGAGCTTATTATTAGGATTTATTTTAAGATCTGCTATATAATTCAAAATGTCCCATGGGCAATAAATATCAGTTTTGTCCCCGAAACGATATCCTTCATACCATTCTTTAACTTCGTCACACTTCTCATAGAAACCGGCATTAGAAAGTAATTTTTCCACTTCTTTTGCCGTAAATCCAAAGACATCGGCATACTGGCTGTGTGCGATAGTAAAACAGCGAAAATTATTAACCCCTGTAAAAATGGATTCGCTGCCAATTCGAAGCGACCCAGTGACCACGGCTAGCTTTAAATTAGGATTGTCTTTTAAGGTGGAGCTAAATACCCCTCTCATAAAATCAATCATTTCTCCGTAATAGCCATTATGCCATGCATAATTGATCGGTGTATCATATTCATCTATGAGGATTATAACAGGCTTCTCCCAATAGAAATTTAGTGCGCGCGAAACAATCTTTAAGGAATTTTGAAGGATAGTTCCCTGAGCTTCGTGTTTATTAAATGCTTGCAAGAGCGCTCGATCTTCTGGATATACCTTGTCGCTATCTATGAGATAGCTATGCTCTATACACAACTCATAGATTATATTTAAGAAATTTTCTATATTCGAGTTATAATTTGCTTTATTTAAATCTTTTAATGTAATATTAATTACAGGGTATTTATTCATCCATTTCGAGCATATCTCTTTATTTTTTGAAATCTTAAGATTTTCAAAAATATCAGCAGATTGTTTTTTGATGTCAAAAAATTCTGCTAGCATGCTCATTGTTAGAGTTTTGCCAAAATGTCTCTGTCTCGTTATCAAGGATATCTTAGGAGGAGTATGCGCGCACATTTCCTCTAAGAACATTGTCTTATCAACGTAGCAGCAGTGATTCTCTCTAATTTCTCTGAATGACTCGCCGCCGATCAGTATATCGAGTGAACCCATTACTCACCTCATCTGCAAAATTTCGACACCCCCTGGATACTGCGTATGAGACCTTTGGCTCTTCTGCAGTCTTTCCGTGTAGGAGGAGGTAAAAAGTACTATCCGCGCAATGGGCGCGGCAGAATGGGCCTTTCAGCCATTGTCAGTTTCTTAGGCTGTGGAATGGGCATATCGACATACGTTCAGATTTATGCTGTCGACGGGAAAGTTCTCAGTATTCCCCGCGCTCACCCGCACTCCTTGCGTATCAGCCGCAGATGCTTTAATCGAAGCAACTGCGTTTGCAAGCTCATCACTGGCATTGCCCTATGGCAAATGGTGGCCTTGGCACATCGCAAGGAGGTTTACAGCACCTTCCTTGGGAATATCAAAAAAATCCGTGGTATCACACTGCGAAAGCATGCAAATCGCAGCGTCACAAGCACCGCGCGCTTTACGTTTGACCATAGCAGTTCAGATTTGCATGCGTTTTGAGATTGTTTTGCGCAATAGCCGCGACCGAAAAAAGGCCTGTGCGCTAAAAATTGCGGCCTTCGTGCATTCGCGTGCCGATGACGAGGGGAAGGAGCATGTACCGCTCTGCGGTCACGCATCGGCCATCTTCGAACCGGCGGGCCATTGAAGAAGTCTGCACAAATATACTGTGGTCAGAAAAAAAAGTTGTCACTTGGATTTGAAAATATCTGGCTCCGTACTGGCTCCCGTTCGCCAAAACATCAGATTCTTTCTGGCTGGAGCATATATTAAAAATGAAACATTTTTCTTGTTGAAATGCCCTGCTCTCTCTACAAATCCCTAAGGACTTTGGAGAGGGCTACTGAAAGTGTTCTAATTAACAATGCAATTCATTCCGTTTGGGACACTCTACTGTTTCACGAAAAAAGTCAAGATACCTTTTTCCAGTTTTTTACTTGGTCTCGAAAAATTTTCCCTCTTTACAAAAATGTTGCTTGTCTAAACACAGAGTACCTTTCTAAAAAAGGAACTTTTTTTGATCGGATCTCCTGTTCCAGCACTGAGATGGGCATACGGCATGAAGAAAGTTTCTTGCCCCTTCTCCTTAAAGGCTCGGAGAAAACGAGATGCCGCTAACCTCAGTTTTGCCAGCAACAAAGCACTCACCACAAATGGAGATATACTCGGCGTCACATATACTCGTGACGGCTACAATCTTCCACCCCACTTCTTCTTACGGCAACCAAAACATCCCACCGACCAGAAGGGGATGAAGAACATCTTTGGCGGCGTAAGTATAGACTCTTCCCCAAAACACGAAGTGAGCCCAGCGGGTGTTGACCAATTGAGATCGCTCTCCTCTGTCTTTCGTGGGAGAAGCATTCTGCGGCCGGGTATAGTCCGCCCGTGCCTTTTGTCTTTTTCCACAAAGCTTATGGCGGACTCTTAGCCCTAAAAAACCCTACGCCTGTCTTGCTTCAAAGCACGTGTACAAATAGAAGGCAGAGCAGATGAACGATCACCCTGGAAAATACAAATCATTGCGGCCGCAGGAATTCTTTTGCTCGCTCCTTCCACGGGGAGACATTGCCTTTCACTGCCAGAAGTTCGGCAACTATAGAGACAGCTATCTGCTCCGGCGTCTCTGCCGCAATGGTAAGACCTATAGGGCAGAAGACCCGATCAAGATCGCTCTCCGTGTACCCTTGCGCACGCAAAGCGGCAAAAACATAGTCCCTTTTTGTGCGGCTGCCAATCATACCCACATAGCGCGCAGGGCCAGCCAAAATTTGCTCCAAAACCTGCCGATCATACGCGTGTCCGCGTGTCATAATAGCCACATAGTGGTTGGGCCCGACACCACAGACTTCTCGCACGTTGGCAAAGTCCCGAAGAACATAGCAGTTTCTTGCCAGAGAAAATCGTTCATGGTTGGCAAAGTCTTCCCTGTCATCAACCACGTCGATGACAAAACCGCAGCCGAAGGCTAACTGGGCAACGTGTTTGGCGATACTTCCTCCGCCGCAGAGTAAAAGCACTGGCAGCGTGTCAAGTGGTTCTATATACACCTGGCCGTTGTATCCAAATTCAGCTAAGTCAGAGAGAAGACGCGCTTTTCTCTTCCCATGCAGCACGCTCTGCTGGAGAGACTGCCAGCGTGCGGGATCTTCTTTTTCGAGAACAAGTTCCCGGCGCAATTCGGAAGAATCCCCTTTGTCCTGAACGACAGAGACAATCCAGAAACCGTTGTCTCCATTCTGCAAAGCGCTTTCGCCCTTTTCAAACATGTTGTGGCAAGAAGGATCAACAAATTCGCAAAACACCTCCATGGTCCCGCCGCAGACCATCTCTCCCAAGGCATCTGCTTCCATGGAAAAGTTTGCGCGTCGCGAACAGTGTTCTTCAAGGCAGCGCTTGGCCAGATCTCTTATTTTTGCTTCCAGCACGCCGCCACCGACAGTCCCTTCAAAACCTTGGACAGTCTGGATGGCATGCGTGCCCGCATGACGGGGAACAGAACCCTGACTGGCAACTATGGTCACAACTATGGCGGGCCTGCCGGTTGTAAGTTCTCTTGCTACCTTTGACTCAAAGATGTCTTCTCGGAGCATGGTCCCTCCGCGCAAGGTTTGATGTGGCCTGCCGTACACTGGGAAAAGATTCAGTCAAAACAGTATACTCCGGCCAGAAAAACAGTTTCTTCGAAAATGTGTACGGCTCTTGAGCATACGTGCAGAAAACACGTGTTTGAGAAAAATCGCCACGTTCAGCACAGGCAAGGAATGGTCTCGCAAAGCTTTTTTCTCACAACCGAAGGCATACTGTGGTTAGAAGAAAATTTGCCACTTTGAGTTGAAAAGAACAGACTTAAGTGCTGACTTCCGTTCAAAAAATGTCACTTTTTTCTGTTTGGAGTATAGCATTCACATTCCATCCACAGGGCAAACTTGCGCTGTACAGGACCCACGGTGCTAAGACCGTACGCAATTGCTAGGAATGAAGCCGAAAAGGATTTGTCGCAAAGCTCATTGCAATACCAGAAATGCCATTAAAAAGCAAAAAAAACGCGTGTACGAATCGGCATATACTGCGATCAGAAAAAAAGTTTCCACTCTGTGTTATACTCTCGACCCCAAAGATGTTCTTCATCTCTTCTCGGTTCGTTGGGATCTTTGGTGGCTCAAGAAGCGAGTGAGATGGAAGATTTCATCCGTCGCGAGTATAGAAATACCTGACTCTGTGTGTTTGCAAAAATGTCAGTTCGTTTCTGCCTGGAGTCTATTCCGCAAGAACACTCGAGGCAATGGCAGCCGGCTCACGCGCTATTTCGCAGCGCAAGCGCCCTTCCATCCCATGCGCGCATCTATCGCAGCACAGGCGAGCATGGGCAATGAGTTCTCTCTTTTGCCCAAAACGCGTGACAAGCGGAACAAAGTGCGCGCCATAGCAGTATTTGTCCGCCAAATAGACCAGTTCGCGCTCCGTACACACTGCCTCTGCCGGCAAAATCAGATCGCGGTGATCCCGCACAATGCAGGCAAACAAGATTTTCGAGCAGGAGTCCTCCTCACACCGCATGGTCTTTTTGTCCCTTGGCAATATCATGTACAAGGCCACCGAAATAGGCCAGCCACGGCGTCACGCACATCCCCTACTCGTGCAGAGCCTGAGCAAAGCGCCCGACCGCATCCCCATGCGCTCTCCCCTTTGCGGGTACCTATGTACTCCGCAAGAGTTCACGCGCTCCATCTGGGTACAAAGCACCCTGCCACACACTGCGTTCGCGGATCGTGGCATTGTCTTCCGCTCTGTCCATATCGTGAAGAATAAAAGAATCCAGCACTGGAACAGCGCGCCGAACCGCGTTGTCAAAAGCGCCCGCAGCCCACCCAAGGGGGACATATACTCGCGACGGATAACATCTTCCTTCTCACGTATTCTTGCGATACCAAATAACGCCAATCGACTGAGAGAGATGAAGAACATCTTTGGCGTATATACCCAGCCGCATAATGGTTTTCGCACACAATTCAAAGCAGAGCGACCTCAAGGAATCACCACCGGAAGAATCCTTATGACGCCGAGTATACCATCTGCGTATTCGCCTGTGAGCGCAAGGACAGTACACAAAGGTATGAGCAGCGTATTTTCCGCCAGAGAATACGAAGGGCTGCCCTATTGTGCGTGGGAGAAAAGGTCACAGAGAGATTCGTAAAAGATGAAACCTTTTTCTGGCTTGAGTCTAGGAAAGCGCACACTGTGGAACAAGTCACAAGGACATCTGCCGTACGAAGCGCCTTCTTTTTCTGACCGGACCATAGTTTCGCATTCTTTGTTTTGCAACGTTTGCAATATGGAAGATATGTCACTCCCTGCAATCCGTGCGCCTCTCCCGCCCACGCCGCCTTTTGGCAGAATGCGCCTGGTCTCTTGTGCGAGACAGTCTCCCTGTCACAAAGTCGCATTGTCCCCCACGCAGACCTGTACTACAGCTTTCTATAAATTCTATAGCAAATGGAGTACCCACAAACAATGGACTCGTACGGTACAATTTTCTTCGCTTATATTCCAGCCTGAAACAAACTGATATGTTTACAAACGGAAGTCCGTACTGAGTGTATTCTTTTCAACGCCAAGTGGCACATTTTTTTCTGACCGCAGGATAAAACCCGATTTCGCGGAATCAAAAGAAAATTCTCAAAAAAAGCTCAGCAGCCTTTATTCTACTCGCGACGCCAAAGATGTTCTTCATCTCCTCCTGGCCGGCGGAATGTTTTGGGTGTCGTAAGAAGAAGTGAGATGGAAAATTTTATCCGTCGAGAGTAAAGTGTATGCTCTATTCTGTCCTTAGCGGGCCACGGAACTTGCGGAAATCTCTAGCACGCCAATTTTCACATGCACAGAACACTCCAGCCCGAGGCTCTGCCTCCGACAGCGCTTCATTCGCTCTTCAATGGGGCTTCAATGCGCCCGGTAGCCCCAGGCTCAGCAAGGGACTGCCGCAGCCGCACGAACCGGGCAGAAGTGCGGTCAAATCGCCTGTTTTGTAGCGGATACGCGGCATCGCGGTGAAGCATGTGACCACATGTTCGCCGATACGGCCGAAAGGAAGGAACATGGCCATCAATACAATCGACGCTTTCTGCAAAACCATCCAGGGCCCGGGTCTGCTCGTATGCGCTATTCCACAGCAGAACCACAGCCTGTCTCAGTAAACCCGTACTGATTGAGTACAATGACGCCAAAGCGCTCGCTGACCAGCGCGGGCCAAGGCCGGATCCAGCCATTCCGGCTTACAAGAAAACGATCAAAGGACGCTGTGGCCGAACCATAGGATTTAAAATCTGAGGGACCTTGGCGTACGGCGCACTTCCAGTGCCTCACCGCGAGCCGCTTGCTCACACTCGCCGTCTCGGCTGCGACAACCTGCTCATGCGTGAGCAACTCCCTTTTTGCGAAAGAGCGGGCAAACGCCCGCCTCATTTCAGGTAGACACAGAACAGAAAGAATACAAGGCAGGCTCCAAGCGTCTGGATGCACATCGCTTAGGGAAACAAGCTCCAAAGCCTGCCGCACCAAGATTTCATAGATCTCAGGTAAGAGTTCACGACGGGTGTGTGCTGCGTACTCCTCTCTTATCTCTTTTTCTTCCTTTTTTGGCCACTTTTTTTCGAATGGCCTGAATTAGATTTTCTCGATCCTTCGTTCTCCTCAGGTTCATCGGGATTTCCTAAGAAAGCTCCTCCCTGAGTTACCTTGAATGAGTCCATACCCGTTGGCATGGGCTGAACAATAGAACAAATCTTATTCAACTTTTCATGGGGGAATAACTCTTTATCATACCCTTCAATAGATACTACTTTAATGTCATGCTTGGGGGTAGATACAACTCTCTCTTCTCTCTTTACTATTTTTTCTATACCCAATGGAATCGGATCAATTTCACAGTCGGATCGTGGCTCAAATGTGCCTTCGGCAAGATCATGAAAATTCAAAATATCCTGACAGCAGTTTTTCGCAAGTACCCACACACTCTTGGTCTCAGGATCGATATAGTTGTACTTCAACTAATTTTATATTTTTCCTTTACCTCACTGCCATTGATGACAGACAAATTATATTTGGCACTTTCAACACCCGCCAGTGCTGCCTCTTGCAACAATTTTGTGGCCAATTGCTCATCACTTTCACCTCCGAGACCACACAAAAGCAACAAGGCATGGTTCACCTTGGACTTTTCACAACCGCACTCTTCCGCAGCCTCATAAAACTTTCTTGCCATTGCATAATCTTGTTTATAGAGATAGCCAAAATCGTACATTAGAGCCTTAATATAGAAGACTCGCCAATCACTGAACAAGTCTCCCTCTTTCAGCAATTTGAGCCCATACTCAGGTTTCAGCTAAGGGATAAGCCCTGAAAAGGCGAGTTCAACCAAACCGGCAAGGCACACCAGATATCCCTTGCCTTGGTTGTACCCTTCCTCAAGGAAGCCCAGTGCTGCCACAGGGTCCATGGGATGTATTGAGTCTCTCATATAGTAGGTGGCGAGACAGGCATTGGCTACATTGTAGTCTTCAAAGCGGCAAAGGGAAAGGAAGATGTCAAAGGCCATACGATCATCGTATTCATCACCATTCTGAAAGAGTTTTGCCAAATCAAACACACAATCCAAATCGTCGTATGCGTAGCCCTCTTTAAGCAGAGCAATGGCTTTTTCCTTGTCTTTTGCAACTCCTCTCCCTGAAGTATACAATTGCGCTAAGAATCTATGCCCCTTAGCATACCAGTCAATCGCTCTGTCTTCTCGTTTCGCGATCCCCTTTTCGTAGAAGGCATACGCGGCTTCATAGTCCACCTTCTGCCCAAACAATCCGTACTGATGGATTGTGCCAAGCGCAACATTCGCAGGACTATATCCTCTCTCTACGGCCTCATTCAGGAGGAGAATACAACGTTCATCGCCTTCATCATATAAATATTCTGCACAAGTAAAAAGAGCTGCTTCACTTTCCTTTACAGCCATCCTGCCCCAGTAGAGGGCTTTTTCATCCCCTTCATCATTGTAAAAACGCGCCAAATCAAGCTGAGCGGGAGTATATCCCTGCTCTGCGGCCTCCTGAAGATGTCGCAGTACAGTTTTTTCTACACGGCTGCCACTCTCTACTGCCCTGTACTCCATGGCAAGCGTATAATGCTCTTCTGGTTCGAGATTCTTTTTACGGCCCAATGTGGCAATAAGCGTACGACTTTTTTCAAACTCATCTTTCCAACGCTTAAGCTGTCGATCGTGTATTTCTGAATAGTTCGGATTGTTAAGAAATGGTGAATCTATGATGTGTTTTGCATCCTTCAGATTTTTATACATATAGCGCCCATCATAGAAAAAGTCGAATAGGCATTCTGGAAAATACTTGACATCGCGACGGACTGCGCGCAGCATGCAATAGAAGGCTTTGCACGGATCATAATAGTCGCTAAAGATTTCCGAATTGTAGATCAAGGCGCGGAGAGAGGCCCCGTCAGCAACACCTTGCATATCGGCCTCTTCCAAGAGATTCATACATTGTACAAGATCGCGTTCAACATCCTCCCCACTTAAAAACGCAATTGCCATATTAAATTTGGCTCTTGAATGCCCATTATTGCAGAGGTCTAAAATCTGCGTTATCGATCTTTGTTTTTCTTTACCGAATATACTCCTTTTCTTAAGATTAAGCAGAGCAATATTCAGTATGGCCTCTTCATTGCCTAACTGACCTGCCTCTTCAAACTTTTGGAGAATTTCGTGATTGAAGGGATTCAAGCCAATATTGAGCGCAGCGAAAGTAACTAAGGCATCAGCATTCTTCCGGTTTGCTGCCTTTTCTAACCAGTACATACGGTTATCTGGATTTGCTTTCAAACCAGCACCATTATCGTACATTCTAGAAAGCAAATACTGCCAGTACGGATCCCCTTCTCTAGCAAGCTGTTTAACCAATTTTCTGTCAATTGACTTAGGAAATTGTGTTTGATCTGGTAGAGCCAACCGCACTCCTCTCGTAAGAAAGAATTGATCAGGTGAATTATCCAACCAATCATCAATTGGATCTTTACGAAAACCACAAAGTTTATTTAATTTTTTCAACACTTTATTGATATATTAAATTCTCATAAAACAAAATACCCTTTCTCAAAAAAAATATCTAAGATATTGTAGACCAAAAAATTTTCTTCTATTCTTAGGAGTGCAGATTGCTTGTCACACAAGCAAAATACATTATATACCGTATCCGCTCACGGTGTGCTGTCAACAGCGAGAATGCGCCATTGAGCCCGATTCTAACCTATTTCTGCGGCTATAGGCACTTTTCACATCGGCGGTCGTTGCAGGCACATAAAGCAATAGGAAGAGATACAAAAATGCACTATACCGTTTCCGCGTGTGCGGATACACAGTAAGTCCAATAAGCAAAATGTATAATTCATACAGCTCAAGCTGCTATAGTTAAAGCGTAATAGTATTATAGGATATATATGCAGAAATTATCTAGCCTTTAAAATTTTTATAAATATTCATATTTTCTTCAAAATCTTTTTTTACCTCTAAAATATATGGAGTAAGTTTGTCAACGATAGTTTTTTTAATAATTTCAGGAAATGAATTATCTAGTTTTGGGTGGTTATTATATGTATAGAATTCACATACAGGAAAAAAATTTTTATGAAATTCATAATGTTTCTTTCCATGCTCCTTTTCTATTTGACGCGGTAGGGACGCCCATTACTGAACGCCCCCCGCACAGAACCGTGCGTGCAGTTTTCCCGCACACGGCTCTTCATTTAGGTTAATCACCACTGGGTATTACACCCTCAGTGATTCAGTTTCGTCTCTTACACC
>JAFTDR010000292.1 GCA_017454105.1 Desulfovibrionaceae bacterium | reverse complement strand
GCTTCCTGTGTCTCTTTCGATAATCTGGGCATGCTGATCCCCTCCTCTAGTTTTTTGGTAGAAAAAGTCTATAAACGCATACTAGGAAGAGGGGAAGGAGTCAAGACAAAAAGAGCAATTTTTTTTCTGACCGCAGTATACGTACGTTTGCCCAGTTGGGAGCCGATGACTTGCGAGGGAAAACCAGTATGCGCTCTGGGGTGCGCATCGTCCATGGCTACTTTTTGTCTTTCTTGAGTATACGAGAACCGCTGTACGTGACCACTCTTCTATTCCGCGATTTGTGCGCGGTGTATGTCTTTAGGTAGCATTTTTTGGGGGAGAGGAGCCTTCTGCCTCGGCTTTCGTCTTGGCGAGCGCTTTTGCGAGGGGACTGTCTGGGGGTGGGGTCGGTGTCTTGGCCTCAGCGTCAACCTTAGCGTCATTCTTGGCGACAGTTTTAGCCTCTTCAGCCTTTGCTGCGGCCGCTTTTTCCTCTGCGGCTTTCCTACGCTCGGCTAGCTTTTCGCGGCGCGCTGCGTCCTCGGCAAACTCTTTCTCTTTTTGCTCACGCTCCTCGGAGGGCATTTTCGCCATGGCTTCCTTTTGTTCCTCCATGGCTGCTTCCGCATTGAGCGTCCGTTGGAAGTCAGTGGACACGCGTCTGAATTCGCCGACGACTTTGCCTATTGTCCGCGAGAGGCTTGCCAGGCTTTTGGGGCCTAGGACAATGAGCCCAACAAGCAGAATAACCAGGAGTTCTGTGCTGCCTATTCCAAACATACGACCCTCAATGTCTGTGAACGTTCAAAAAGAAATGAACCTACCGGTCATGCGACGGGTAGGTTCAGGCATGTTCTTACCGGCAGATACTGCGCGTGCGGCAGTTATGCGTCACAATTGTGTCCAAATCGAAGTGGTCGGACTCGGTTTCGACATCGTAGCCAACCGGCGGGATAAGATCGTGAGAAACTGCTTTGTGTTCTGCGATCTCGATTGGAATCGCCCGGCGGGCACCGGATTTCCTATCCGTTCTACAGCCGAACATCGTCATGCCGACTTTGAGTTCCTCTGTCGGAATGCGGAGTAGACCGGCTCCGCCTTGAATTGGCAGAGGATGGTCGAATGTGAAGAGTCGGTTGACACCGGTTGATGTCTTGATGCGGAACCATCTAAGATTGGGATCCGTGCATTTCATCCATTTTTTAAGCCGTGTCCAGCCTGGGAGGAGGCTATCATAGATGTCGACATTGTGGATATTGTCGAGATAGCTTGTGAAGGCGTCAAAACGTTTGAGCGCAGTCGAGGTGTGGCGCGCAAGAAGCCACTCTTCCATCTGGCCGATCAAAACTGCCTCCGGCTGCGCATTGAGATCCACATCATCTATGATTGATTGACAGACCTTGGCGTGGTCGGGATTGACGATCTTGCCCCGCATGGGAACGGACCCTACCTCGTTGACATAGTTGGCCATGGTCATGCGGTTTTCGTTTGGGATATTGCCCGGACGGACAAGTTCCCTTGGACGCTTGACCGTGTAGCGCAGACGGACGCGGCCTCCGTCGGTCATGCCCATCGCCGTTATGCGGCGCCTTTCCCTGGTAAAAAAGTTCTCAAGAACAAAGTCGGGGTATTGAGTCGCTTGTGAGGTGAAGGGAGAGGCGGAAAAGACCCTGTCGCAAGCGTCGGCAAGCGCGCGAGCGGAAACCACACTCTTTGAGCGCTCGAACTCTTCCGTGCCCGCAGAGCCAAGAAGATCTGTCACGATCGATCGTGTCATGGCACTCTGCGCGTCGTCCTCTTCACAATAGCTGTAGCCGGCGTCACGGCAGAGACGCTCCTGTGTCCGTGCGACGCCACGCAGAAGGAAAGCAAAGGAAAGATCGGTTTGTTTACCATCATGGATACAAATCACGGAAGGCTCCTCTTCAAAAGAAAGAGCGGGCTTATTCCCACTCTATCGTACTCGGGGGTTTTGACGAGATGTCGTAGACGACGCGGTTGACACCGTGTACTTCGTTGATGATGCGGCTTGAAATCTTGGCGAGAAGGTCTGGTGGGAGTCTTGACCAGTCCGCAGTCATCGCGTCAACGCTGTCAACAGAGCGCAGGGCGATGACATGGTCGTAGGTTCTGTCGTCGCCCATGACACCGACAGTGCGCAGGGGGAGAAGAACGGCAAAAGCCTGCCACACTTTCCTATAATAGCCGGATGCGCGCATCTCCTCCTGCACAATGGCGTCAGCGTCTCGTACGATCCGCAGGCGCTCCGATGTCACTTCGCCAAGCACGCGGATCGCAAGGCCAGGTCCAGGGAAGGGGTGGCGCCAGACAATCGCATCGGGAATGCCGAGTTCGCTTGCGAGCTTTCTGACTTCGTCTTTGAAGAGTTCGCGCAAGGGCTCGATTAAGGAAAGATGCATGACCTCTGGTAAGCCGCCGACATTGTGGTGGCTTTTTATGACAGCGCTTGGTCCCTTGATGGACACCGATTCGATGACATCAGGATAGAGTGTCCCCTGGGCCAGGAAGGCGACATCTGGGATTTTGGCCGCCTCTTTCTCGAAAATCTCAATGAATGTCCGGCCAATGCGCTTGCGTTTTTCCTCGGGATCGTCAATTGCCTTTAAGCGTCCAAGAAAAATGTCTGCCGCCTTGACATGGTGGAAATCGAGGTCAAAGGCTGTTGTACAAAGCGAGGTCACTTCCTCCGCTTCGCCTGCGCGCAAAAGGCCGTTGTCGACAAAGATGCAGTGCAGTTTTTTGCCTATGGCCCGGCTTAGGAGAACAGCGACAACCGTTGAATCGATGCCGCCTGAGAGAGCGCAGACGACGTGTTTGTCGCCGACTTGTTCTTTGATGCGGGCTGTTTGCTCGGCTATAAAATTGGTCATCGACCAGTCGGCTTCAAGCTTGCTGATTGTGAAGAGAAAATTGCGCAGGACATCCGTTCCAATGCGCGTGTGATGCACTTCTGGGTGGAACTGCACGGCATAGATTTTTTTCTCTTCATGCATCATGGCGGCAAAGCGCACGGTTTTGGTCTCAGCGATTGCGCTAAACCCTGGCGGAAGCGCGAGAACTCTGTCTCCATGGCTCATCCAGACTGTGTGCGGCCCAGAAGGCAAAGACTCAAAAAGCTTTGAGGGCGCAAGGGTGACCTCAGCTGGACCGTACTCTCGGTTTTCAGAGCGCGAGAGGCTCCCGCCAGCAAGGTGGGTGATAAGCTGCATGCCGTAGCAGATGCCAAGAATTGGAATGCCAAGAGAGAGAATTCCTGGATCACAGAGGGGCGCATCCTCTTCCTCGACGCTCGATGGGCCGCCTGAGAGGATGAGTGCGTCCGGTTTTTTTTCCTTGATTGCCGAAAGGGGCAGTGTGTAGGGATGGATTTCCGAATAGACGCCCGCTTCGCGCACACGCCGGGCGATGAGCTGGGTGAACTGCGAACCGAAGTCCAGAATGATGATATGGTGCTTTGCCATGAAGCTCCTCTCTTGGTCGGGAATCAGTCTTCCATCCGGTAGTTTGGGGCCTGTTTTGTGATCACAACGTCGTGGACATGGCTTTCGCGCAGTCCAGCAGCGGATATTTCATAGAAATTGGTTTTCTGGTGAAGTTCCTCAAGAGTCCTCGCTCCCACATAGCCCATGCCGCTTCTGATGCCCCCCATAAGCTGGAAGACGGCGTCGCTCACCTTGCCGCGGTAGGGGACGCGTCCGACTATGCCTTCGGGCACAAGCTTTGTGCTTTTTTCCTGGAAATAGCGGTCGCGGCTACCCTGCTTCATGGCGTCAAGAGAGCCCATGCCCCGGTAGGTCTTGTAGGTGCGGCCCTGATAGAGAATGATTTCTCCGGGACTTTCCTCAGTACCAGCAAAAAGTGAGCCAATCATAACAGAGTGGGCTCCGGCAACAAGTGCCTTGACGATATCGCCGGAGAATTTGATGCCGCCGTCGCCTATACAACAGCGGTCCATTTCGCGCGCAGCGCGGCTTGCCTCCATGATCGCCGTGAACTGCGGAACGCCAACGCCTGCGACAATGCGTGTGGTACAAATAGAGCCAGGGCCGATACCTATTTTCACGGTATCCGCTCCGGCTTCCAGGACGGCCTTTGCTCCTTCGTAGGTTGCGACGTTACCAGCGATGAGCTCGCAATTGGGGTAGGCACTTTTCACCTTGCGAATGGCATTGATGACATTGAGCGAATGACCGTGAGCCGAATCGAGGACAAGAACATCTGCGCCGGCGGCAAGAAGCTGTTCTGAGCGTTCCTCACAGTCCTTGCCGATACCTATGGCTGCGCCAACCCGCAGACGGCCCTTCGGATCCTTACAGGCATTCGGGTATTTTTGGACCTTGTCAATGTCCTTCATTGTGATAAGGCCGCAGAGATGGTTGCTTGCGTCGACAACAAGAAGCTTCTCAATGCGGTGTTCGTGGAGAAGACGCTTCGCCTTAGTGAGCGATGTCCCGACAGGCACAGTGATCAGATTGTCACTAGTCATAACGTCGCGGACCTTGGTCTCAGTTGTCTGCTCAACAAAACGGACGTCCCTATTGGTCAGAATGCCGACCAGCTGTTCACCATTGACCACAGGCAGGCCAGAGACGCGGAAATCATGCATAAGGTCCAGCGCCTCCTGCACGGTGTTGTCGGGCTTGACAGTGATCGGATCGAGGATCATACCGCTTTCGCTCTTCTTCACCTTTTCAATTTCATGGCGCTGGTTTTCAATGCTCATGTTTTTGTGGATAATGCCAATCCCACCCATGCGTGCCATGGTAATCGCCATGGCCGATTCTGTCACTGTGTCCATCGCGGCCGACAGGAGTGGAAGACGCAGCGGAATGGACGGCGTGAGCGATGTCGTGAGATCAACTGCATCAGGAGTGACTTCAGAATAGGCTGGGATGAGGAGGATGTCGTCAAAAGTAAGTGCTTTGCCATGGTTCTTAAACATTGCTTAGTCCTCGATGTCAGAATGTTCTCTTGAGAAGGGAACGGTAGGATTGGGACATTAAAAAAGAAAAAGTTTACCTTGTCAGAGCGCTGCTGTCAATCAGAGGATCGCACACAGCCCGCGTGCTTGCGCGAGGGGCTTTTTTGTGAAAAAAAGTGTCTTGTTGTGGTGATACTGGCTCTCACGAAGGAGACCTCATGCTGCGTGAAACGTTGAAGGCGGGGGCGCGGGCAATCGGAAGCCGTTTTTCCAAAAAACACAAAAAGGCCGGCGTCCTTCTCTGTGTGATCCTCTGCTGTCTTTTTCTTGCCCTCTCTTCTGCTCCGCGCGATAGACTGGCAACTCTGCTTGACAGCGCGACAAAGGGAACGCCCCTTGAAGGGCTTGGCCAATATATACGGAGCGCGGACAAAGACCTCGATCATCCAAAGGGGGGAGGCGAGATGCGCTACCCGGCCGATGGGGGCGTAGCCTTTCTGCCTGAAGGCAGTTACACCCGCGAGGGGAAAAACATTGTTGGCCGCGTTCTTGAGGATTCGAATTTAAAGAAGGATTTCATCTGGGACATCGCCCGATATCTTGTCGCATCCTACACGCCAGGACCGTCCCCCTCCCTCTGTTCTCTTAGGGAAATAAACGCCTATCTTGGCGGCCGGATCAATATCCAGGCCCACGGCGGCCGCAGCGCCATGCTGCGCTATGTCTTCCAGCCGACCATGCTCCGCGGGCTCTATCATCTCTATGTGGAATATCTGTTTGACACCTTCGGCTATTTGCTTCGGAAAAAGCACACAAGCGCTGAGATCTCTGTTTTCTACGGTCTCCTTGAGACGCGCATTGGGGATATGGCGCGAGCAATCACAGCCATTCTCTCTATCCCAGAAGTCGGGCAGACGCTTGAGGCGTACGAGAAATTTGACGACATTGTCGATGAGACCAATGCGCAATTGGCCGTTGACGCCTATGACGCAAGTACTGATGGTAGGAGGAGTGAGGACGCGCCCCCAAATAAGACAATCCCAGACGATCTTGCGCTTGCAACCCTACGCGACAAGGTGCGTGACGCGGAGCTATCGCGCGAGCAGGCACTGCGCCAAATGGTTGCTGCGACAGGTCTTGAGCAGGACGAGTTTTTAACAGACGATACCGTGCTTTTTCTTGCCCAGTGGGTTAAGCGCCGCCTTGAAGCGGATGAAAACGGCGATGAGGCCTTGCGCAGCGCAGTTCAGATACTCTATGATCTTGAGGTGCGCTTTAGGCACAAGGCTGAGACTGCTGGCCAGGATGGAAATGGCCCCTCTGAGTACTCGGCGACTCTTGTGCAGGATGCGGATATGACCACAGACACTGCCGAAGATACAGTCACAGATACGGCCGAAGAGAAGGGGAAAGAGAGGGGCGAGGATACGGTGCATGTGCCGTCAATGGAGATTTCCCAGGAGATTTCTCATAAGACTCCTCGTGACAGGCCAGGCCAAACTTTCGAGATCCAATCGACTGAAGACCGGTCAGACGAAATCCAAATTCCCGAAAGACGATCGACTGAAGACCGATCGGACGATCAGGCAAGTCAGCAGGATAGTCCAGAGCGCAGGGCGGAAGATATCGGCGAGCCGACACCAAACGACGGTCTGCCTATGACCATACAGATACCGATACACTGAGAGGGTGCCATGGCGGAAACGCTTCTTTTTCTTGGCGGCCGCAGGAGCGGCAAGAGCGCTCTTGCCATGCGCTGGGCCGAATCCCACGCCGCTTCGCGCATTCTTCTCGCAACAAGTAGGATCCGCGATCCCGAGACAGCAGAACGCGTCCGCCTGCACAAGGCCGGGCGCGACGCGTCCTTGAGAGTCTGCGAGGAGGAGATTTCTGTGGTTGAGCGGGCGCGCGCGGTGTGTTCTGAGGCTGACTGCGTCCTTGTGATCGACTGTGTCAGTTCGTGGATTGCGAATCTTTTGGAGGACGGTTTTGCAGATTGCGATATCCTGCGCAGGGTTCAGGATCTCGGCTTGTTTTGCGAGAAAAGCCGAGATCCGGTCGCTCTTGTCAGTCTTGAGGTTGGCCTTGGCGCTGTGCCCATGCACGCGCTGGCGCGGCGTTTTTCAGATGTTTTGGGATCCGCAAATCAGATTCTCGCCGCATCTGTTGGAACGGTACTCTTTTCTGTGGCCGGTCTGCCCCTTCCTCTTAAGGGTATTTGTCCCGCTTGTCTTTAATTCGCGTGGGAGAGTGTATGAGGCGATACGCGTTTTTTTTCTTGCTCTTTGTTCTGTTCCCGCTTCTGTCCGCTCAAAGCTTTGCCGAAAGTCCGCGGGACTGCGTTGTGCGGGCCGGCCAGGCAATAGACAGTGCGGACGCAACGCTTTTCACAGACAATGTCTATCTTGACGCGCTGGTAGCCAATGGGCTCGACGATTTTTTCGCGGACATCGAAAGACCCGAGGTGGCCCGCGATCTGCCGCCGCTTCTGGCCCTTCTAGTGTCTCGAATGCACGATCCAGGGCAGAAACAGGTTTTGCGAAAACTTCTGGCAAATGAGCTTACAGCCTATATCCTTGACGGTGTCGCCTCAGGCGCCTTTGCCGGTCGGCGGAAGGTTGCGCCCAAAGGCAGCATGCTCGCTCCGCTTTTTGCGAACGCCTCAACTGGGCGCAAGGAACTTATCCAGATAGGGGAGGGGGAGACGCACAAAGAGGGTACCCTTGTGCCCTGCACCCTGCTCGATTACGGAAACGGCATGGAATACCCTCTGGATCTTCTTGTGCAGGATGTCGACGGCCGTCTCATGGTCACAGAAGTCCACAATCTTCGCGAACTTTTTGCCCGCCTGCGCGAAGAGGCTAAGCAGTTTACTGAGTGAGTTTCTCTCCCCGCCTCTGTGTGAGCCAGTCGATGGCAATGGCTGTGCCTGAGAGGCTAATGCTCACACTAATGCTTAAAAAAACACCCTGATAGCCGAAACCTTGGCTTAGAATAATGCCTCCAATGATTGGCGCAAGACAGCTACTCAGATCGAAGGCGGCCATCATGAGATTTAAGTTTAGGGGACGAATGGCTGGCTTTGAGCGATCGCAGACAAGGGATGCGAGCAGAGGGTAGAGAAGTCCCAAGGCTGCGCCGTACACGGCGGAGAGGGGGATAAGCCCAGATCCTTCAGTTGCGCTCATTTTGTAGGTGACAAATGCGAGAATCATGGCTGTGCCAAGCATGATTGGGTAGCGCGGCAGGGAGTCGAACAAGTGGTTGCCGATCACGCGGATGAGCATGATGGTTGATGTATAGGTTGTGAAGAAATACGCGGGGAGAGCGTTGAGCATTGTGCAGAGGCCCTTCATAAAGAAGATGGCCTCGTTGGTCATGATGCTAAATGTCAGACAAGCGAAATAGACAAGTCCCAGATTGGTGAGCGCAAGGCTTTTCCACATTTGGGACTTGTTTTTTTCGCTGTCAGCCGGAGGAAGTCTTCGGTTGAGATGCTCTGTAAGATACGGCAGGGTCAGAAGTGCTGGAAGGGAAAGGCTGGCTGTCGCGGCGAAGAGTTCCGCCTCGCCGCCGACAAGGAGAATTAATTCCTCGCCGACGGCCGGGATGACTGCAAAGGGAATGAGCAGAGTCAGAGAAAAAATCGCAAAGCCCCGGGCGCTCTGTCCCTTGGGGATGCACTCAGCAAGCAGGCTTGTTGTGCAGCTTGAATAGACGGCGAGCGCAAGACCCTGGAGTGCGCGCAGAAAAAAGATAATCGGCACGGCATGGGTGAGCGGGATAAGCGGATAGGCTGCAAGACATAATGCGGTCACAAGAATTGAGGCTGTGAACAGGGCAGTTTTTCTGCGGCCATAGAGAAACCAGGTCGCAACGGGTCTCCCGACAAAGAGGGCTATGGCCATGACCGCGAGCAGAAGTCCCCGCGTGCCTGAGGCAATATGGATGCCCGCCATCCACTGCTCCATGCAGTAGAACACAGCGATACAGGAGTTGCAGCAGGTCGCCTGGAAAAAAAGAAGCATAAAGTCACGGGTCAAAAGCCGTTCAGCCTCTGGTTGCGTACTCGATTTCTGATCGCAAAGCAGTTTTTTTCTCAATGATACTTCCCCTCAAGAAAGTTCTGGGCAAACTGCTGAACTGACGCCTCATTGACCATGAGCATGTCGAGCTGTCTTGTCATGATGAGCAGCCGGCCCATTTGGACCAGGCGGTTTTCCGTGGTCTCGCGCGGGTACTTCTGGAAGCGGGCGCGCAGGCGAGTACCGGCCATCTCTACAGTAAAGCCCAGTTCCGTCAGAATGATGCCTATGCAGCGGATGCGCCTCTCTCTGTGTTCATTGCTCGCGGCTCCGCCTGCGAATTCAAAGCGTATGTAGTTTTTATTGAGGGTTGCCCCGCACCAGGTGTCGAGAACTGCGTAATGGTAGCCGACACGCGAGGAGAAAAGAAGATAGCGGTCGGATATGATCGCATAGCTGTGATCGCCGAAACGTTCCCCGGCCTGGTTGTTGCCGCCAATCATTGTCTGTCCCATGACCGAGAGAAAACCGCGCATATTGACCGGACGGGGGCCGCGGGCCTGGACATTGGGATCGAGCATGCCGTCAAGCAGGCGTTTCATGGGCAGGCTTTCTATGTCTTCTGGGCGGACGGTTTTTTCGTGGGGACCAAGTCCCCCGCCAAGGTCGATGACATAGAGGTCTAAGGGAATCGGGCAGACGAGTTTGATTGCGGCTTCATTGCCGCTTCCGCTTGCCAGATCGTCTGAGATCTGGAACATCGCGGAATAGCTGAACTCGTGGGCAAAGCGCATGACATCGTGAATGGATGTGCAGTTTTCGGCTGAAAAAAGCGCGGAATTGGGGTCAACCAGGTGCAGGGGAAGAATAAAGGGGGCGATTCTGCGCAGAAGAAGGAGAGCCGGTGTGTCAAGCGTTGGCTTCTCTTTCTTGATTGAGAGCGCCATAAGCTCTGGGATTTCTCCCCGGAAGACGCGGCCGCCTATGGCATCGACAGTGACAATGTCTCCTTCCTTGAGCTCCTGGCAGATGTTTGGCATGTTCATTAAGCAGGGGACATTGAATTCGCGGCAGAGAATGGCCATGTGTCCTGTCATGCTGCCTGTTTCGGCAAGTATGGCCCCAGCCTTGCGCAGGGCGACCATGGCAAGCGGCGAGGAATGCTTAAGGAGCATAATGCCGCCTTCAGGAAAGTCCGCTCGTCCGACCTCTGGATCAAAGGTAACAATCGCGCCGCAGGCGACTCCGCGCGCGGCCGGATCCGCTCCTGAAAAAAGCGGTGTCTTGCACGGTTCAATTGTTGGGAAGTCGACATCGCTTAAGGTCGTATCGATATGTAGGGGTCTTGTCTGGAGGATGAGCAGGCGATCGTTTTCATCAATTGCCCATTCGACATCCTGCGGGTACTGGTAGTGGCGCTCAAGGCTAAGGACTATGTCCGCAAGCTCGTCTATCTGTGCATCTGTCAGACAGGGCTCATTTTCGAGCGCAGGCTCAAGTGGTACCCTTTTTTGCTCAGTCTTCCCGTTTGACGTCACAAGGACAATGCGCTCTTTTTTGTGGGCAATTTTTCTCTCTTCAATTGTGTGGTGGAGGCGGGAGTAGAGCCACATGTCCGGCGTGCCCGATCCGTCAACAACCATTTCCCCAAGCCCAAAGACGCCGTTAATCAGCATGCAGTTTGATCGAAGATTTAAGGGGTGACGCGAATAGGCGACACCCGCGGCCTTTGCCTTGACCATGGCAAGACAGCACATGCCCATGCCAGAGGCCTCAAGGCGGAAGCCGTGGTTTGAGCGGTAGGTTAAGGCGCGCTCTGAGAAGAGGCTTGCGACAATCGTTTTGAAGTCTTTTAGGAGCGTGTCTCGTGTGACACCTAAGATACTGCTGTACTGGCCTGCGAAGGACTGCACCCCATCCTCAGCTATGGCGCTTGAGCGCAGGGCGCAGACAATATCTTTATTCTGGAAGGTGTCATCCCAGCGTTTGTACAGCGCCTCTGAAACCTCATCTGGCACAGGCGCCTCACAGATAAGTGCGCGTACAGCGGCTGAGGCCTTTTGTATGCTCTCGGGTTTTTCTGGATCAACAGAGCGCAGGGTCAGATGGATTTTTTTGAATAGCCCGCTTGTGCGCAAAAGATGGAGGAGGCTTGCCTGGATGGTTATGGCAAAGCCGTCTGGAATTGGCACATCGAGCGCGTTGCGCATTTCGCCGAGATTCGCGCTCTTGCCCCCAACGGCGTAGGAGAGACTTGCGTCCACTTCATCAAGTGAGAGGGTCAAATCCGGCACATCGCCCAGTTCCTGCTGCTCAAGCTCCTTTTCTATCCTTCCGCCAATTGTCGCGGCCATCTTGGCCAGATCGGTGTGCCGGTTTTTTGAGAGGTCGTTTAAGCACTGCACCATGCGATCGCACTCAACGACTGCCTGGCGCGCGTCTTTGCGGATCTGGTTGATTTCCTCAGTCCTATCCCCGCGCAGCTCCGCCTCCATATTGGCTATGATCGTTGCGAGGTTTGAATTGCACTCCAGAAGTTCTTTGAAGATCGCATAGCGCTCTCTGAAGACGGAGGACGCTTTTTCCTTGTCGACTTTTGATGCGAGTCCGAGAATTTTTCGAAACGACTGTAGCATGGATCTGTCCTTACTTTTGCGCGCCGCTGTCTTTTTTGTCCTTTTTCTCTTCAAAACCTTCCACAAAATAACTCATGGATGGTCCCCGTCCCTTGCGGCAGATAAGGCCAAGCTGGACCATTTGCTGGAGATCGTACTGCGCTGTTCGCATGGATATGGGCTCTGCCGAGAGATTCTGGTATTCCTGCCGCGTGATGCTCCCCTGGCGCATAAGGACAGGCAGAGCCGCCTGCTGGCGGGCGTTTAACTGTGAGAGGACACTCTGTATGGAGCTAGAGAGATCGGCCTTTTTTGCGGAGGGCTGGCTTTGTTCCTGGGCCTGTTCTGGCTCAACATCGAGAAAGATGTCGTCCGCCTGCAGGATTGTGTTTTCAGAAAAAGCGATTGCCCGCGTGATCACGTTTTTTAGCTCCCGAACATTGCCAGGCCAGGAGTAGTCAGTCAGCTTTTTTAAGGCACCTTTGCTGATTGCGGGCAAGGGGGTCGAATCCTTCTGCTCAGCGCGCGCCTCGCGCATGAAATGCACAACCAGTGCCGGAATATCGTCTTTGCGATCGCGCAGAGGCGGAGTGTGCAGGGAGATGACCGCCAGACGAAAATAGAGGTCATTGCGAAAGCCGCCGTCTTTTCCGTCGTTGCGCAGATCGGCGTTTGTCGCCGCAATGATGCGCGCAGTAAAGGGAATGTCCTGGTCTGAGCCTAGAGGGCGTATGCAGCGCGTTGAGAGAGCGCGCAGAAGAGCCTGCTGGACCTTGGGTGCGGCATTGCCGATCTCATCCAGCATAAGCGTGCCGCCCTCTGCGGCGATGAAGGCCCCTTTGCGGTTTTGCTTGGCCTCGGTGAAGGCCCCTTTGACGTGGCCAAAGAGCGTGTCCATTAAGAGACTCTCATCAAGAGCCCCGCAGTTGATTGAGATAAAGGGCTTATCCGCTCGGTCGCTTGCGTCATGGATAGCCTGGCTCACAAGCTCCTTGCCTGTCCCGGTCTCTCCGACCACAAGGACATCGGCCGAAATTTTGGCCACTGTCTCGATTTGTTTTCTGAGTTCTGCCACAACCTGGGATGTGCCGACAATGCGTTCCTGCTCGACTTCCTCTGGAGTTGGCAGATCAATACAGGGCTCAGTCATCTTGCGGGCATTGCTTTCGGCAAGGCGGCTTGCCTGATCCGATTCGGCCCGCTGGAGACGCAAAAGAAGCGTGTCTATATGGCCGCGTAGCGCTTCAAGCTCAAGGGGAAGCAGGGGAAGGCTTAAGGGCTGGCTTGAGTCATTCTGATTGCGGTCGGCAAGCTGGTTTTCAATAAGCTTTAGCCTGCGCATGGTCCGCTGGCTGATCCACCAGAGATTGGCGCTTAGAAGGATAAGAGCGAGGAAAAAGCAGACGGCAAAGATCTTTATGACATAGGAGAGGGCGTGGCTTGATGTGAAGCTCTTGTCGAGACAGGCAATCCCGCCTACGATCACAGGGTTACTATCGTCTTTCGAATGAAAGGTGACTGGGGCGAAACTCACGCATTCAGCGTGGGTTTTGCTAATCGACCAGCCTTCGTCGCCTTTTGAAAAAAAGATATGCCCAGATTTTTTCTTGCGTATCTCCTCAAGCATCTGATAATACTCGCTGTAGTCAGGCGCAGGTCTAAAAGCGCTCTGATAGATCGGGCTTCCGCTGTCACCGATGAGCCCCGAGCGTATCGCATCGTGTCGTAGTGGGGTTTTCCCAAGGTCCTCTTGGCTTTTCGCCCGCTCTGACTGAAAGAGAATCCAGCCGTAGTAATCGATAAAAAAGCTTTGAATACAGGTTTTTATCTCGTCTTTGACCGTGAGCGGGGATTCACTGTTTGAAAAGATATCGCGGAAGGCGCGGAGATCGAGCGAGAGGATGAGTACGCCGCCAACCTTGCCGTCCTTTTCGAAAATGGGTGTTGAGAGACGGATGACCTGGAATGTCACAGACTGCAGTTTTTCGCCGACAGGGATTATGCTGTACGTGACTTCCACAGGCTGGCTTATGCTGACGGCAAAGGGCGTCAATTCCGTTTCATTGATCGTCTGAAAGGGGGATAACCGCGTATTTTTTACGACACTCTCCGGCAACTCAACGAGTGTCTTATTCATACTCAAAAGAACATAGCGCTCATCCGATGTGCTGCTCGCATAGGCAATTTCACGATAGGGAAGATTTTCGCTATTTTTGCGTATTGAAAAGCGACGTTTCATAGAATCTATGTCGATTTCTCCGGCAGCCAGAATTCGCAATTGATTTCGCGTTTCAATAAGAATACGCTCAAAAGTCAAAGCCAGCGATTCTGCGTGCATTTGTTCATTGCGCGCAATTGTTTTTGAGATAAGACTTTCTATTTCCGTATATGTGAGAACAAAAACGAGCAGAAGGGAGAGCGCAATGAGGGGGATGCCGAGAATCACCATCCGCCACGTTAAGCTCTTATTGAGAAAGAAGGACGCTGTCTCAAGCATGTCCCCCGACGTTTGGAATGTAAAAAGGCGCATGGTTTCCTCGCATTGTGAGATGTCAATAGACACCTACTACCTTAAAAATGCGAAATTATCAATAATGGCGCGCCAAGCACATTGCACAGAATTCGAGCGAATGCTTGGCGTACCTCGCAATAGAGTGAACGCGCAGAGCAGATGTATAGCGGGAATTTTCTAGTCTATCGCGCAATGCGTACGTAATGGGCCCATAGATGGCGCGTGGTGACCAAGTACGCTATGCGCGTATGTCACAAATCGCGCAGTGGCATAGGCCTTGCAATAGAGCTGGTCGTCTTTAAGACGAGTCGCATGCCCGCATGAAACGGGACGCGTACTTTGTTTTATGTGGATTGTTCTGTGCGGATTGTTTCGCGCAGATTGTCTTATAAGGAGGGTTTTATGAAGAGAATGCACAAGTTGTGGGTGTGGCTGACGAGCTGCGCATTTGCCCTCATCTTTTGTATGCCGACACTGGCTATGGCCGCGAAAAAAGGCAATGCCAACGTCGTCATTGTTGCCGATACGCGTGAGCTTGGCGACGGCATCATGGCGTGGTGGGCTAATCTTTATAATGAAAGCCATCTCTATTTTGCTATCCTCACCATCATCATTATTCCGGTCACAGGGTGCATCTTCGGCCTGCTGGCGGACGTTGTGATGAATCACATCGGTATTGACCTGAAACATCGTGAAATCAGCGAGTAAGAGTCAAGGGAGGCGAATATGGATTGGTTGTATGTCTTAATGCCCATCTCAGGCATTGAAATTTTCTGGCCCGGTCTGATCATCCTTGGACTTGGCGTTGGTATCATCGGTGGTTTCTTCGGTCTTGGCGGCGCCTGGATGGTCACACCAGGTCTGAATATTCTTGGCTTCCCGATGGCTTTCGCCATTGGCACAGACGTGGCGCATATGGCCGGTAAATCGCTCATTTCAACAATGCGTCACGGCAAATTCGGCAATGTTGACTATAAACTGGGCCTGACCATGCTTGTCGGTACTATCGTCGGCGTGGAAATCGGCGCTCAGATGATCATGTGGCTTGAGCGCTTGGGCAGAGTTGATGCCGTTGTCCGCTGGCTCTATGTTGTTCTTCTGATCGCCCTTGCCTGGATGGTCTTCTCTGACATCGCTATCCGTCGTAAAAAGGAGCGTGAGGCCGAGGCTCGCGGTGAGCAGCTCGACAAGAACGCGACTGGTATTGACTGGGCGACAAAACTGCACGCAATCAAGATTCCCCCGATGGTCACCTTCCACGCTGCTGGCATCACCTGTTCTGCGTGGTTGCCGATTACCGTGAGTCTCGCCACTGGCTGGCTCGCAGGTATCCTCGGTATCGGCGGCGGTCTCATCCGTATGCCGGCTCTTGTCTACCTTGTCGGCTGCCCGACCCACGTCGCTGTCGGCACAGACCTTTTTGAAGTTGCCATTTCCGGTCTCTATGGTGCCGCTTCATACACGTTTAAGGGACGTACCGAACTCGTCGCTGCCTTGATCATGCTCGTTGGTGCTGCTGTCGGCGCCCAGATCGGCGCGGTCGCCACGAAGTACATCCGCGGCTACGGTATCCGTATCGCCTTCGGCGCCGCTGTCATCGGCTGCCTGTGTTCTGTTGTTCTCAAGCTTATTCAGCCCTACTTCCCTGAATATGCCTCATTCATCAATGCCGTCGCGACCGTGTTCGTCCTTGCATTTGTCACAATCATCTCTGTCTATATTGCGATGAAGATGGTTGAAGGTGCAAAGAAGGAACTCGCTGCGAAGAGACAGCAACAGCAACAAGGGTAGGAGAAGGGGGATCTGTTATGCAAATTCGTACTCTGACGATAGCCGCGATCCTTGCTGCGAGCCTCGGGCTTGGCGCGTGCAGCGGCGATGACTATGGGAAAACAGTCGAGCAGGGCCGTGCGGTTGCCTTCGGCAATGGCCAGGTCACCTTTGTGAAAGACTCGAACGTCGATCCGAAAAAGTATCCGATGTACGAGAATTCAATCAGAACCTACAAACTGCCGGCTGATCCGAAAGAAATCGGACCGGCACCTGAGGTGGGCAATCTGATTGACGTTGATGTCGCAAAGAAGGAAATCAAGGTCTACATAAACAATGCCCTTGAGACCATGTCTGTTGAGATTGTCAACGAGCAGAAGGGTGTTGAATCCCATAACGCCGCTGTGAAAGGCAAGAAATTCCCCATGGTCAACAAGGACAAGGGCGAAGTTACAGTCTATATGAAGAAGACCCTCGCCACCTTCAAGATCCCCTCGTCTCTTGCGAGTAATGATGAGGCGTTCTGGATGATCGGTGACAACGTGCGCGTGTTCACAAAGGAAGAGGGTGTTGCACGGCGTTTCATGAACATCACAAAGACCAATATCTTTAAGAAGTAAGCACAATTGGGGAGAGCAATCTCCCCTTTTTTTGTGGGCTTCATGAGTTAGGATCGGCCACTTTGTGCATAGGACAGCGGTGAATTTTTGCGAAGCGCGCGTGCCTCTTGGCGCTGGCAAGCCGGCTCTTCAAGACGTGTCTTTGAGCGCACCCATCCTGTAAGCGATTAGGGCCTAAGCAGGGCGGGTTTGGCAATTGCGTCTCGCGAAAAGAAAAAAAGCGCAAAGGCTCTTTTTACGCCTTTGCGCTTTTGGAGATCCCAAGGGGGGTACACGCCCTCAATCCTCGGGATGTCCGGCGATTTTTCGCTACTTTGTCTCTGGAAAGAAGGTGTTGATGCGGGTTACGGCTTTATCGAGAATGTCTGGTGTGAAGTAGTAGCGTTTTCTCTCGCCCCAGTGCTGGTTGTTTTTGCTGCACCAATTTTGAATGCCGTTTTGAATGCTCAGCACGTCCCGCTCGCAGTTTTCTTTGAAAACAAGCCAGTGGATGCTTGCAAGCAGCTCTATGCCGAGAGGATTTTCATACTCGTGTATGAAGGCGAAGGTCTTTTCGCTTTTGTCCTTGTACTCCTCTGCCACAGCGAGATCCTCAATGTTTGCGTTGGCTGTGAAGCGGAAGGTCTCAAAGGAGTTTGTCGGATGCTCTTTGAAGCGCTGCACCCATTCGCCCTCAATGCCGTACAGAACTGTGTCGAGGTTATTGCAGTACACGCCGTAGCAGTATGGCGCGAACTTTAGTTTTAGGTCGAGGCCGAAGGTCTGAATGAAGTACAGGAGATTGTGGGTTTCGATAAAGGAGATGTCCGACGAATGGGTGATCTGCATGTATTTGAAAAGCATAGCAAGTACCGAACGCCGTATATCCCCAAGGTCCTTGTGTCTTTCGCCGCCATTTGGACGCGAGCGGATAGGTTCAAACACCGATATGTTTACATCGGTGAGCGGGGCGAAGATCCGCTCCATCGCGGCTTTTACGTCCTCCCATTTTAGTCCCCCTAAGCCACAGCCAAGGGGCGGAATGGCAATGGAGGGAATATTGAGTTCTCGTATGACCGAGGCAAGATCCTCTAGCCCCATGGTTATCTCATGAAGATTGCTTTTGTCCTTCCACAATTTTTTTGTTGGAAAATTGATGATAATGCGTTTGTTTTCGCTTTCGTTTTCTGTGTATGGGAAAACGTGACCAATCTGGATCTCGCCGTTCGTGCAGGCTCTTTCGCAGGCTTTGAAGTTGTTCGGGTACCGTCTTTTGAAATGCGACGCGATACCCTTTCCGACAATACCTTCAGTATTTATGGTATTGACGAGGGCAACGGCGTCCGATTGAAAAATATCACCTGTTACATACGTTATCATCAGATTCTCAGCGCGTAGCCCCAGGCGTGCGGCCTGGGAGAAAACGCTGCCTCCTCTATTTACTTTGTATCAATAGGTAGAGTCTTCAGGTAGAGTCGTCCAAAATATCTTGTGTCTTGCTCGTGAAAAAAGCGCTTTTTAGGAAGAGCTGCCAGCCTCTGTATTGTTTCTTTGCCGTCCAGAGCGTAGGCGCGTGCTCCTCTTGAAAAAAACGCGTCAATCCTTCACTTGGGCCGAATGCAAAATCGTAGTATCTCGCGAGAAGCCCGGCATAAGCGCTCCTTGGGGCATACTTCCACATTGGCAAACAAAAAAAAGCTCTATGCGGACAAGGCGCCCAATTGTGCCTAACTGTTGACGCGCGACAGGATCGTATTTCTCAACTCTTCGGCGCAATTCTCTCGTTTTCACTGGCTGTCGCTCATCTCTTGTCCAGCTCTTGCGGCCTTAAAGATCCTCTCCCTTTGGGAAGAGTCAAAAAAAATTGAGCATGCTGTCACAGACGCACGGGCATGGCTTTTTCGGTGTATCGGGATGAGACCTGGCTTGTGATATATTCGGCTGCGTATTGGTCGGCGTGGGAAGAATCATTGTGCCGCTGATCCGACTGGCAGGGCAGTGTACCCTGCGCTTGTCTTTGGTCAACCTGGCCACAATGTATATTGAAAAAGACTATCTTTTTTGTCTTTTGCTTGCAATATCAGAGAGGAAACGGTACACGTTTGGTTTTGGAGGGGTGTATGCGGGAGATATCTCGGTACAAAGAAGCTTTGCTGATTTCCATCATACGGATAGTCGCCAATATTATTATGGTAGGCGCTATCTTTCTTGGGATGTATATGGCGCAGACAAGTGTTGGTGGGGGCATGATGACCCTCTGCGCCTGGTTTTTCGGCGTGACTATTCCGACCTGGATTGTCGCGCTGTATTTGACTCGTTATGTGCGGCGTCTTGCCCGAGGCAGGAGCGTCAGCATGGTCGTTCTCCCTGGCAGCGACAAGCCGTGTTTGGTTGAGTGGACTGTCATAGAGTCCCCGCGGTCCGCGACGCCCGGTGAGAAAAGTTCCTGATGAGAGGCGGATCTGTCGCATGCGACAGATCCGTCCTCTTTTTTCGGAGCCTAAGAATTTTGGGGTTTGCTCACGCCGTTGCTTTCATCGTGCGCGGGTCTCTCAATTTTTTCAGTCATGAAGGGCACAACGATCTCGTTCCAGCCGTTAACGACGCCATTGTAGAATCCGGCCAATGCCCCCCACAGTGCGCGCACAAGCAGGAAGAAAATGGAAAAGAAAATGATAATCGCTTTGACAACAGCGTGGCGGTACTGCCACGCTTCTGTTTTGTAAGATGTTTCGGTCAGCATGTTTTGGGCGCTTTCATTACTCATACGAACTCCACCTGTTAGCGTTTAAGTAAAAGAGGCCACTTCGTTACGCAAAGCATGCGCTGCAAAGAAGCCCAAGTTTTTTGTACTTCCACTGGAATCTAGCAAAAAGCCCTCTGTGGACGTACAGAGGGCTTTAACGGGCGACTGCGAGTGAACATTGCTTTTCTTTCCCGTGTGTGGTGTTCGACGGTTCGCACTGTCTTGCGAAGTACCCACGGCTCAGCTGTGACGATACATCATACTAAGAGATAGACAAAAGGAGATACGCAGTTATGCTCGGCGGTACAAGATTTATCACGCACCAACCTACATCTGTCGGGCGGAAAACCACTCTTAAGACGAGTGGCGAGATACTGAGATAGAGATGCTCAAAAAAATGTATGAAATTCAAGAGATTCTGTCAATTGTCTCGGGATTTTCTCTCGCAGAATTCCCTGAGAGGAGAAGCCCGTGTGCCGCAAGTCGAGTGTACTATGCCCTCGCATTGGCACAGGCAAGGTGAGTGGTTCACGGCAAGCTTTGAGAGAAATTGCCGTTGAGCGAAGGCGTCAAAGCGGAGCTCCAACAAATGACCTTCGATGCCAAGCCCGTTTCGAGACTTCCTAATGAAAGGCTCGGCACATACTGGACCGTCCGCCTGTTTTTGGAGCAGGCATAGGCTGTGCATTGCAGTACACTGGTAGCGAGTACGGCGGCTTTTGGGTAGGACTAGAAAAAAAAGTCAGTGGGATTGCCGGGGGGCGCATGCTACAGCTTTGTACTGCGGTTAGAAAAAAAGTTGCCGGCTAGAGTTGAAAATACCTGAGTCAGTGCGCGTTTCAGTTCGCAAAAATATCAGTTTGTTTCTGGATTGAGTTGTCTTGGCGCATCATGGTTTTCACACGAGAGACAAAGGAGAGCGATCTCAATTGGTCGGCAGCTCTTGGGCACACTTCGTATCTCGTGGGTGCGTCATTGTGGCGCATACTCAGTTTTGATACCTGTCTTTGAAGGTGTATACCAAATGCGTCGTCTTCCCCAAGGGGCACGAGGAAATAGGACGTGTCCCACTGGAATTGCCTTTCTTGTTTCATGCGCGCATAGGCTGCCTTTCGCGAAAGCTTGAGGAGAGTCTTTCCAGGAGAGTTCGTTCGCAGTCGTACAATACAGTAGAGAAAGCAAAAACCAAGCCCTCCAGAGGCTTGGTGAAGCAGCAAAGAGAGGATGGCAGACAAAGGCTTATAACAAGCGTCTCCGAGAGCATAGGGCGCATGCCAAAGCCGCATACGGGAGCTTTTTTCTGGCGAAATAGGGACGCTGCGCGACGAGTACGCAGGCACCAGCATGGGCGTACAAAAAAAGTATCCTTCTGCCTTACGAAACTGGTTTGCGCCATCCTGCGCAGCAAAAGTTCTTGTATTCGCTAAGGACGCCGTCCGTTTACGTGCGTTCACAAAAAAATGAAGGTAGGCGAAAAAAAGGCTTGACGAACGGAAGAAAAAAGAGGATAAGCCATTTCTGCCGTGAGTGCTTGAAAGATTGCTCCTTTATCTTGACGTTTGATGGGACGCGAATGTCCATAGCGCAAAAAAAGAGCGTCTATTTTAGAGAAAACGGCAAAAAATGATGGCCACAAGCAAAAATAGATATTTATTTCTTGACAAATTGAGAAATACGTCTTATTTTAATTAGGTCATACATTGCTTATGTCTTTACGGACCTCTTTCGTTTGTTCGGTCTCTTTCCGTGGTATCTATATAGATCCCCATGAGATGACTTAAGAGGCAGACGGATAGAGGAACAAGAAAAAATCAATTTTTTCTTGACACGCAAGAACGGTTTGAGTATAGTACTTTTTCGTGTCGCTTTTCAGAAATAGCTGATTGCGATCGGAGCCTTACTGCTTTTCGTTTATTGACAAGTGAATAGCGAGTGGAAGAACAGAAACATTGAGTTTCTAAAAAAGAAATTCTGATTTCTGCATAGCAGGAATCTGACACAGATTTGAACTGGAGAGTTTGATTCTGGCTCAGATTGAACGCTG
>JAFTDR010000291.1 GCA_017454105.1 Desulfovibrionaceae bacterium | reverse complement strand
CATATACGCACAGGAAAATGCTGCATAATAATTAATATAAACTTATAGAATTAAATAAAAAAATAATTTGTAAAGTGTCAAAAAATTGACGCTCTAGAGGCGCCCTTAGGAGTATTGCGCCCTTTTGTGTCAAAAATTTGACACATGGAAAAATACAACTTTTTGCCCATTGCAATCAACCTCTCGAATTGTAATATCCGCTCACGGGGGGCAGTAGGATAGGGTTCCGCCCCATCATCTCCACAAAGCTAGGATTGACAGTTGACTGTCCGCCAGACCCCGTGCGGACAGGACGCTGGCGTATCTCCTGTTTTGTACTGCGAGGGAAGGCCTTTCCCCGCGATTTCGGCCAAACGGGACAGTCGGCCGCAAAACCTTGCGCAGCATCGACTGTGTACGTCACGTGTACTGTTTTTCCTAGCCGCTGTTTTTCCTGCCGCTCTTTTGCTCTGAGGAGAAGGCCCTGGGCTCCTGCGATACAGGGCGCAGCAAAAAAACGCATGTTTTCGTTGATACAGGCTTTGCGTAAAGCCAGTGCATCACAAAAACATGCGTGTATCGGGCGCAATTGACTTTTTCCCGACATGTCGGTGCGAGCGCCTCTTATTTTTGCTGGGGATTCTGCTGTAAGCCGAGGCGCGAGGTTATATTGTCGCGTATCCATTTTGGGTCTATCCATTCCAAGGGATTGACCTCAATGCCGGCTACGAGGATGCCGAAATGGAGATGATCGCCAAAGGCGAGGCCTGTTGTGCCCGTGCGCCCGATGATCCTGCCTTTTTCCACAATATCGCCTTTTTGGGCCAGGATCTCGTTTAAATGGGAGTAGATCGACATGACACCAAGACCGTGGTCTATGATCACGATATTGCCGTAGATGCCGATATCGCCTGTGAAGACAACCCGGCCATTGTTTGCAGCAGGCACATCCGCATTGCGGATTGAGGCAAAGTCATAGCCCAGATGGTAGGATTCTCCGACAACCTTGTTTTTATAGTAGAGTATGCGGTGGTCTCCAAAGCCTGCGCGGGCGGCTGAGCGGGGGAGGGGAGTGAAGTTGCCAGACCAGAGTATGCCCTGGGCTGTGTCCTTGCCTATGTCCATAAGACGCCGGGCGTTGGCTGCGCGCTCGTGGCCGTTGATTGTGAGGTAGCAGTCAAGGGGTGTTTTGGCGTTTGGGGCGAGATTGTAGAGCTTGGTTTGGACTGTGTGCAGAAAGTCGTCCGTAAGTTCCAGCTTGTCGCTTTTAAAGCGTCTCTCGTGGGCAATGACGTTTAAGCGGTTTTGGGTCACATTGCCTGCAAGATCAACGGCTGTTATTTTTATGGATTTTTTAAAGTCCTGCGCGGTCATCGAATAGGGAAAGGGGAAAAAGCAGACATAGCTGCCATCTTTCTGCAGATAGCTTGGAATGAAGTAGGTTTCCAGAAGTATGCCCGATATGCTGACTTCTTCATCCACCTCGTAGCGCACCATGCCTGTGCCGCCCCGTCGAACGTTTGGCGCGCCGGTTTTAAGCGAGATGTAGGGCGGCTTTGTGTCGAAGCGGAAGGGAAGAAGAACGGTGCGCGTGTTGCCCTGGCCGAAGCCAGCCTTTGAGCCGTCTGTCGCTCGGATTTCAAGGTCAAGAGGCCCCTCGCGCAGCTGCACGTCTTTGAAGGACACATCGACTGTTTGCTCAGCTTCGTATTCTGTGAATTCCTTCTTGAAGATGGGGGTTGCGACGTTGTTTTTCCGGATGCTCACCTGAACGTCTCGTATGCCTGAGGAGTCTTTCAGGTGGACAGAGAGTAGGGCATTTTGGGAGAGGCGTCCTGTTTCCGGTGATATGGCGATCTCTGGACCGTCCAGATCCTTAAAAAAGGTGTACGCGACAAAGGTTATAAGGAAGAATATTGAGAGAAAAAAACTTGCTTTACATATGGACTTGATTGTCATGGCAGTCTGATTCCGGGCTTTTGGTGTACCTCAAAGCAATGTGACACGGGCTTAAACAAGCGCGAATGTCCAGGCATAGGGTTTCCTGCGCCTTACGGCTGCGCTGCGCTTTTTTTATGATAGCCTTTTTTCAGCTCTTCGCCCATAAAGGAGCCGAGTACCTCCCACATGCGCCTGTGTATGGAATTTCTCTCCCTCGGCGTGACAGAGCGGCACAGTTCCGAGAGTTCCCGCGCGAGGCTTTCGGGACATGGGGCCATGAGGGAGCCGAGATCGGCGTCAGGCAGAAAGACGGTCCGCGCCCTCTCGCGCACATAGCCTGCAATGGTGTCGGCGTGGAAGCGGTAATTGTTCAGGGTATCGCTGCCTGCTGAGAGAACAAGGAGGGGAGGGGTGAATTTTTTAAACGATTGGGGGGAGAAGAGCATGCCGAAACCTGGCGAGAGGATGGCAAGGGCCTTGACGCGCGGGTCGGCAAGGCTTTTTTTCAGTGGAAATTCCATACAGATGGTGTTTATTTTCTCGCGTGCCCAGGCTTTGCAATAGTCGTCTTTCTGTCCGGCCTTCACGCAGTAGTCGCTCCAGGTAATGCAGTCCGGCTGGGCGCCGCCTAAAAGCAGGGCCGCCGTGCCTCCAGCGCCAAAGCCAATGATGCCGATGTTTTCAGTGTCTATGCTTGCGCCGAGTTCCTTGTGATTTGGCAGGAAATCAATCAGGCGCCTGATATCCGTTGCCCTTGTTTTGAGCTGCTCCCAGGTGAAAATCTGCTGCATATTGTCCATGCAGTCTTCATGATGGGTTGGGGCAGCGACAATATAGCCTTGCTTGGCAAGCCATGTGCATGTGTCGTGGCAGGAAAAGCGGTTGCCAGGCGAAGGATGGGAGAGAATAAGGAGCGGAAAAAGACCGTCCGCCGGTTTCGCGTCGCGGGCTGCGGAAAAGGTCCATGGGGGATAGTTGAGTTCCCTCGCCTTGCGCGTTGAGGGGTACCACACATTGACATCAAGCCTGAAGCCTTTTTCCGGGAAGGCGTAGCCTATGGTTTTGAAACCGACATTGTAATCTTTAAGAGCCAGCACATCGCCTGGAAAAAGAAAAAAAAGGAGCAAAAGAAAGAGTCCTGTGCGGAGCATGGGCTTATTTCCTTGCTTTTTTTCATCTGTCATTCATAGTACAATGCGAGGAGTTGATTGCAATTCTTGTGCAATCAAGCTCCCTGTCACGGTCAATCAATCTGAATTAGGCTTTGGAAGAGGATGGTATGGAATTTCTGCACACATGTCTCGAATACACTCTGCATCTTGACACGCATCTTATGAACTGTATTGCGGAATACGGTCCCTGGATATACGCTCTTCTTTTTTGCATTATTTTCTGCGAGACAGGTCTTGTTGTCACACCCTTTCTCCCAGGCGACTCTCTGCTTTTTGCCTGCGGTGTCGCGGCCGGGAGCGGTCTTCTCGGGTATGGGGAGACAATGGCCCTCCTGTGCGCGGCTGGCATTGCGGGAGACGCCTGCAATTATATGATCGGGCGCAGAGTCGGCCCCATCATATTCCAGCGAGATACGCGCTATATCAAGAAGGCCCATCTTCTTAAGACCCAGGCCTTTTATGAGAAACATGGCGGAAAGGCTATTCTTCTCGCCCGTTTTATCCCCATTGTGCGCACCTTCGCTCCCTTTGTCGCCGGGATTGCGCGCATGCGGCTAGCGAGCTTTTTTCTGTACAACTGCACAGGCTGCCTCCTTTGGGTCTGCGGTCTTGTCTCCTGCGGGTATTTCTTTGGCCATTTGCCGTGGGTTGCTGGCCATTTTTCGCTTATTGTCCTCGCTATTATTCTCGTTTCGCTTCTGCCCCTTGTGCTTGCGTTTGTGCGTGCGCGCTAGATTTCTGCTCACCCGTTTTGCCTGTCTCCTGATGGGGGGCAGGCTTTTTTGTTTCTGGATAGGCGATGCGCTGGTGGAAGATGCCTGTCAGGATACGCTGGAAGTTTTCGCTTAAGTAATGCAGATCCTTGAATGTGAGTTCGCTCTCATCCAATTGCCCTTCTGCGAATATTCCTTTGACGATTTTGTCGATATGGCTTTTGATGCGCGCAGGTGTGGGATCTGTGAGTGTCCGGCTGCTCGCTTCAACGGAATCGGCGAGCATGATTATGGCGGACTCCTTTGTCTGCGGCCTAGGACCTGGGTAGCAGAATTCGGATTCTGTCACCTTTTCGCCCATTTTGAGCGCTTTTTGGTAGAAGAAGAACATGAGCCGCGTGCCGTGATGCTGCTGGATTATGTCGCAGATATCCTGGCCTAGACCGTGTTCCCTAGCCATTTCAACACCTTTTTTGACGTGCGAATGGAGGACAAGGGCGCTCATTGAGGGGGCGAGTTTGTCGTGGCGGTTTGGTCCCCCAAACTGATTCTCTATGAAGTACTCGGGATAGTGTGTTTTTCCTATGTCGTGGTAGAGGGCCGCCACCTTGCACAGGAGGCTGTTTGCTCCGATGGCTTTCGCTCCGGCCTCGACCATATTGGCGACAATCAGGCTGTGATGGTAGGTGCCTGGCGCGCTCACCATAAGCTTCTGCATAAGCGGCTGCTCAAGACTCATAAGTTCCATGAGTTTAAAGCGCGTGCTGTATTTGAAGACAAGTTCAAGAATAGGGCTTATGGCGAAGAGGATAAAGAGGGAGAGGACGCTGTTGGTTATGGCCGCAATGATTTGCGGCATAAGGTATTCAGTTGGGAACTGCGAGACAAAGGCGATGGCAAGCCAGATAATGATTTGGCCGATTGTGAGCGGCACGATACTCCAGGCTGTGTCCTCGCGGCTTAAGGCTGTCACAACAAGCCAGGTGAAGAGGAGGCTCCCTAAAAAATAGAAGAGAAAGACCTGCCAGGGCGCGTGCAAAAGGAGTGTTGCAAAAAAGGCGCAGAGAAGACTCATTGTGCAGTAGCGCCGGGCGGCAAAAATAGTCGATGTGAGGCCGACCACACTTGCGACCGGAAAGAGCGTTATCGCAATCGGTAGAACCGTTGGCTCCATTCTCATGACAAGAATGTATGTGCCTATCGCCCCAAGGCTCATGAGCAGAAGAAGGAGAGAGATTAGGAGGATGTCCTTCGCGTAGAGCGGTGTCCCAGGCTTTCCGCTCGGAGACACAAAGAAACCGATGGCCATGATTGTTGCGCAGAGAAAGGCGCCGAATATCCTGTCCCAGGCAAAAAGCGTTTCAGAGGTCCTATTGAAGGACTGGAGTTTGAGATACTGTTCACGACTTACTTTTTCGCCCTTGCGGACAAGGATTTCCCCTTTCTGGATATGGTAGAGAACGGGATCAACAGAGTTGCGGATGTCTTCCTCGTGACGTTTGGTCGCCTCCTGGTTGAGCGTAAGAGAGGCCGGGGGCAGGAGAGTTGAGAGCAGAAGGTTTAAGGCCCGTCGCGACTGGGGCTGCAGGTTTGTTATCTGGCGAAGTCGCACTGAGATTTCGGCAAGCATGGAGTGGACGTCATCAAGAGAGGTCAGCTCAGGGCGCAGAATGTCGCGTCCTGTGTCGAGATCGCGCATCATGATGCCGGAGCGCCCGACATGGGTCTGACGTATGTCGCTGACAAGACCTGTGGACATTTTCTGGAGAATAAAGGGGAGAACTTGCTTTAAGAGGACGTTTTGCACATCAGTCTTCGCAAGTTCTGGAAGAATTTCATCGTAGAGGGGAGTGGTCAGACCATCCTCAAACTCCTTGAGACTGTGTTCCTCCTCGGCGGTCCTGGTCTCCTTGCCGTTGTTTAGAATGCGGATGATTGTGACGAGTTTTTCCTGGAATTTGAGGTAGGGGGAGATTGTGAGATCGTAGATTGGGGGCTGGAGAAGAACCGCTTTGTCGATGCGTTCCTGCGTGCCCTTATTGTCTTCGACGAAGAAGTCTTTGTCCGCGACAACGTCGATCTGGGCGATATCTCCCGCGAGATAGAGGGGGCGGGGTTGGTTGTAATTGAGACCTGAGAGAACGGAGAGCAGCAGGAATGTCAGGAACAGAAGAATCGTTGCCTTGCCACAGCGGTGGTGCCGCCGTAAGACCTGAAGAAGACAAACGATTTTAGGTTTGTGTGTTTCTGTTTTCGTCGAGCTCATAGGCGTTGACTATCTCTCCTACCAGGTGGTGGCGTACGACATCTTCCCTGGTGAAGGTGTGAAAGGCGATGGCTGGAATATTTTGCAGGATGCGCGCTGCGTGGATTAGGCCTGACTGCTGTCCATTGGCTTCATGGGGAAGATCGATTTGGGTGCAGTCGCCTGTGATGATCATCCGCGATCCGAAGCCCATACGCGTTAAGAACATCTTCATCTGCTCGCGTGTTGTGTTTTGGGCCTCATCGAGAATAATGCAGGCCTCATGGAGGGTTCTTCCCCGCATAAAGGCAAGGGGCGCAACCTCGATCGACCCAAGTTCCACGAGGGCCATCACCTTGGGTTTTGAGAGCATATCGTAGAGAGCATCGTAGAGAGGGCGGAGATAGGGATCTATTTTTTCCGCGAGATCCCCAGGAAGAAAGCCGAGTTTTTCGCCCGCTTCAACTGCAGGGCGGGTGAGGACAATTCGTTTCACCGTATGCTGCAGAAGAAGGTGAACGGCATAGGCCACGGCAAGATAGGTTTTCCCTGTTCCCGCCGCCCCGAGAGCAAAGACTATGTCGTGCTTTTTGAGCAAGTCAATATAGCGTTCCTGCGCGGGATTCCTCGCCTGAACGCATTTTTTCGGTGTCTCTATACACGCGCTAAGCTCGCGTGTCTTCTGCTTTTGTGCTTTCTGTGTCGTATCCTCCCCGTGCGCCATGCGGCTATACAGGGCTTCGAGTCGGTCTTCCGCTATGGGAATGCCCGCTTTCGCCTGTTCATGCAGTGTGCAGAAAAGCTTGATCAGATTGGCCGCAATGGACGAATCGGCGGTATCAATATAGAGAGTTGTGCCGCGGTTAAAAAGATGGGCCCCGCTGATCCGTGAGAGCAGCGCAAGGTGGCAGTTCTGTGGCCCAAAAAGCTGTGCCGCAATATGCGGAGCGTCAATGAGCAGTCGTTCCATGGCAAGCTGTTTGCCCTGTTTTTCAATCTAAGAAAAAAAATTTGCAAAACACTTGGCAGATCTAAGTTTTTTATAAAAAAATAGCTTAAATTATATATTGAATCTTTGTCAACAATTAGAAGAAAAAGTAAAGAAATTTGTACCGCTACATTTTATGCCGGCTTGCTGGTTCCAGGCTTTTCAAAAGCTCGAGGAGGTGTTCATCCTCCTGTGTTTCTACGTTCACGTTTTCGCTTGCGTTCATCATATCCAGAATATGCTTTGCGCTTGAGCGGCGCACCATTTCAGTTGCGGCATCCGGCGTTTTTATCAGCAGGGTTTCTTCCGTCTTTCTGCTGGCCATCTCCTCAATTTTATCGAGCAGAATTGCGGAGGCGTAGATTGGCCTGGCTGTTCTAAGAGAGAGGGCCAATGCGTCTGAGGGGCGGGCGTCGATGCGTATCCGCCTGTTTGCATGCGCAATTTCAATAGCTGCGTAGAACATATTGTCGCGGAAGCCGGTTATTATTGCGTGGAGAAACTGGGCATTGAGGGCCCTTAAGACAAAGACAATCAGATCGATTGTGAGCGGGCGCGGCAGTGTCTCCTTCTGCATAGCAAGGGAAAGAGTCAGGCTCTCCATGGGACCTATTTCAAGGGTGAAAGAGTGATCGCCGTCTACTTCCTTTAAGACGGCCATATTGACCTCTTTATCGTCTTTGTCGGCGTATAAACCATCAAGTTGCAATTCAACCATTGGGAGGCCTTCCTCTCGAGGATTTACGTACGGGACGGACTGCCAAAGAGACAGTGCTTTCCTTTTTCCACAATAGTTGTCGAAACAAGGTGCCCTATCCAATTTTGCGAATCCGTAGCCGGTATATGGATGCGCACGCCATAGGGATCCCGCCCTTCCCATGACGCAATGCCGTTATGGGGGCGCTTGCTTTTATGTTCAATAAGCACTGTTGTCTCTGTGCCGAGGCGCTTTGTGAAATAGGCGTCTGTCAGCTTGTCTTGAAGCTCCTGGACGCGGAGGAGACGCTCGTGCTGTACAGAAGATGGGATTTTGTCGGTAAAAGTCGAAGCCTTGGTGCCTGGTCTATCCGAATAGCAGAAGGAATAGCTCGCGCTGAAGCGGCAGGCTTCCATAAGCGAAAGCGTCTCCTCAAGATCCGCCTCCGTTTCCCCAGGAAAGCCAACAATTATATCCGTTGTAAGACAAAGATCCGGACGATTGCTTTTGAGTTCGGCAACAAGTTTTTCATAGTCCTTGCGCGAATACCCCCGCCCCATGCGCCGCAAAACCGTACTTGAGCCGGACTGCATGGGCAGGTGGAGGGAGGGGCAGAGGGTGCGTAAGCGGCCGAAGGCTTCTATGTCGCGCGCATCCATGTCTTTTGGATGCGGGCTTGTGTAGCGGAGGCGTTGTAGGCCATCTAAGGCGTCGACGCGCTCTAAGAGTTCAGCAAAAGTGAAAGGGATTGGGCTATCCTTGCCGTAGGCATTGACATTCTGCCCAAGGAGGACGATCTCTGAGGCGCCTAGGGCCAGTTTTGCGCGGCAGTCCTGGAGAATGGCTAGGGGATCCCGCGAGCGCTCGCGGCCCCGCGTGTAGGGAACAATGCAGTAGGTGCAAAATTTGTCGCAGCCCTGCATGATGGTCACATAGGATTGGGGGGCCTCGACGCCGAGTATTTCGCGCTCAGGGTAGCGGGCCGTATCGTCTGTTAGGACGAGCTTTTTTTCGGGTTCGTCTAGGAGTTCTGCCACACGGTCTGGAATCTCGCCTATATGGTCAGGACCGCAGACAAAGCGCACCTGCGGCGAAAAGGAGAAACAGCGCTCGCCAAGCTGTTTTGCGACACAGCCAAGAATTACGACAAGGACAGAGCGCTTCTTGCTTGTTTCCCAGAAGATCCGCTCAACGTATTGTCGCACTTTTTGCTCTGGCTTTTCTCGAACCGAGCAGGTGTTCACAAGGATAAGGGAGGATGTGGCAAGATCGCTTGCCTCATAGCCTCTGCGATCGAGGGCCCGGCACAGCCACTGCGAGTCGTTGACATTCATCTGGCAGCCGAAGGTGCAGATATGGTAGGTCTTCACTGGGCAATGCCTGTATTCGGATCGTAGACGTCCCGCGAGAATTCCGTTTCAAGATCATTGATTTTTTCTTCCAGCCACTCCAAAAAAGCGCGGGCTGTGCGGTAGTCGAGGAGGAGTCTGCTGTGTATTGTGCGGATAACCTCCTTGTCCTCGCGCTCTGTGTAGAGTTCATGATCGAGTGTGCCGTCAGGGGCGACGATCTGCTCAGTGAATTCAGGCAACTTTTCGCTCTCTATATAGAAATTGATTTCGATTTCGCCCTGCGCGTTGTGTCCTCCCCAGACACCATGCGCCTTGAAGAGTTTTGCTTCTGGTTCGAGTTTGTAATAGTAGCGTATTTTTGAGGGAAATTCTTTTCCTTCTTGCATGAATAACTCCGTTAGGAAGAGGAAAAAAAGAGACCGCCGACTGACTGTTTTGGCGAATTGTCAGGGAAAGCGAGATGTCTTTAGAGGATTTGCGCAAAGGCTTTTTTTGGCAGAACCCCCATGTCAGCGAATCTGCCCTGCGGTTTTTGCCGCCTCATTGCCACGAGTATTGCGCAATCAGTGGTCTTTGGCAAGCCTCACAAGGCCTTTGCTGTTTCTTTATTGTGCGATCTATGCTAGCCTGCACCCAGCATTCTCAAGTCTCAGTCAATACAGGGCCACGGGTGCAATCTTGCCCCACCTCTCAGACGGTCGACACTATACTCTCAATTTCCCGGCATGAAATGGAGTGTTCGAGACGAAAAGCCAAGAGGACCCTTTGTAGCTCCAAAGGTTCTTTTTGAGTTGGAAGATCTGATGGACTGCGACTTTCCTCCATAGAGCGAACTCGCCTGGCGGAAATGTTCGATGATTCATCCCGCGATACAGTGAGCCTTGCGGGTGCTACCAATTGAGGCCGCTTGCCTTAGGTAGCCCAGGGAAAATCATTATGTAGTTGGCCAGACGTTGCCCGTTCGCAGAAACGTCAGTTTGTTTTTGGCTTGTGGAGAACATGACCTGTGAGCGGATACAATACAAGAAATAAAGGAGGCGACGCGCCCCGGCATGCGGGGTATCCACGTCGAAAATGTGATGAACACAAACGTGCAAATAAACCGACTTGCTATCCATCCTGGTTTTGACCTTGAAAACTTTTTGGCCATGAGTCACGAGTCGCGTATCGGTGGGGCGACTCTTGAGCGCCTTGAGACGCTCTGGGAAGAGTGGCAGGAGAAACTTTCAGCCTGCATCATTCAGGCCGGCAAAATTTCCTATCTTGCTGTCTGGCTTCCCGAGTCCGTCGAGGACAGTGTGGAGCGCGCCTGGAAAGCCCAGGCCTCCGAGGGTTTCCTTATTCACTGTTTAGCCCAGTTTCTGTGCATGACTGTCATTCAGGATGTTCTCCCTGAGATCGAGGAGGGGGGCTGTGCGCCATCCCCGCGTCCCTCCGAGACACTGAGACAAACCATGGCAGAGCTTGGGATACCCTATAAGAGCGAAACATCCGCTCTTCTTTCGCGCACCTATGCCGTTCTGACCCATTATCCGTATAAAGGGGGCTGTGAGATCTGCCATCTTAAGGAACAGTGTCCCAAGGGGAGTGGCGAGGAGTCCTCAGTTCTTCTTCCAGGCTTTGAGCAGGCTTAGAGTGTATGCTCAAGACACAGGGACACAATTCTCCTCTGGACGCAAGCCTTGCCGATGCCTATGGGAGAGCAATACGCTATGTGCGCCTCTCGGTCACAGACCGCTGCAATCTGCGCTGCCTCTACTGCCAGAGTCCTGCGAAATACGAGTACATTCCACACCCATCCATTCTAACCTATGAGGAAATGCTCAGGCTTGCGGGTATTTTCTACGGGCTTGGTGTGCGCAAGCTCCGCCTCTCAGGCGGCGAACCCTTAGTGCGCAAAGGCTGCGCGGATTTTCTTGTAAGTCTTCGCGAGCGCTTTGCCGATCTTGATATCCGTATGACCAGCAATGGCACCTTGATCGGCCCGATCATCCCAGTGCTTGCGCGCATCCGTGTTGGCTGCGTCAATATTTCTCTGGATACGTTTTCCCCAGATGTCTTTGCCGAGATTACGGGAAGAAATATGCTCGCCTGCGTTCTCGACAATGTGAACGCTTTACGTATGAGCGGCATACCAATTAAGCTCAATGCCGTTGCTCTGCGCGGCATAACAGACAGGGAATTGCCCGCATTCATCGCTTTCGCCAAGGAGAAAGAGATTGATGTGCGTTTTATAGAGTTTATGCCCATGGGAAAAGGGACGCTTTGGAGCCGCGAGCGCTTTTTGCCTGTATCGGAACTGAGACAGGCTGCGGAAGAGTGTGTTCGCTTACGCCCAATCGAAAGCCGCTCCCCAACCGACGGACCGGCCCGCATGTATGCGATCGCAGGCTCCCGCGGCCGCCTCGGTTTTATTTCGGCCGTGACGGACCATTTTTGCTCAACATGCAACCGCCTGCGCATCACAAGCGATGGAGCGCTTAGGCTCTGTCTCTTTGATGACAGGGAATATGCGCTGCGCCCGCTTCTTCGGAACAGGCGCGTGACAGGCGAGTCCATTGCCCGCTGTATCAGGGCTCTCTGCCAGCGCAAGGTGATCGGCAACGAGGTTTTACTTGCGCGGCGGAAGACGGCAGTTGCAGAAAAAAGGATGAGCGGCATTGGAGGTTGATTGTGATAGCGTATCTGGAAGGAAAACTCCTTGAGCAGTGGGGCAATTGCTGCATAGTTATGACAAACGGCGGGGTCGGCTACAGGCTTTTTTTACCGGCCCACACACTCGCAAATCTCCCGGTAAAAGGCGAGCCAATCAGCCTGTACACAAGTATGATTGTGCGCGAGGACGCCCAGGAACTCTTTGGTTTTCAGACATTTGATGAACTAAGAACCTTTGAAATTCTCGTGACAATCTCCAAGGTGGGCGCAAAGACTGCCTTAGCCGTGCTCTCCGTTTTTCGGCCAGCGGATCTTGAGCAGATTGTCTTAGATGACGATGCCCTTGTTTTGACGCAGGTGCCAGGCATTGGGAAGAAGACAGCGCAGCATGTTTTTCTTGAGCTGAAGGATAAAATGAAGGGCATTGCCGGAAGCGTATCTTCTGTGAGCAGCGAGAGTGCGGGCAATTCTGTGCTTAGGACCGTGCTTGACGGGCTCACAGGCCTTGGCTATCCAGAGAGCGAAACCTACCCGCTTGTGCGGGCAATTCTGCAGGAAAATCAGGGATTTGATGTTTCCGAGGCAATCAGAGCTGCCTTGCAGGCTCTGTCGAGAGGTAAGAAATGAGTCAGGAAGCAGAGGGCAAGGATACGGAACGCTCTCATATGGCAAGCGACACAGAGGGACAAAAAGATATCCATGAAGACGAGCGTACGCGAGATGCGCAGGCCGTTGATCCGAAAAGAACCGAAGAGGACAAGCAGGTCATTGAAGAGAGCGTCCGGCCGAAGCGTCTTGAGGAATTTATCGGGCAGAGAGAGTTGCGCGAGAACCTGCGCGTCTTTATCGACGCGGCGAAAGAGAGGGGGAAGGCCCTCGACCACACGCTCTTCTACGGAAATCCTGGGCTTGGCAAGACGACACTTGCGCAGATTATGGCCTCAGAACTTGGCGTAAACATCGTAACAACCTCAGGCCCTGTGCTTGAGCGCGGAGGCGATCTCGCCGCAATTTTGACAAAGCTTGAGAAGGACGACATCCTCTTTGTCGACGAGATTCACCGCATGCCGATAGCGGTTGAGGAAATACTCTATCCGGCCATGGAGGATTTTCATCTGGATATCATCTGCGGCCAGGGGCCGGCAGCGCGGACAGTCAGCATAACCATCGCTCCCTTTACCCTGGTTGGGGCAACAACGCGCATGGGGCTTATCTCCTCCCCGCTTCGCGATCGTTTTGGCATAGTCCACCGTCTTGAGTTTTACGGGGCAGAGGATCTTGCGGAGATAGTCCTGCGCACAGCGAGAATACTTGGTGTGTCAATCAACCGAGACGGTGCCCTGGAGATTGGGCGGCGCTCGCGGGGAACGCCGCGCATCGCGAACAGACTCTTGCGCCGCGTGCGCGATTTCGCCTGTGTGAAGGGGGCTTCGACCATAGGCCAGGAAGAGGCGGCCTCAGCCCTCTCCCGCCTGGACGTCGATCCCCTAGGGCTCGATCTTATGGATAGAAAGATTCTCTCCCTTGTGATCGACACCTTTTCAGGCGGCCCTGTTGGGATAAAGACGCTCGCAGCAGCCTGCTCGGAAGATGTGCGCACAATTGAGGATATAATCGAACCCTATCTCATCCAGTGCGGCTTTCTTAAGAGAACCCCGCGCGGAAGGGTGGCCACAGAGAAGGCCAAGGAGCATTGGCAAGCGCTGCAGAAAAAATCCTGACTTCACTTGACATTTAAGGCAAAGTCAGCCATAGTGCTTTCCGCGTTGAATGCGTGGGCACGAATGCAGATTTTTTTCTGCTTTCTCAAAAAAAAAACTTGACGTTCAGCGCAAAAAAAGGCAAAGTCGCTTCCGTTGTACGGGAACATTGAAAACGCTTCTTTCTGTGTTTTTTTTCTGCATGATCAGACGATGCAATCCTGACAAAAAAGAAAAAGAATACTTGACAGGGCTTTAAAAAAATGTTCATATACACGAACGAAATGCTTGCAAACAAAAAGTGCGACATTTAAAAAAGATAAAAAAAATGTTTGACACGTAACAATGTTTCAAGTATATTGCCTGTACGCAATTCGATTTGAAAAAAAAGAATTGCTTGACAAAGCTGAAAGGAATTGATAGATTCTTTTCATACGGATTGTTCATTGACAAGTGAATAGCGAGTGGAAGAACAGAAACATTGAGTTTCTAAAAAGAAATTCTGATTTCTGCGAAGCAGAAATCTGACACAGATTTGAACTGGAGAGTTTGATTCTGGCTCAGATTGAACGCTG
>JAFTDR010000290.1 GCA_017454105.1 Desulfovibrionaceae bacterium | reverse complement strand
TTTTGCAGTCACTCACTACAGAGGCAGATAAAGGTCCGCGTCACGAGAAGTTTAGCGTCCACTGTTGAACGATAGTATTGTACTCCGTACACGCGGATTTTTTTTCGCAAGGGCAATCGAACTGCTTGCAAGTATACCATAATCCCCTCTCCCTCCCCCCCGTCAAATGTGCGCAAACACAACTGACTTGGGTGTAGAGTAAGCAGGTGATTGTCACGAGCGGGCCACGTACAGGATATCCGTATTTCGCCATCCCCCTCGATTTTGTTTTTTTGGTTCATCTTAGCCTTATCCTCTCATTGCCCTCAGTAAAACGGGGGGTATTCCTCACGCACTTAAGTCGCTGGCAAAAGAAAAGCCCCCTGATTTCTCAGAGGGCTTCTTACCAGTCAATGTACTATGATAATAAGGAAACGCCATATCAAAAAGAAAAAACCCGAGCTTGAATCCTCCTCCCCGGAAGGAGACCGTAGGAGAAGATACTGGTCAGGCGATTTCCAGTTTCGTTCCTGACTGTCAAGCTATGGTTTACGAAGAAAGTGTATCTCTTGATTGCTCACCTGTCAACACTCGATCTGTACACTCCAGCCATAAACGAACTGACATGTTTACGAACGCGAGTCAGCACTGGATCGCTATTTTCAGCGTAAAGTGGCAACTTTTTTTCTGACCGCAGTATACGCAACACAAGAATCCTCCACAAAACCCTTTGAGCCGTCTGCTTTACCTCCATGAGTATACTTTGCCACTCCTTTCAGTCATCTGGTATTCGTATTTGCTCATGAGCATAAAAGAAGAGATTGTGCAGCAGGGCTTTGTCCCCTCAACTTATTTTCCGTTGCAGATTGTGCAGAGACGGTATCCGGCTGCTTCGGCCTCCTTTTTAGAGCGGAACGTGACGCTCGAACTGTTCGACGCATAGTATTTGCACGACGGTCCGTGGACAACTTTTGTATTGGGGTTCCCGCGAAGCTCTGTTGATTTTTTACCCTTCTGCCCAGCTTCCCCCTGTTTCCCAAGACAGACACTGCATGGCTGATAGCCCTCGGCCTGGGCTTGCTTTTCCGTGGCAAATTCCTTTATGCATTTTTTGCACGAGTAAAACTCGCAGTTAGGCGCGTGGTACACTTTTGATTCAATATTGCCGTGAAAAGGCTTAGCCTGCGCCGCTGCGGGAAGAATCTTTTCAAGCAGGGTGTCGGCTTTGGCCGGAACAATCAGCAGAAAAACAAAAAGACTGAGCAAAGAAAAGGTAAGCCGTTTCATATCTCCTCACTTTACGTATACTCCAGCCAGAAACAGACTGACAGTTTTGAAATGAAAGTCAGCACTCAATTCTGCTCGGCGTCACAATATTTTTCCATTTTAGTCATACTTTAGTCATACGTATGACTAAAAGATGTACCACGTAGCGGGCTATTTTGGTAGAGGAAGCCTAGGCAAAATCGTTGTTTTCCCTTTTAGTCATACAGGGATACAATGTAAGAAGTTGCTTGCAATGAGCCCTATCGCACATGTGAGAGTATCTGGTCATCTCTTGCAATCAACCTGTAGAATCGTAAGAGCAACGCAATGATTCGCTGTGTCCATCGAGAGTATGGAAGCAAACGTTTTGCTGCAAAAGAGGGGTACAAGTCCCAAATCCACCGCACGCGCACTCTTTTCTATTCCTTAGGACACTTGTCCTCAACAAAAGAATTGCCGTTCCCCTGTACTTTCCGTATACGCCTGGCACGCTCGCATTCCCATTCTGTTGGCGGATACTCCCTGTCCCAGGCCTCCATAAGCCTGCGCTGCTGGCTACTCATGTGGTAGTTCTGATAGGTCGCCTCCATGTACAAATAGGTCCTGGCAATCGGCCCTCTGGCCTCCTTTGGTGGCTCAACCGAGCGGTTTTCCATGCGCATAGGACAGGTGGGGCCGAAAGGAAGAGCGGCACTCGGACCAAACATCTGAAAATTCTTGTTGCCGCGCATAGCGTTCACAACACCGACAGACGGATAGAGATTGTGCAGATCGGACTCCATACGCCTAAATTCTTCATTGACAAGCTCGACGCATTTGCGCCCTTTAAAAGGCCGACCGTCCGCAACGCATTGCTCGTGCCCCTCACGCCACTCGGGAAAGGCTTTGCCAAAGTTTTCAACTGGAACAACATGTTCCGTTTCAACTCGATTGGCCCGATCTGGATGACGCGGCACGATAAAGCCGTCTGGGAGACGCACGAATCTGTTTTTCTCAAATGGAAAATTGCAGTAGAAGGTAATGCGGTGGTCCCGGTAAATGACTTGATACAGAACCTTTTTAGCCTGCTGATATGTCTCTATTTTCGTGTTTCCCCTGGAAAAAACAGCTGAAGGCAAAAGAAGAATTGAACAAAGCAGAAAGGGAACTATGAGTCTCATCTGCACACACCTCGTACAAATAACGCTCCAAAAAAGGAACGGAAAAAGCACGCGGTGCTTTTTCCGTTACGCGCCACATCTCTTGCTACGGCAAAACGCCGATTTTTTACGAAAAGGGCTTTACATCTTTCACAGCATCCATCGGGGCAATGCGCCTGTCATTGTCATCCGCATCGAGCAGCTGATAGCGGTCGCTCCCCATGCCGAGTTCCTTCATGTAGGTGAGCTGCCTAAACCCGTGGCGGGACGTCATGCGCTCAACAAGAGCCGAACGATCGGCTTGCGAGAGCGCAAAGACAAGGTCAACGGAGGCCTGATCGCAGGCAAGAACATCGAGCGAGGCCACAATGCCGATATTCGGGGTGACCACCGGCTGAGCAGCGACCCCTTCGCAGTCGCAGGAGACGGACATATTGCGGAGGACATTGATAAAGGCGCAGTGGGGCGCAAAATGATCAAGGACAGCCTTGGTGGATTCTGTCATGCGCTCCATGAACTCCTCTTTCGAGATGCTCCACTGTCCCTTGCCTTCCTCTGTGTGAATCATGGCTTTGCCGATCCGCCCGTCTGCGCAGCCAATGCCAATATTCTTGTCGGAACCGCCGAAACCGGCCATCGTATGCCCTTTAAAATGGGTCAGGGCAAGGAGAGAGTTGTACTTGAGCAAATTCTCGCCGACCGACATTTCCTTAAACCATTTCCCCCCTTTCACGGGCAGCATGGCGCATCCAGTCTCGTCAAGTATATCAACCGGCGCAAAGGTCCAGCCATTGACGCCAAGCGTCTTCCTGTGTTTCTCCGTTGTGTAGCGATCGCCTTCATAATACGAATTTGTCTCGACAATCGTTCCCCCAGGTATCTCCTCGCTGATAAGATCTTTCACCCAGGACCGCGGGATAATATTGGGGCCGTTTGGCTCGCCTGTATGCAGCTTGATTGCTATTTTTCCCGTGAGCTGACCGCTCACCTTGCGATAGAGGGCACGCAGGCCGTCCGCAGAAAGCTCCCTTGTAAACCAGACAAAGGATTCAGGACCCTTCCGATCGGCATACGGAATGTAGATCTCCCCGCCGCTTGCGGGAACAGGCTTTTGCGCAACCATTTCCGTTCCTCCAAACGCTGTCCCGCCAGTCACCGTTGCCGCGCCAAGCGTTGCAACCATCCCTTTAACAAAAGTCCGTCGTGAGCTATTCATCGGGTCTTCGGCGCACACCCGTAGGGGATGAAAACGCCGCCTCCATTTTGTAAGACATTCCAAACGAGCGCCCAGGAAAAAGCAAGCGTGCCTCTCCCAAGCACAAGAAACACAGACAAAAGCAGTCCTCTCTTCCAAATTCTCTGGCCGCACCGCCAGCCTGCACAAAGGTTTTCCACGCACGTCAAAGGGACCTCAAGGTCAAGATCGGTACAAAAAGAACCGCAGTCCTTCGCATCGTCCAACTCAAAAAAAACCTTTTGGCTCAAGCGGATCTGTTTATACTGCGGTCAGAAAAAAAAGTTGCCACTTTTACGTTGAAAATTGCGACCCAGTGCTGACTCGCGTTCGTAAACATGTCAGTTCGTTTATGGCTGGAGTATAGCTACAAATAGTCCACCAGGATGAAAACCCCGCGTCTATTTGGCTTTTCGTCTCTGAAGCTCCATTTTATGCCGGGAAAGTAAGAGTATTGCGCCGCTTAAGTATACTGCGATCAGGAAAAAATTGACATTTTTAGTGTCGAAGAGACTCAAGCAGGATCGCTGCCCTATTGTTCACTGTCTCATCTTTGGCCTATGGGCACGCGCTCAGGCATACTCTTACAAAGTAAAACTTTTTTTCTGACCAGAGTATACTAGGATTCATGACAAAGCAGCCTGACACGTACTTTGTCCGACGACCGCACAAGAGCGACACGCACAGGCCCTCAGACCCACCCGATCGAGGCCGTTTTGCAGTGAGCTGTCCCGCAGTGCGGCAATCTGACAAGAAAGTTGCTTTTCTTATAAAAAAGAATATGCTTTTTGCCGACTGCCCTTGTCACTTTCATGGATACTGCGATGGATACTGCGCAAGCGTGTGTCCTAACGCAAAAGCATAAGGGCGATTTCCGACAAACCCAAAGCGCATCTCCTCGGCTCGTGCTTCGGGGGAAAACTAGGGCCTATCACTCTGGCATTGGCCAGACCCCCATTCTCTCCTTCAGCTATACTCGACTGCACATTGATTTTCCGTAAGAACGCCTTATAGGTACACTCTCTCATCGGCCACCCGGGAAAATCTCGCGCAAGAGAGCCCTCTTTGCTCTTTTTTTCTGGCTTGAGCCTATTCCAAGCCGCAAAAAAACGCTTTTTAGCATACAGCAAGCCTCGAATGGACAAAAACTGCATGCAGCGCAGACTCTTTGAGACAGTTCTCACTATATACTGCACAGATTGGGCGGCAATGTCAACCGGGCAAGGGATCGGCTGAGGCGCTCTTACAAGAAAAAGGGCAAAGCACTCAAAAAAACGTTTCCATGGCCTTGCATTGTCTCCAAATGAGCCAAAGTCAGGCTCGATATCCACTCAAAAACAAAGCAAAGAAACATACGCCCGCACTGAGGCGAGAGGAGGGATCGTTCAACCCCTTGCAACGTGCAGGACAGTCCGCCGAAACGTTCCTGTCACGGGCATTTTTCCCCAGAGTCCCCGTACAAGCCCTTCTCCGCGCACACTAGGGTTAGGTATTTGCGCGCAAGCAACAATTCAAACCCGCTGCACCAATATGCAGTGGCACGTAGCCAAAAAAGCCAAGAACTCGGGGAAAGCCCGTTTCTTCTCAACCTCCAAGAGGTGAATCAAAAGCCATTTGGTCTTGCTTCCTGGTCTTGCTTCCAATGGTTCAGAACTCAGTACCCAATTGGATACTGCTTTTCCATTAGAAGTCACGAGAAGACTGTGCCGCCGAGAACACCACAGTAAACTACAACGTACACTAATGGAGGCGGCGTTTCCTCCACGGCCACTCTTCACGCCAAAGGGGACTGGCCGAGGCTTCCACGCTGATTACCTATGACAATTAAAACCAGAATTATCGCGGGTTTTCTCCTTGCCATATTCCTCATCTCCATCTCGATCACCGCTCTCTCAGCCTGGAAAATGCGTGAAGACGCGCTCGGATACTTTTTTTCCTCCACGAGCCAGCAGCTAAAACTTGTCAACGCGACACTCGATGATTTTATCAACACTGCCCGGAAAAATGTGGAAGTCCTCGCCGCCTCCGATCTTGCGACACTCGGGGACCATTTTCCGAATTTCAAAGACTCCACACAGCAGCAGACATACCGCCATGCCAATCTGGACCCCCAGGCTGCGCAGATCATAAAAACGCTCGTCAGCATGGACAATGCCTATAACGAATATGTGGAAATCTACGCGGGCTTCCCCAAAGGAAACTACGCCACATCACTAGACGGTGCCAGTGTCTCGCCAAGGTACGCGACAAATGTACGCCCCTGGTACCGCGACTCGGAACAATCCGCATCGGCAGGCATTCTTGTGAACGCCTATAAGTCCTTAACTGGCAGCATGGTCTTTGCCGTGACACACAAGATGTTTGCAAACGGAGTACTAAGCGGTATTGTCGGCATTGACATTTCCTTAAACAACCTGTCGAAGATGATTGCCGATCTGAACTTCGCTAAGACAGGCTACTTCATGCTTATCGAAAAGAGCGGCCGCATTCTCTGCGATCAGAAAAATCCCTCAAATATCGGCAAAATCATAGGCAGTGACCTGCAGGACGCGGGCCTAAACAAAATTTTTAACAAATCCTCCGGCGATCTCGAAGTCACCCTGCAGTCGACGCCAATGATCGCCCAAGTCGAAACAACACATTTCGGCTGGAAAATCGTTGCCCTGCAGTCCTCAGAAGAAATTTACGAACGCGCCAATCACGCACTTTTCCAGATTCTGGGGATAGTCGCGGTTATAGCAATCCTTATGATCGGCGTTGCAACCTTCATTGTCCTCTCGATCACAAAACCGCTCGGCATCCTCCTTCAGGCGACAAACCGTGTGGCGAGCGGCGACTATTCGGCCATGCCCAATGAGACAAGGGGCTTTTACGGCGAACTGCTCATTTTGTACCAGTCACTTAAGACAATGGTGCAGAGCATTGCCGACAATGTCGCTCTTGCCAATGAGAAAACCAAGGAAGCGGAAGAAAAAAGCCATCTCGCCGAAAAGGCGACTGCCAGGGCGGAAGAGGCGACGCGTCTTGCGGAAAAAGCCAAAAAAGACGGCATGTTAGCCGCAGCCGAGCGCCTGGAGGACATGGTGACGGCCATCTCCGCCGCAGCCACAGAACTCTCCGCACAAATTGAGCAGTCGGACAGAAGCGCCGCCGAATCCTCACGGAGGCTTGCCGAAGCAGCCGCCTCCATGCGTGAAATGAATGCGAGCGTGCAGGATGTCGCACGCAATGCCTCTGACGCCGCAGCGGCCTCGCGCGACACGCACGCAAACGCTGAGAGAGGCCAGCATATTATTTCAGAGGCGCTTTTGAGCATCAATGCCGTTTTAAAAGTTGCCCAAGAACTCAAAGCGGACATGGAGACGCTGCACAAGCACACGCAAAATATCAGCAGGATAATGGACGTTATCTCGGACATTGCCGACCAGACCAATCTTCTCGCGCTCAATGCGGCCATTGAAGCCGCCCGCGCAGGCGATGCCGGACGGGGCTTCGCGGTTGTGGCAGACGAGGTGCGCAAACTCGCTGAAAAGACCATGACATCGACAAACGATGTGGCAAGCGCCATCACCTCGATCCAACAAAGCGCGCAGCAAAGCTGGGAGCGCATGGATATTGCCTGGAAAAACATTGAGCAAGCAACGCAGCTTGCCGAGGAATCCGGCAAGGCGCTCACGCAAATCGTCTCAAGTGTCGAAAACACGGCAGACGAGGTGCGGGCCATTGCAACAGCATCCGAAGAACAGTCCGCCTCAAGCGGTGAAATCACAAGCTCCATCTCCTATGTGAGCGATGTCTCCCACCAGACAACGCAAGCCATGGGAGAATCCGCCAAGGCCATTTCCGATCTTGCCCGGCAAACAGAACAGCTGAGTGTTCTCATCAAAGAAATGAAGCAGTCATAAGCGTCCCACTGGCCAAATACGATCCCCTCTTTTTTTGTCCACGCCAATTCAGGCAGAGTCAAAAAAAGAGAACGTGTCTCACAAAGGCAGCATTCTGATTCTTCCCATATTGGCCGATTGCCGTGCGGAAAACTCTTCTGCGTTGCCCTCCGTCTGTCCCTTGCCCACGGATTTTTTTGACTCTTCACTCGCTTCTAAAAGAGCCTGCGATTGCACGGCCGCAGGCTCCTCCCGTGCCTCATAAACGATGCTGTACCCGTCACGTGTGTACAGTCTCTACTCTAGCCAGAAACAAGCTGATATTTTTGAAATAGGCGTCTGCACAGAATCTGATATTTTCAACTCCAAGTGAAAACTTTTTTTCTGACCACAGTATACAATTGCACCAGTTTGGCTTATGAAGTCCCTAGTTCTCACTTTTCTCAGTCCGTGTGCAAAAATATGGCTGGTAGAGCCCTCAATTCTAAGGATATTCGGCGTAAATGAGGCACATGAACTTTGAGAAGCTGGTACTAGTTCCGATCGCTACTCGCCGTCACAATGATTCTTCCTGCGACACAAAGGGAAGCCTGTTGGGACAACCAAATGAAGTTGCTTTCCTTGCGCTGTACAGGGCAGAATGCGGCCGGGTATATATCCTCAAGCTAGCAGAGTCACTTTTTGGCTTAACTATATACTCTGCGCAACAAAGTGACGACTTAGCACGAATAAGAAATTGACCTACGCAGCCTGGCCCTGCACTCCAGATAAGAATTTGCGCCAAGCCGCCTGTTTGAGGAATGTCTCGCTTACGCTTGCGTATTGTGTGAGGTCAATATCCCGCGTCCGCTTTTGCCTACCGTACCTTTGGGCATCTTTGTTGTACCAGAGAGAGTCACAAACGAATTCCATACGGAAAATGGTCCTGATGGTCATCATCGTTGCGGCAAGAGGGGATAGGGCTGTATCGCGAAACGGCACGTTTTTCGTAGCGGGTCGTCATCTGGCGGAACTTGTTCATGTGGGAGTGACGCGTCACAACAATCCAACGCTTCGATTTCCGGCCGGATCGTTTCCGATCCGCTTCGTCTCGCAACCGCCTGGCCTAATGTGCTGAAGCCACTCAACCAATTT
>JAFTDR010000289.1 GCA_017454105.1 Desulfovibrionaceae bacterium | reverse complement strand
TGGGTGCCGAGACTGTTCTTGCACTCGATCGAGGAAGGGGCTGTGCGCCCATACAAGACCTTCTCCGCAATGCCATGCCTCAACGTCCACAAAAAGCTCTACAGAGTGCTGTAGGGCTTCCTAGAGCCCTTCTCGAGGGTCATAGATGAGACTCCCCAAAGAGGCTCCGGCTCCGATGACCGAACACCAAGAGCAATGCGCGCTCATTCAATGGTGGCAATGGCAATGCTCCGGCTATGGCATACCAGAGCCTCTGCTTTACGCTATCCCAAACGGAGGCGCTCGGCATATCGTTGTAGCAAAGAAGCTCAAAGACGAAGGTGTCAGAGCAGGTATCCCAGATCTCTTTTTGGCCGTTTCACGCAACGGGTTTCATGGTTTGTACATCGAGCTGAAAACGGCTTCAGGCAGGCCTTCTTCCGCCCAAAAAGCAATAATCGGGGAGCTGGAACAACAAGGCTATGCCTGCAAGGTCTGCCATGGCTTCGAAGAGGCACGACGAGCGATTGCCGACTACCTTGGGAAAGACGAGTAAGACCAAATTTACGCAAGGCAGGATGCTCAAGTAACAATTTCTTTTGTGTAAAATGTTACATTGTTCAATCTCTTCAAAAAGGAGTTCCTATGACTATAGGTGAACTTATAAGAGAATTACGTGAATACAAAGAAGACATACAGGTGTACATTCAATGCAAGAGCCTAGATAAACCACCGTATAGGGCTAATGATGTATGGTGTGGCACGTCCTGCCAAATACCCACAGCCACAGCAAAGCTTATGTATTCGTATCCGAATTCAGACAAAAACCGCAATAGGGTTGTGCTTGTTATCTCGTAAAGGAGAGGCAAATATGACAGTAGGCCAGCTGATAGATGAGCTGAGTGTATACGATAGGAACGTTCAAGTGCATATCAAGTGCGAAGAAGCATACGCGATTTCATATAGGGTGACGAGTGTAGAAACTGCGTTGTATCAATCAATGATAGCGTTTATGAACTTTTACCCTAATCTCCCAGGACAACATGACGACTGCGGCAAAAGAGTGGTCGTCCTCTCATAAAAAACCGTAAAAGTAAAGGAGTTTTACTATGGGACCTATCCCTAAAAATAAAGAGGGAATAGTTGGTAAAGGGCTTCCGTTTGAACGGATACGGAGAATAACAGGTTGCCAAAGATAGCCTATACTCTTAGCTGCCCAAACATTTAGTTTGGCTTCTTATAAGTGGAATCCAACAATGGATCAGAAATAAAACAATGCTTATAAGGGGATCAAGGGAAGACAGAAAATGCCTAATCTTGAGTTCAGAAAGATACCATCATTAAATTTTTTATATGAGGTACGCGAAGACGGCCGCGTTGTAAGGAACGTAAAAAGCAAGCATCAATTGTCCATCAAACTGGATATGCACCACTCTAAAAAAGGGTACTATGTCTTTTGGACATGCATAGCATTGAATGGCGAAAGAAAGGTCAGACGACACATGGTACACGCCATAGTGGCAGAGTGTTGGCTTGGAAAAAAAACAGAAGGGCTAGAGATAGACCATATCGACAGGAATACACACAACAACCACTACTCTAATCTGCGGTATTGTACCCATAGCCAACAAATGCAAAACCGCAAACTCGGTGATCATGTCATTGAGCAAGCCATAAAGAATTGCCAACAATGGAACGCTCAAATCTCCATTCAGGTAAGATTGATGACAAACGGCGAGGTAGTCCTTTTACCAAGCTTGATGGCCGCAGCACGCTATCTTTCCAAGCAATACGGCTGCACAATTGAGCATGCCAGATGCAAATTGAAAAGCCGCCGAGCTCATATTTTCGATTACGATGTGTCTTATCTGAATGCAGAGACTGTACGCTAAGGACTCCACGGAGTAAGAAACAGTCCATTGTATCTTGTAGGCACACTTGACCGCTTCAATAACGCAAAACGTCAAGAAGAACACGACCGCATAAAACACTGCACTTGCGGTAAGGTGTAATAGAAACATTCTACCAGAGACTCAACAAGTGAGGGGAATGCACAACAAGCTCCCCTCACTTGCAAAGTTGTAGACCTCCATTTTCAAGGAGTCGGATTGAAAATGATCAGCATATTTCGATTATAGAAGAAACTAAAAAATGAAGACAAAAAGCAAAATGAGGATGTTTGACTACTTGTCTTGTCGGAGATAAGATACAAACCTTGTCAAACATTTTTTTCTCCGGCTCTATGCCATTCCCTCCCCCACCCCCATTTTATGTGTGCCCTCGAAAGACATAGGATGCCCCCCCCCTGTAAACTCAATAAGGAGCTATTTTTTATGGCCAAAATCCCTTACAGGAAGCCGCCCAAGAAAGTGGTCGCCTGCGCTGCGCTCGCTGCCCTACTTGGTAGTGGTGTGGCTGCAAACTACGCCATCAACACCACGGCTGATTTCGAGGGCTATGTACCTGAAGGCTACGTGGATCCTGTCGGCATCCCCACAAAGTGTTGGGGCGATACGCGCAATGTCATCGTGGGGCATGAATACTCGTTTGAGGAATGCTCTCGTTCTTTGAATGAGCATATGGTCGAGCTGGTCAGACCTCTCACACGCTGCATCAGGGACTTCGCTGATCTCCCTGACAAAACCAAGGCCGCCATTGCTTCGATGACCTATAACATCGGCTCCGGTGCAATGTGCAAATCGAGCATCGTCAAAAAACTCAACGCAGGTGATCTCGAGGGTGCCTGCAAGCGTATGAAAGAGATCTACAAGTATGCCCGTGACCGGCGTACAAACGAAAAGGTAGAATTGCCTGGTTTGCGCATCCGCCGGAACTATGAAGGCGATATGTGCTTGGAAGGTCTGAAAGAAAAACAGGCGGGAGGTTAGCAATGGCTTGGCTCACGTGGTTGAAAAACCTCCCATCCATCCTTGGCTCTCTCGTTGGTCTGTCTGGATCTGAAAAGGTCGAAGAGATCCGTGCCCAGGTGGAACTGGAAGAAGCTCGTGCCCTCCAAAGAGGGCATATGACTCCCCGCTACTATGGCGGGTTCATCAAATGGACTTTGATCGCAGTCGGGGGAATCATTGCTATTATTGGCCTGTTCTTCCCCGAGGTCGTTGACCTCAACAACGCGATGGATGTCCTCAAACAAGTCCTTGGCTTTGCTGTGGGGATTGAGTGATGGAACAGACAGAGCTCGAAAGACTCGCTCGCATTGAGGCTGACGTCCTCTACCTGAGGGAAAGGATGGATGAAGTGGTCATCTCCCAGCTCAAAGATCACGGCAAAAGGATCCAGACTCTCGAGCGACGGGGAACCTATATTGCCGGTTGGGTAGCAGGGGCTATGGCCTTTGGCTCTGTCATCGGAGCCATAGTGTCCTTTGCCATCAAAGCGTTTTTTGGAGTCTAATTGTCCTATTTTGTAAAAGGAGCAACGGATGATCGACAAACCGCATGAGCCTGTGACGAGTGATCGCAAATGGTGCCCTATGGCACGCATGTCTATACACATGGAAGACCACGGCATTATGCGTGTGATGCAATCCGGCGCTTTTAATCAGGCTATTCGAGCTGAAGACCGAGACAGGGTACACCTTGTGTCGCTTTGCGTAGGCAACAGGTGTGCCCTTTTTCGGAAAAATCTTATTGGGAACGACGGGAGATGCGGTTTGCTACCGGAACGCGTATCTCCCGCCATCTATGCCCTGGTCGTTGCACTTATAGGCACGGCAGTTGCTCTTACCTATATCTTCAGGTGATACAATGACTTTTCCCAGAATTCAGAACCGGTTGATATCATTTTGTGCATCGTGCAAGAGAAAACTTTTACTCAATAAAAGCAATCATCTCTGCCTGGCGTGCGACAACGAGAGATTGCAACAGGAAAACGAAGATCTCAAAGTGCAACTTGAGACTGCGTTGCGGGAAAAAAACGAAATTTACGAGAAATTGTGTCGTGAACGGAGTGCCTTTGTAACCAATGGGGACGCTTGATGGTGAAAGCAGAACGTTCGTATAAGTGCCCGTATTGTGGATATGAGGAAACATTTGTTGTGCAAACGATAAGCGTTGAGCGCTGCGTGATACGAAAACGCAAATGCCGCGTGTGTGGACTGTCGCATATTACGGGAGAAGCTCCAATTGATTTGGAGAGCGCAATTTACAATACGATCAACACCCAAAGTATGAGACAGATAGATGGAGTAGGAAATGACAACAGAATCTGAAGAAAAGAAAACGAAAAAGCCCAAAGTGTCGAAGAAGGCGGAGAAAGAGTCAAAAAAAAACGGCACAACACGTAAAAATGGTGGTGGCCCAGGCAATGAATCCAACTTGATCCCACTCAATGAGCGATCAAACGCTGAGCAAAGAGAAATCCGCAGAAAAGGCGGAATAGCAAGTGGCGAAAAACGAAGGCAAAGAAAAGCACTTGCTGAAGCAGTCGAAATTGCGATGATGAAGATGGTGGAAGGTGAATCTCTGACATACTTTGAACAGATGATTCAGAACATTTGCATGAAGGCTGCCAATGTTGATGATAACTGGGCTGTTGATTATGTGACAAAAATCTTGGCAAAGAATGACCATGAAAAAGCCACACACAAGAAAGAACAGCTGATATGGAAGAAACTGATTGAAGGCCAGTTCACTGAGAAAGATGCTTCGTATATGTTTGAACGTTACGGCATCAAATTGCCCGAGTCGGTGAAGTTGCAGATCATGAAGCAGGATCCTGAGCAGCCTGACGCGACCGCCGGTATTTTCTCCACCATGAGCGATGAAGAAATGGAAGCCAGAGTTGCCGAGCGGCAGAAAGAGCTCAATGCGCAACGCGATGGGCTTGATGATCGCAGAGCAAAGATGGATGAGTTGCACAAGGCTGCACCGGATACCTATGTGCAAAAGCCAGGAGAACGAGGTGGCAGTCAGTAATCTTCTCGCGGATCCTCGATACCTCAAGTTCAGGGAACGCTACTACGACAATTTTGAGCAGTACGTGCTCGATAACTGTCCGTATACGCCGACATGGCAACAGATTGATTTTTGTCGTGCATGCCAGGTACCAGGTGCCCGCGTGGCTGTAGCCAGCGGGCATGGTTGTTTTGGCAAGGGCACAATGATGCATCTTTGGACTGGTGAAGATATTCCCGTTGAAAAAATTGAAATCGGCTTTCCCCTTATTGGAGATGACGGGGAACCGCGAGTTGTTCTTTCGACGTGCCACGGCCAGGAAAATATGTATCGGTTTTATTTTTGGGGCGGTAAGTCTCATGTCTACAATGAATCGCATATTCTTTGTTTGTTGAACAGCGAGCGGCAGGTATGTGAAATTCCCGTGCGTGAATTTCTTTCATGGGGCGCAGACAAACGAAGTTCTTTCGTGGCTTATAGGCCCTATCCCTACTCAATATTTTTGGAGCGACCGGCCATTGAACCCATAACCAGGGTTGAGTATGTCGGCTTTGACGACTACTACGGCTTCACGCTGGACGGCAATCACAGGTTTTTGTCTGACGACTACATGGTTTTGCGCAATACCGGAAAAAGCTTTTGCCTGGCGTGGTTGCTTGACTGGAATATGAGGGTGTTCCCCCACAGCAACGCCTTGTTGACAGCGACCAATATTGAGCAGGCACGGTCTGTTGTGTGGAAGTACTTGGATGGTGTGATTGAAGCCGTTGATTCAATGTATCCTTGGATGGCAGGCTTTTTTATCAAAGAAACACGCAGATACTACGCACGAGGCTATAAAGATTCATGGTACGTACTGCCAAAGACAGCAAGCAAGTCAGCCCCAGAAAACCTTGCTGGCCAACACAACAACAACCTCCTTATTGTGGTTGATGAAGCATCCGGTGTTGATGATGCAATCCATGGTGTTCTGCGTGGGGCTCTGACGCACAGGCGCAACCGCTACATCATGACAAGCCAGCCAACAAGGCCTGCAGGCCATTTTGCTGACGCCATGACAAGGCTTGCCAAACAAGACGGATCCGATGCGGGGATATATACAGCCATAACCATGAACAGCGAGGAATCCCCGCTGGTTGGCCTTAGGTTCATCAAAGAAAAACTTGAAGAATACGGTGGGCATCATTCCCCGGAGTATCAAATCAAGGTGCTTGGCCGTTTCCCTGACAATATGGTCGGTTACCTCATTGCAAGGCAATGGGCAGAAGACTGCCAGTACAACACGATCAATTTCAGCGATGGGGACTGGGGCTATGTGCTTTTAGCGGATGTCGCGGAAGGAATGCATCGGGACAGTTCTGTTTGCCATATTGTTCGCATGGGCGGGCAAGACAAAGAACGGCGGGTTGAGAGTGTGAGTTGCGAAGAATTTCTCGACATGAACGAGATCGCGTTTGCCCGCTATATTGCGTCCAAATACCATGAGTACCCGAATCTCACTATTGCCGTGGACGGTGACGGCGCTGGGCGTACTGTTATTTTGGAACTCGAGGGTGTCGGGATCCCGGTCACGCAGATTCATTGGGGATTGCCATGCTATACAAAAGCCGCACAAGCTCGCTACGTAAATCTGAGGGCATACGCGCATTGCAAGCTACGAGAGGCCATATACGACCGGAGATTCCGTGGGCCTCGTAGCAGGAAATTTGTCGACCAGGCCAGCAAGCTTCCCTTTGAGATCGATGAGCGGGGGCGATACAAAATGGAGACCAAGGAGCGCATGCGTGCCAAGGGCATTAAATCGCCGGATCTTTGCGACACGTGCTGTTTTGCTTTTCTGGTTGACTACATCCCGGCCGAAACTGGCATCAAAAGAAATACGCGTATCAACGAGTTTTATGAGATGGCGCGTGCTATGCAGGGTGAAGAGCAATGAGCATAACCCTCCAGAAAGAGCGCAAAAATATCTTCAGTCTTTCGTTCGGCATTCTCAACAAAAGCGCTCGAGCGACCGCAAGCTATATCGACGGGAATATTATTGTCACCGAAATTCAAGAGATTGTGGCGCCGCCTGCGGAATGGTTGCCCGATATGCTGCAGGAAATCGAGGAGAAAAGCGAAAAAGGCTGGGTATGCCTGATTGAAGACAAAACAGCCTCCCTCAAGACATCCGCGATTCTCTACGATTTTGATGAGATCGGTGAAAGCAGACGAACAAATTTGAGCGTAGCGCTTGACTGGTATTTTTCTATGCAAGCGCGAGGGGCGATCATTCTTCGAGAGGACATGCAACGGTATGTGCTGAAATACGGCACTGACATGTCTGCCGTGGATCTCGATGACGATGACCGCGGAAGGATTCGGTATCGTTTGCAGTGGTCGCATTTGACCGCAGGCCACAGAGCCCTGCTTATGTGTGTCGCAGGGGCTATGATGGAGGAGCCCTTGTCTGAGCGCTGGATGCGGGTCATGGCCGGGAACTACAAGCGCATGGAAAAACCAAACATTTTTGCCACACTCGAGGCCATAAAGCGGCTTGATATGGAAAAACAAGCTGAGTTTGAAAAACGCTGGGAGGCTGATCCTGATGTACTCCGTTGATTCAAGCGGTGGGAAACTTTCCCCGCTCAATATTGAAGATCCTCTTTTGCGTGCTGAGTTTTTCCGCGAGATACGCCAGGCACAGCTCGATCGAAAATACCGCACTGGGGATACGTGGGCATGGTATGAGGTACAGCCAGCCGATGTTCGGATGCCCGAACTTATCGCCTGGAAGCTGTACAACCTCGATACGTTAAAGTGGGTCATCATGGTTGCCGCAATCCTCGATGACACGCGCGATTTTCTCCGAGCTGGGACAATCATCTACCTGCCTTCTACAACGTGGATCCGCGAGAGAATCCGGTACTACAGCCGACTTGAGCAACGGGGACGCTAAATGGCCATTACCAAGGAGAGCCTGCGCACACTCTATCAGCAATACGACAGATTCGCGCGTGAAGAGCAGAGCCAGGCAATACGGGCACGAAACAAGGCCGGTAAAGACACGCCGGATGTCTTTTTGCACGGCCGGATGATTGAGCAGGATAGAAAAAACCCGAAGCCTGTGACAATGTTGATACGAGAGCGTATCAACATACAAAACCTTGTTGCTGCCTATGCGACGATGGGTGTCAACCTCGAAGAAGGGGACGCGCCGTCAAATCCAAGAAGATCGTCTATCTCCCCTTCTTCCCTCACTCTTTCGCCACAGGATCTCAAAAAGATCGCGGCGCATATCAGAAAGCGCAAGCGCAAGTTCGGTGTCGATCTTGATGATGATACGAAATCGGCCGAAGGCATCCCCTATTCGCAATTACTCCGTACGTCCTCTGCCGCCGATAAAGAACGCGCTAGAAATGTCAGGAACGCGACCTTCTATGGTCGGCAAGGTGATATTTTCAATTTTCGTGTCACGGGCAATGACAAGCCCTACTACCGCGTGCAAATCCAGATGCATAGTTGGAGCCGTTTATCCCAGAATGCCGCGATCCCTCCATTGAAAGCAGCGCAGGATATGGTGAACGGTCGGCTTTCCATAGAATGCCCATGTGGTCGGCATCAATTTTGGTACCGATATCTTGCCAGCATAGGCGACTATGCCATTGAGCCCGAAGAACACGACTTCCCTAAAATCCGGAACCCAAGGTTGACGGGCTGTTGCTGCAAGCATGTGCTCAAGGTCTTGCATGTACTCAAAAGCAATAGTTTTCTTGTCACGCTCATGCACGAGATCAAGCTTGTGCGGGAAAAAAACGGTTCCAAGGGATCGACAAGAGCAAAGGTCTTTGGCGACGAAACGCTCAGAATGGCAGAGGCCGGCAGGCTCACGCAAGTCTTTGCGAAGCAGTTAAAAGACGCGCAAAACGAGCTCAAAAATTTGAAGGCACGCAAGCCCACAAAAAAGCAGGCTCAGACGAAATCAAAGACGCAGAGGCAAAGTCCAACTCTTTCCGATGCCGTCCTTACAAGCATCGGGGACTTGCTCAAAAGCGCGCGCACTCTTGGGCTCGATATGAACATGATGTTGAACCAAATTGCATCCAAGCAAGGATTAACCCGGCAGCAGCTTGAAACTGTGATTAAGGAGCACAATCTATGAGCGACATAACGCCGCGCAACTACAAGCCTGGGGGTGATGTCTTGGAGCACACATACGCTGTCATGCTCGAAAAACACCCCGAAAGCTTTGATGTGTTGGTGTATCCGGCCAAAGAATCGCTTGAAAATGAGATCAATGCTCTTCACGCGCCCGAGATAACGCTTCTTGACCGTGACGAGCGGTTGCAATCGTTTGGTGAGCCGTACCAAGCGAGGGCAAGAATTGTTCCCATGGAAAGCGTGGTTTTTGCGCCGACTGATTCTGCTTTGTATGAGGCTTTTAGTTCTGGCGATGCGATTACGCTCATGCTCTCCACTCCCAGCGTGCGTACCTTTTCGGTGATTCAATGGAAAGAATACCAAACGTTGAAAGGCACAGAGACTGTGACGCGCACGGTGTATGTTGGTGCGGTGAAGCAGGTAACTCGTAGCTCCGGGATTATTCAAACCCTGCATGTCTGTTTCCCCTTGTTGGCACAGCTCGCCTTGCCCGCTGTGCAGGATGACAAGCCCGTAGAAGAGTCAACGGGAGACATAGGAGTACTTTGATGGCGTCGAATGAAGACATCTCCGATCTCGAGGCTGTGGATTTCCGGCTTGGCAAACTCCTTGTGGACTGCTTTTCTGACCTGGCGCCAACAGGGCCTGCGGAATGGCAACGTTTTATTGCTCGAGAGCCCAAGAGCAAGATTTTTCTGGCAAAGAATAGCGACGTGCAAGCCGTATTGCGCAAGCTAACCCAACACGAGGATGAGCCTGAACGTGGAGGCCCTGATTTGCCGGTTGTTGTGTACTACCGCGAGCAAGGAATAGCCCCAGATTCAAACCAACACCCACAAGTTATCCGTGCTGTACGCTTTGATGATCAAGAGACAATCTGGGATTACGATAAAGCTATGCGTACCACGACGATACCAATAACCCTGACCTACTCACTGCTTTTTTTGGCATGGGACAGACCGACTATTGACCGCATGGCGCTTGCGTGGTGGGGGCATGTCATCCCGCTTTGTCGCAGGCACAGCGGCTTTTCCGTGCAGTATAAGTGGAACGAGGACATCGTTGACGTGCCGTGCAGTATCAACGCGCCGCGTGAGATTCTCACTTCGAGCGAAGAAATTACCGAAGGCAGTGATATGCGGCTTTGGGGATCAAGAACTATGTGCGAGATAAGCACGCAGGCTTTGTATGGTGCAAAAATACTGCTTCGTGATTATATCCGGCTTGTGACAGACTGGCGGGTGATAAAATGAGCATTGTCATACGCGAAAATATCAATATTTTCCAGAAAGTCGTGCATGTCTCGAGTGGGATTGAGTTTGACCAGATGTATCTTAACCAGGGCACGTACGTTGAAAGCCTCGAGCTGAATGGACCAAAATTGATGCTCACGTACAGGGATCCTGAGAATTACATTACAAGCAAGATACAGCTAAAAGAGTACGACGACCTTGAAGTGACATTCGGCGATCCGTGGATGGACGATGGCGTTTCTGAGGTGGAGACCTTCACCGTTTTGACGTGCAGGCCTGTGCAGGATGGCAATGTTGAGATCAATGCGCTAGCCAAGCCCGTGTATATGATGAAAGTCATCTCGGACAAGGCGAGAATTTTTACGCAACGTGGCTTCCCGGAGATTCTGAAAAGCATTGCACAGAAGGGCATGAAATTTGATATGAGTGCTTTCCCCGTTGTGCAAAACTATCATGTCCTTCCCGGAGAAAGACCGACCACAATGTTGAGGCAAATTACAAAGGAACAAGGGGCGTTGATCTGGTACGCAAGGGGCTCCATGCATATGAGCAAGTTTGGAACACTTTTTGCCAAAGAGCCTGTCGCGACTTTCGAGCATGGGAACGCCTCGGCGAAAAAAATGATTTTGAAGTATGAAAAGCCGTCTGAGCAGGTTGCAGCGCAAGAAAACTCCCTCCGGACTTTCACCGGATGGGATGAAAAAGAAGGCCGTGTAAAAGCGCCGTTGAACAATCCGCTGCTTTCCAAAATGAAAAGCAAACCGGCAGCCTTTTCGCCTGGTGGGAACAATCCTTTTGTGCTTGGCAATGCCATTGTCGCCAAAAAAATCGCCATTGATTTTATTGCATCCGGATCCTTTGCCGTGGAACCTGGCCAGACGCTTGCTCTTAGGTGGAGACAGCCAAATGTCGATGAGCCGTTGAACGAGGGGATGCCAGACAAGGTTGTGGTTGATACTGTGTCGCACTGGTACATGCCACAAAAATACGCAATACGCGTAAAAGGAGCAGTAGCCGTTGAGCCATACTAAGCAATATCTTGGGATGTACCCTGCAGAGGTTGTTTCCGTCGAAGATCCTGAAAAGCGTTGCCGCGTGAAACTCAACGTGTTTGATCTTTTTGACGGTGTGCCGACAAACGATTTGCCCTGGGCTAACCAGATCCTTTCCCTGGGTTCAAGACCAGGTGAAGGTGCTGTTAACCCCATGCGTGTTGGTGACAAAGTGTGGGTGCAGTTTGTCGGTGGTGATACAAGGCGACCAGTTGTTGTTGGTTCTTCGCACGATTCTCCCGGGGGCAATCCCAATCTCGCGCCAGATGCCAGCGGGAGAGAAGGCTATTCTCATAAGCGTACGGGGAATCAGCCTCCTGCAGAAGAGCCAAACTACTACGAGGATGTTGTTTACAAGCAAAATGATGCACTCATACAGCTTTGCAAAGGTGGCACGGTTAGAATTACGCAGATGGGGAGTGGCAGTGCTGTGGAAATTGCAAAAAATGGCGATGTCATCATCCACTGTGAAGGCAATCTGTATGTTTCGGTCAAAGGGAACTACTTGCAAGAAATTGAGGGGAATTTTCAACAGGTCATCAAAGGGTCAGCGAGCTCAACGTCAAGTGGCAGCTATAGCATCAAGGGAGCCCGTATTGACCTTAACTAAGGAGAAGGCATGCCGAGCGTGACACACATAAACAACAAAAACACCGGCCATGATGCTTGCCCAGGGGTTCCTCTGATCGGTGGTTCATCAAGCGTTTTTGTGAATGGCATTCAGGTTGGCCGCATCGGGGATCCGTACGCGATGCATGGGTGTGAGGATCATTCTGCTCATACTCCGCATCTGGCCGCAGGGAGTTCCACGGTCTTTGCCGATGGGGTACCGGTCGGAAGAGTCGGGGATGCTGTGGACTGTGGGGGCGTTGCCATACAGGGATCTCCGGATGTTTATGCCGGTTGACGCTGAGACAAACTGACCAGCCCGCCACAAATTTCCCGCAAGGCGGGCTTTTTTTATGCCCAAAAAACTAGATATACCATATTTGCGAAAGTTTTTCTTTCCCGCCCGCTTTTTTCATGTATATTCTCTTGATACCAATTTCAGTGCGCAGCAAGCGCCTGAACTGCACCAACATTATTCGGAGGCAATGAAATGGGTATTGAGACCTCAGCATTTGAGAAGCAGCAGCAGGACATCGCTCTGCGTGCAAGTGACATGAAAAAGCGTTTAGTGGATCCTTTCCGCAATGACGATGGCAGTATTGACATCAAAGACGCCAAAACCCAGGGGCAGATTCTTGAGTCTACTATTAAGGGCAGCATATACGAGAGCGTGCAAGACGGTGCTATGATTGCCGCTGTGCACTCTCGCGCCTTGCGTTTATATGAATTGAAACACGGTAGAATGCCGGAAGACGATCTTTTAGCGTCATGCAGCAAAGCCGTTGAAAACGCTCTTTTGTTGGGCTCTGGGAAGGTTCATTTAAAAGGCATTTATGAAGCAGCGGAAATGAGCACGACCGACGGTGTCATCATGAGAAACCGTCTGGTTTCGCTTGTGCTCCCTGTTATGCTTCAAATGATCACGTCAAGCATGGTGACCTTTATCCCCGGGGAATTCAACCAGAGTGAATTTTTCCGTATCAAACGTGTGGCCGGTTCAAACTTTGGCGACCTGCAAAAAGGCGACATTATCGATTGGATGTATAATGGCGTCTACTCTGCTATGGATCAGCGGGCAGCCCTCGGTACCGGTGACGGAAGCACTGTGAAGTTCACGTTTGACTCGGCAGCTAAGTTTGGCACGGCGTATCCCTTCAAGAGCAAGCGTACGCGTATCTATGTTGATCGCAAGCTTGTGGCCGAAGACAACGGCAACGGCGCAATGATTGGCTCCTATGAAGTGGGCGGTTCAACCGTCACGATCACCGGCACTGTGGATGAACCTACCGGCCATGTAGAAGTGACTTTCTCTGCCGCTCCAACTGCCAACGCTGAGCTTATCATCGGTTTCGATGTCGATATTGAAAAAGATCCCACGCTCATTCCCCGCGTTGACCACAAAATGTGGAGCAAAACCCTCTATCCACACGAAGGCGCGATCAATGGGAATGCGACGATACAGGCTCTTTGGGCTCTCCGTCGTGAACTCGGGCAAGATATCGACAACCTCACCATGCAGGGCTTGCGCAATCTCCTTGCCGCTGACAAGGACAAGAAGCATTTGCGCGATATGATGTTCCACTGCACGAACGTTGTTGAATGGGATCGTACCGTTCCTACCTCTTTGACCAAGTTCCAGCACTATGAGTCGGTTGTGCTTGCGCTGCTCGAAGTCGACAGCCTCTTGCGCATTCAAAATGGCGTGTCTGGTCTTGTCGGTATGGTCGGCGGAACACAAGCCGTGAATATGTTCCGCAGCATGAAGAGCGACGTGTTTGTTGCTGCGCCTGGCTTCCGTTCCGAAGCACAGCCTCACTATGTCGGACGTCTGTATGGCCAATGGGATCTTTTCTGCGATCCGTTGATGGATACAAATACCCTGCTCTGCTATGCCAAGGGACCTGATCATGGCCAGACTGCGTATGTCGTTGGCGACGCCGTGCCCGCTTTGACCTTCCGTCATCCGGTACTTGGCGATCTTGTGCAAAAGGCTACCATGTGGGAGCTTGCGTACCGTGATATGCAACCTTTCGATGGCGAAAAGTATTTGTGCAAGCTTGTGTTCACCGAAAGCAACTAAGAGGGTATAGCAATGCAGACCAAAAAATATACCGTCACCAACCTTACGGATCATTATATCCGCATCCTTGGCATTCGTAGTATTGAAATTCCCAAGCAGTGTTCTGATTTTGTACTCGAATTGCCCGATAATTCAGCCAAGAAGACTATCGCACGTTTAAAAGGAAGTTATCCCTTCCTGAAAATCGTAGAATACAAGGAACCCGTAAAACAGACGATTAGTATCCAACCCGTTCAACCCGTTCAAACCGTCCAAACGCCTGCGCCTGACCCCAAGGAAGCAACACAAGAAGCGTCTAAAAGCGACAAAAACGCCAAAAGCGGGAAGTAAGGGAGCGTGCCATGTTCACCGATGCAGTAACAAATGCCGCGCAGATTACAATTCTGCAGCCCATAGACAGCAACTACAAAACGGGCAACGGTGATCTCGCCGTTGGAGCCTGTCTTGTGGTTGCCAGTAAAGGCAAGCCGTTTGTGGCCACCCCAATTTATGGCGGAACGTCAGACTTGCAGGATAATTTTGGCCTCCCCCTGCCTAAGAAGGCCGCTTATATGGAAGGCCTGCGCCATGCACATGATGCAAGCGAGGAATGCTCATACGTCAATGTTATTCGCGTTGTGGATCCTTTGACGTATCGCTTCCCCTCCCAGTCTTTCCTGGTCTTCCGTGATCTGAATGCAGCATGGGCACCTGGTACTGACTATAAAGTTGGCGATATTGTGAGCAGGGCTAATAAAAAATGGCTTTGCGCTTATGCCCATACTTCCACAAGTTCGATTGCGCCTGATACTACGGGGCAAACAGATTGGGTAGAATACAATGGCCCGGTCGAGAAAAACGTTAACCGTTGGGATGCCACAATCACCGTTGGTGAAGGAGCCTGGATGTGCCTTTACCCGGTGGACGGTGACACAAGCGTTTCTCGTTCTTTGACAGTGTCTGATATCGATACAGAGGCAAAGCGTTTTAAGCTGACCTTCTATGACAAGGACGAGCTTGGGGAAGAATACGAGCTTGAAAGCCATGTCGTTGGTGTCGACGTTGACGATAAAGACGACATGGGGCTTTCCGCCTATATAGAAACCGTGCTCGAGCGCGATAGCAATATATTTCGTTGTGACTACGACGAAAGCGTCGGCTGGGAAACTCTTTTGCCGATACTGCAGGCCATTGCTACCACCCGCACTACTGAACAGAAATTTGCCTTTGAAGGGGGAACAGGCGGGGATGTGCCTGATACCCAGGATTTCATTGAGGCGAGCGAAATTCTCCGTAACGACCGCATTGCGTGCCATCTCCTCTTTGCGGCCGGTATATACGATACGTTGGTGATCAAAGAACTCGCAGCCATCGCAGACCGACGCCATATTTCTTTCTTCTATGATGTCCCGCCAGCACTTAAGGCCGCAGAAGCCCTTGATTGGAACAACTCTATTGGGATGGAAAGCCGCCATGCTCGTGCCTACTATGCGCCTATTGCGGCCACAGACCAGTGGCGAGGTGGTGAGTGTGTTTGGGGCGTTTCCGGCGCTATGGCTGCGGCCAAGGCTCGTTGTGTTAATACCGTTCTCGGAACTGACGTGACGCCTGGCGTGCATCTTTGCCCTGCAGGGGAAAACCGCGGCTATTTGACACGGTCAGGGATCCGTCTGCTTTTCGACAAGGACGTGTTGAAACGCGATGATTTCTACGACGCAAGGATCAACCCGGTTATTGCAAGTTCCAGTGTTGGTTTTGCGGCGGATGATGATTTAACACAGTGGTTCAAGACGAATTATTTGCGATTTGGTTGGATCAACGACGTGCTTGATTATATCGACCATCGCTTCTATGAGGCTGCATCGCAGATGAAATTCGAGCCTGACGGATTAACTCGGCAAGGCCTTTTCGATACGACAAAGCAGATCATGGATGACTTGGTGACAAGCGGAGCTCTGGTAGAGCCTCGAGATCCGGATCGCGATGGGAAAAACCCGTATGTGATCACAATCGAGCAAATCGAGATTGACCTCTGGAAAGTCACCTGGGAAGTGTGCATTACTGGTGCAGCCCGTCGTATCGTTGGACAGCCCAAGTTGTTCCGATAAGAGAGGAGAGCATGAGCAATATTTTTGAAAACGGCAAAGACGATTTTGTCTTTCCGACTACAGCACAAGGCATCCGTCAGGCTGGCATACTCCTTTACGATAGTTCGGTTGAGAAAGAGGAACGCAGCCAGGATTCAGCCTTAGGCCTCTTTGAATCGACAGTATCAACCTCGTACGATACAAACACTCGCTCTGAGGCCATTTCAGCGCTTTTGACCTGGATTGAAGGCGGGGAGTACGATTACGAGAGTATGGCGGGCATTCTCTTTGAGATTGCCGATATCGATATGGATGGCGACATCTCTGAAGACGAAGAAGAGACATACAATGACCTGTGGGCTCTGACTGCTGACGCCATGGTGTACCTCGGTGCCAAGGAAGACGACGTTGTTGGATTCTACAACGGTCCAGGTACGGATGCCGATGCAGCCGGTGCGCGTATTGCCTCGCAGATTCAGGTTGTGCTTGAAGAAGAACCAGCCAGCGATGAAGATTTGATTACGGGCTTTGCCTTCAGTAGCGATGCTATTACTGAAAGCGCAGAACAGATTGACGCAATTTATGAGGTCGCTTTCGGTAAACTGGTCAAACGCGTCAAAAACGGTGTTGTGCAACGCGTGCGCAAAGCCATCCACGGCAAGGGATTCAAAGTCGTTGGTGGCAAGCTTAAAAAGATGACTGCAGAAATGAAAGCCGCAGTGAGAAAAATGCTGAAGAAAGCGCGTTCAGGGAGTGCCAAAATGCATCGCAAGATTTCCATGAAGAAGCGCAAGACCATGGGGCTCAATAAATAGCCATGGCCACCGACGAAAAGAAAGCCGCAGACAAGCAGAGTACAGGGCAGAAGCAGGTCGGCAATGCCGACTCGCGACTACATGAATCCCGCAAATGTTGGCTTGAAGACGGTGAAACAGTCGTTTGCGGTGTATATGGGCCGGGAACTTCAATGTCCATTACCGCAAACTACAAACAACCTTTTGAAAATATCTTGACGGGTTCAAATAGCTCAATCGGTGAGTTCGTCACCGGCGCAATACAAGTTGTGAGCGGGAAAACCATTGTTTCTGCTATGAACACCCGTCAGATATGGGAAAACAATAGCCCGACACAGTTTACCCTTGAAATGCAGTTGTATGCTTTGCGCGATCCTGAGACGGAAGTCATGGCGGCTCTGCGAGCCCTTGAGACTTTCATTGCGCCTGACGCTTCATCTTTCAAAGGTGTTGGGAATGTCGCAAAACCTTTGCAGCTTTCAATAGGACGTCGGATTATTTATCAATTTCTTGTATTGAACAGTATCTCTATACCGTTTGATAAAGAAACTGATTCAAAGGGAAGGTTTGTTCGGGCTACCGTCAACCTTGAGCTGTCAACGCTCACCATGGTGACAAAAGACATGCTCAAAAGTGGCTATGGTATTTCTGGTGGGTTTGAGATGCAGGAAAATGGAAGCTAACGGAGAAAATCCTTATGGCTAATATAAAAGACGTTGTGGGCAATGTTCCCACGATCAAAAAAGGGTATCGAAAACTCTTGAGCTTAGGCGAAGGTGTCGCCTCTGATGAGTTTATTATGACCTTTGAGTCATATCCGGATATGCGTTTTCTTGTGCAGACAACGCAATTGCCGGCACTGGTACGCGAAAACATCGAATCGTATGGACCGCAGGGTGTGCAGTTCAATCAGCAAGGGCGGTTCAAAAACGCGCAAGACGTGCCCATTTCTTTCAAAGAAACCATCCACGGGCACGCTTATGACTTCTTGCGTGACCTTGTGACCAATAAAAAATATATCACTGTCAAGCTGACGACCGCAGGCGAATCTTTCCTTGACGGCAATGCGCATACGGCTTTGCGTATGGAAGATTGCTGGCTTGAGTTTGAGGGTGTTGATCTTTCTGTTGAAGAAGGCGCATCGCTCGTGCGGCCATCCGGAACAATCCACGCTAACTGGTGTTCGTGGTGCGATGATGACTCTGGCAATCAAGGCCTGACTTTGAGCATTTAAAAACGGTATGAGCGCAATGACCCCAAATGAAATCCTTGACGAAGTGATACATAGGCCCCTTGTGCTCTACCACGATGATCCTGATAGGCTTGAGCGTTTGTTACGACAGGCGCTCGGCAAATACCAGGATAAAGCGGGGGCGATTCTTGAGCAATGGGGAGATGAGGGCAGCTTCGAGATCCCCCCGCACTTTCACGCTGTTGCCGGTTGCTCTGACTCCGAACGCCGCTATATGCCTTGGCGTTGGGGAAAGGCAGAAAAAGAGGTCGTGACCAATACGGATGAGTTCGGCGTTGAGACGGTTGAGATTATCCCGGTCAAAACCATTGATCTCATTATAGGCCGAAAACACGTAGCACCGTACTGCCTCTATTATTTTGCCGATTTGCGGCACTGGCCTGGAGACGAAGAACTCCCTCCAGATTGTGGCGTGTTGACGGCAGACTACCTCGAAGCCCTGCTCAATGTTGTCAATATCGAACGGCAACGAGAAGCGTATCTCTCAATGGATATGGTGCAGGCTGCCCAAGAGCTTCAAAATGTCAGCGAGCTTAGGCAAAGAATCACAGAAATTGAGACCATAATGGAAGAAAACAAGGCGCTTATTCCACCGGCAAGCCAATTTTAGCCTCCCTCTCTCACCAAATCGAATCGGAGATATATTTTAGCTGTCTTTTCACCTTTTCGACGGATGAATTCACCTCAGTTCTTACACGGTTTATGGTCATGCCTTCCCCGACGTTTAAGAGCGCAATGGGCTTTGATTTCGCCGATGAAATGCGACCTGTGCCAAGAAAATCGTCCAAAAGCAGTATATGATTGTCCGGGTTATCGGTTGTAAAATGCACGATATTTTGCCGTATAATATCGAGTGTTTTTTCGATATATATTTTTGTCTGCTTGTTCGGGACGTTACGGGCATTTTTTACGGTCGACCAGCCACAGTGTGTAAGCACGATCATTTGAATTTTGGGAGTGTGCCCGTTTGATGGGCATATCTTGCGAAATTCACTGGACGGATCGGACAGCATGCGCAAAAGCAGAGTTAGTGAATTGATCGATTGTTGATCGGTACGCACTGGCACGATAAGGGCGTCGCACGCATGCCAGGCAAGATGCGTGGCGCCAGAGAAGAATGGCGACGTGTCGATAAGGCATCGCTCGGTTTTTGTTTCCGAGAGTTCGCGTCTGAGCTCGTCGCGCAAGGAAAACAGCATGCTGTCGAGGATCCTTGTTTGCTGGGAGCCTGTCATCCGCTCTGCCTGTACGATAGCCGTTGTTATCTGAGAAGGTAAAATGTACAGCTGATTGTCTGAGGGTAAAAAGAACGCGTTTTTTCCCTCGAAATACTGGTTCGTCGCGCTGATACTCCGCGAGACTCGCGTAGCAAACCCAAGACCGGGGACGAAGTGGGGAAGAAGCATGTCGTACACGCTGACAGAGACGTGCGAAAGGTAGTCGTGGTCAAAGAACCACGTTAGGTTGCACTGTGGGCAGGTATCCGCAACGATGATGCGGTCTGCGTAGTACGCAAGGTTGAAAGAAAGCGTCGTTTTGCCGATCCCCCCGCGAAGATTGCAGATTGCGTAGGTGTCGAACTTGGGGAGATCGAGAGCCTCAGCCTCGCCCAGCTCTATGGCGTTTTGTCGGTCGATGATGTCCATGGATACCTCCATTTGTTCCGCATAGAAGAACTCTCATGTCAACGCGTTTGAAAGAGCCAAGATTGAGACCATGGCTGCCATTCTCGCCTTCTGCTCGTAAGGAGTACGTATGCCAACCGCAAGGGATTTGATCAGCTATGCCGGGAGCATGTCTAAGAGCAAGTTCAAAGACATAGGCGTAAAGCTTGCTGATCGCGCTATCAATAAAGCTGCCGGGTATGTGGAGGGGCAGATCCAAAAAGGCATTGATGCTGTAATGGAGAAAATCCCTGGGAAGCTACTCTCCTTTCTGTACCCCCATGAAGATTTTAACCGCCTGCGTCTGCTCAATCATCAACTAGTGCACACTGATTTTGCCAAAGAATGGAATTTCAGCGTATCTATTGCGGGTGCTCCGGCCGATATGGATTTTTATGTGAAGGACGTCACATACGGCTTTCTCGATACGAATATTGACGAGGAGCAGTATGGATCCGCTACCGTGCCATGGCCACAAGGCAGAAATCCATACAAAATCACAATGAATATGCGCGACAATGAAGACGCGCGCGTTCAACGTTTTTTCATTGAATGGTTTGGCCTGATATTTCCGAACGATGACGGCACAGTAGGCCTTCCGTACGGGGACGGTGGCTATATGCGGAAGGTCTCGATTATGAACCTCGATATTGAAGGCACTGAAACGACAATTGTACCGGCGCTTGATTGTTATCCTACGCAAGTCGGTGATATATCGCGCTCACGAGAAAATGCAGCCTTCTTTGAGTTCCCCGTGTCTCTGGTAGGAAGTATTTTATAGAGCCCATCGTGCATGCCAGTGTGTGCCCGACAGAGCGCTTGCCATGGAAAATGAAGTGGCAGGCGCTTTTTTTATAGATATGGTATATTTGGACAAGAATAGCTTACCACGGTGTTTGAAATATGCCATACTAGCGAGTGTTTTTTGAACCCCCCATAAGGAGAATACAATGCTCATTGAATTCACCCTGCCCTCAAATCCCTCTCAGACAATCAGATTGCGCGAAGCAACCGTAGCCGATGTGCTTGATTTCACTGCCGTTGATCCACGGTGTGAAGAACAAGCCACAAGCCTTTTTCTCGAGCGCATGCAGGAAAAAGAAACGTATTCTGATCCGCGCAAATGGACTGGAGAGGATAGGCGTTTTGCGCTTTTTCAGTATTTTTTGAATACCACAAACGAAAAGTCTGTGCCGTTGAGCTATTCCTGCTCGATTTGCGGGGGAAAGCATACGCAAGAAATTGCTTTCAAGAAGATTGCCGATGCCTACACCCCTATTTCGGGCGATGCTTTCCGCGAGGTCGTACACGAAGGCCATAATATCGTGGTCAAGCCGCTTAATGGTGCCGATCTTGAGACCGTTGAACGCTTGCGTTTTGACCTTGAGCTCACGGAAGACCGGCTTGAAGAACAAAACCTTTCTCCTACGCAATTACGCGCACTTACGGAAGAGCTCAGGCAACAGCGTACGCGTATTTATATGCTCATGATGATTTGCCGCATTGATATGCCTTACCTCGATCCTGCGGGGACGCCTGCAAGCCGTCGGGATGCTGTCATGGATGTTGTGCAGAAAATGCCACTTCGAGAATTTCACGAACTCGAGGAAAAAGTGAGCGCTGCGATTATTGAAATGCGACACGGTTTGCGCACATCGTACGTTGACGGCCAGATTGCTCTTGAAATTCCCGATGTGAAGTGCCTGAAAAACCCTGAGGCTCCCGGCATTTTGCTGAGGTATCCCTTTCGGTTTAGCTCGATCATTCCCAGACTTTAACCTGCACTTGGTTGAAAATCTGATCAACAATTTGTGCTTGGGCGAAAAGCAACCTTTGCACGGGCTTTTGAGCTGCCCGATGTCAACAGTGATGCTCTTGCAAAAGCAAAGCGAGAAACGGGCGCAAGAGATGAAAGCGCTGAAGAAGAGACTATGAGCCAAACAATACTTGATCCCATCTTTGAGCCGAGTCTTACCCTTGATAATCGGCAGTCACAGCCAGAAAACGAGGCCATGGATCTTTGGCGGAGTATGGCGGCAAATTTGGACAAAATCTCTGCCAATACAGCCAAAACCGATAAGACAGCCGTAGCCAATGCGCACGTTGCACCGCGTGTGAGAGCAAGCAGTGAATCCCGGCAATCGAAGCAGCAAGGTGGTCTTGTTGGGGATTTCTCAGACGCCGTTTCTCGCTTTGAAAGAGCGGTTGATTCTGCCCATCTCGCTTTTCAGGGTGATCAGCAAGAAGAAAGCCTTTTAGACGCTCTTGAATCCCGTTTTGACGCATTGAAAATGGGGGCGCAGGCGAGTGCCCAAGCCCCCGTTGCAGCCATTGCCACAGCCATTGAGGATGATGCGAAAAAACGCAGAATCGAACAGAAACGAGAGCATTCAGAACACGTCAAAGAGCGAGCGAGAGATGAAAAAGGCCGTTTTATCAAGAGCGATGCGGCTGTTGCCCGTGTAGAAAAAGAGCAGCTCGAGCTCGCTGAAGATAGCTACGATTTTGCGCTTTCGGAGGCACGTAAAGAAGAAAAACGCCACAAAGAGCTTGTCAGGGCTATCAATAAAAAGAGCGGCGGAGGCCTTCTTGGCACTCTTGCTAAGGGCATGCTTGTAAGGCGCTTGCTCAGTCGACTACCAGGGATCCCAACAACCGGCGGAAGAGGAGCCAGAGCACCACGAGGTGGTGTCGATGTGGCACGCCGTTCAGGCGCGTTTGGGCGTGCGGCTGCAGGATTGGGCGGAGCAGCCGCTGCAGCTGGTCGGGGCGCTGGCAGCGCAGTTGCTACTGCGAGCCGTGGCGTTGGAGCAGTCGGACGCGGTGTTGGTAGCGCAGTTGCTACTGTAGGGCGTGGTATTGGTGCAGTCGGACGCGGTGTAGCCACAGTCGGGAAAGCTGGTTTGCGTGCCATACCTGTTATTGGGCAAGTTGCGGCGCTCGGTCTTGCCGGATTCGACGCTTTCAATGGCTGGAATGACAAAGCCGCTCAAAATCGCGTTTTTGGCCTCAAGGAAGGCCAGGAGGCGACAACCGGGCAAAAGGCCTCCACCGCCATTGCCAATGTTCTCGATATGGGGGGGCTCACCACCGATCTTTTGGGCTTGCTTGGGATCAAGTTCAATAAAGACGCCTTAACTCGTAATCTCTACGATTTTGGCACACAGCTTGGAGCCGTTGGCGGACAGCTTAAGGATTTTGCTGTTGCTGCATGGCCAAGCATCAAAGATAAAGCTTCGAAGTTTGGCACTTTTCTTTGGGATAGCGGTAAGCAGATTGCCGCATCCGTAGGCGATTGGGTCGCTGATAAGTGGAATGTAGCCGTTGAAGGCGCAAAGAATTTTGGCAACACTTTATTGACTAAAGGGAGTGAGCTTGCATCTGCCGTTGGCGCCTGGGTCTCTGAGCAATGGGAAGGTGTAAAGACAAAGGCCAGTGATTTTGCCGATAAAATTGGCCAAGGTGCGGTTGACATTGCAAACAATGTCGCGAGTTTTGCGAGCGAAAAGTGGAACAGCATTTTGAGCTATGCAGGGCAGCTTGGCGATGCACTCTGGAGCGGCGTTGGGACTATCGGTACGAGTATCAAGAATTTCGCCGATAGCGCGTGGAACACGGTCACCACTTCCGCAAGCGACATGGGCGCAAAGCTTTTCAAATACGCAGAACAAATTGGGGCGAGTTTTGAGAACTTTTTCAGCGATTCATGGGATAAGGTCACAAAGGGTGCCGTAGACTTTGGAAACGCTTTGGCCAAAGGCGCTAAAGACTTGTGGAACGATGTCGTGGGCTTTTTCACCGGCGAAGACCATAAAGAGTCTGAAAAGGGCGAAAAACAAGCGGCTGACGTAGCCACAGTTGAAAAGCCGCAAGGGGAAACAGCGGCATCAAAAGCTACGCCAGTCATTCAGAAAGAAGCAAAAAAGAATATGCAGGCTGTCTTTCGTGGTGAGATGACGGATATTGTAAACGATGCCGAGGATGGTGAGATCGATACCGTCAATCTCAGTGAATCAGCGCAGCCTGCGGAGATGGCACAGTCACCAGATGTTGCAAGCAAGGCCACAAAAGGCACAGAGACGAAGAAGAACGAAAGCGTAGATATCGCGAAAACTGTGTCGCCAGATGCGGCTGGTGGACTGCAGATTGTTGAAGGTGGCACGACAAATGCGAGTGAAGCCATACCCGGATCAGTTCAGCCCGCAATCACAGCTCAGGTATCTGAAGGTGGTACAACAAATACGAGCGGGGCTCTCCCCTCTTCACCTCAGCCTGCGCCTACCGCTGAAAATGCACAAGCAAAAGAAAAACATTCATCGCAAGAGAATGTTGCTAGCAGTGCGGCCAGGGTATCTGAAGGCGGCGCGATAAATACAAGCAAAGCCTCATCTGAACCATCGCAGCCTGCAATCTCTCAACCCATAATCGCGGCCACAGCATCCGGAGGGGAAACAACAAACACAAGTGAATCCTCATCCGAAGCATCACAGCCTGCGGTTGTAACAGAAGTATCAGAAAGTAGCACAACAAATACGAGCAAATCCATATTCGGATCATCCCAGCCTGAAGCACCTCAACCCGCAATCATAGCCGAGGTATCGGGAGACAGCGCAATAAACGCAAACAAGCCCATACCCGAAATATCGCAGCCTGCACCTATCGTAAGCGCTGCCGCGGCTGAAAGTGCGCGAGCGCAAAAAGGCTACTCAGTGCAAGAGGATATTGCGAACAATACCAAACAATTGATCGAAGAGACGAAAACGCAGACCAAAGCGGTTCAGGATCTTTTCAATGCTTTGTTTGGTGAGCTTGCGACTGGCGTTGCAGATGGTGTAGCGAGTGCGGCTGCAAGTAGTTCCGGTGGCGGTAGTTCAAGTGGATGGGGTGGAGCTGCCTTGTATGGCACACAACAAGCATATGCAGATCTATCCAAGTTCACGGACAGAGGCTCCCGCAATATCAACCCAGGCAACGTGAAAGGCCGCGGTTATCTCGGCCAGGTTGGAGTTGATGACAAGAACCATGCTATTTTTGCCACAAAAGAGGCTGGGGTTGCCGGCATTGTGGATCGTTTGTACCGCTATAATCAAGACGCCAAAAAAGGGGACGGCCTGAGTGGGAAGAAGACTATTAGGCAGATTATGAATACCTACGCGCCTGCGTCTGACAACAATGATACGAATAAGTATATAGCAAACATTTCAAGAGACCTTGGTATTTCAGCTGACGCGATTATTGATTTTGAAAAAAATCCGGAGCTCATGAAGCCGTTCATCAAATCTATCATGAAAAATGAATCGCGGGGATGGAAAGCGTACTCTGAGGCGGAGATCGATAAGGGCATTGAGATAGGCGTAGACAAGAAGCGTCTTGGCAAAGAGGCTGCCGCTCAAAAGCACGCTGAATTTTTGCAGGCCAAGGAAGGTGCAGGCAGAGGTGTGTCGGTCGGTGGCGCTACAGCAAGCGCAACGGCAATGCAGAATCTTGTACAGAATATGTCGAGTGGAACAAATCAAGAGCTTGCTTCAGGTGTTTCTACCATGATTGCTGGTATTACGCAGGATGCCGTCAACCGTGGTGTACGGTATAAGCTTGGGGCAAAAGGCTTGAATGGGAGAGAAATTGACTGTTCCGGTTTTGTGCAGGCCATGGGCAATGCGACCATGAACAGCATCAATAAAGCGATGGGAGGAGAAGTCTTTAGCCGTCAAGTGCGTGCCGAATTCAATCACGGAGCGAGCAATGAAGGTGCCGCAGGAATTTTGCGGGCGACGTCGAATATGACAGGGAAATTGTATCAAGGGGCAGAACTCGCTCCCGAAAACATCCGTGAAGGCATGATCATCGGTTCAGCAAAAAAAGGCGATGCGCGTGTATCAGATAGGTTTAAAGGCATTGGCCATGTAGTGCAGACTTTCAGGGATCCGAAAACTGGCGAAATGATGGTCAGCGAGTCTACAAGCTGGGACACGTCACGCCGACGCCGTAATGGTGTTATGGCAACCCCGTACAGGCAATGGTATGCCGATAATATGAGACGCCGTACACATCTGTATGGGGCTGACATGCTCGCGCTCGCCGACATGAGCAAGGCAAAAATCCCACAGCAACAAAAAGCAAACGCAGAAAAACAAGAGCCTGCAAAGCAGACGCAAGCCGCAACGGTTGCGGTTGGGCAGAATAAGGTAAACGGTGCGATCGATGCTACTCCGGTGCATGCAACGCCTGGCAAGCCTCTTAATATCGCTGAACAAACAGGCCTTAAGCTTAAAGCAGACGGCTCTATTGATATGTCTACGCTTAAGGGCAGGAATTCCCTAGCGTATGAAGGCAAAGTCAATGTCGCAGACATGGATCCTGAAACAGCAGCAAGAATGGCTGCTTTTGCAGCGCGTCACCAACAGATCACCGGGGAAAAATTGCTCATTACTGAGGGGTACAGGAGCTATGCTGAGCAGGAAGCTGTGAGAAAAAAGGTCGGTGTTGCAAAATCAGCAACGCCGGGCAAGTCCAATCATGGTACCGGTATTGCCTTTGATATCAAGCCTGGCGGTATCAAGAATGGTGCGCCGAATATCAAGCGGCTTGAAAACATCTACCGTCAACAAGGTCTTGATTTCGATCAGGTTCTTGGAGAGTACGGGCTTAGCAGGCCATTGCTGAAGGCCAAAAACGCTGCAAGCCGTGAAAGTTGGCATATTGAAGCGCTTGATCGCAAGACGCATGGTATGCAGCAGGATAAGGCGAACCTGAACAGTGGGAAGCGAAAGGGGTCTGCCTATCTCAGTGCCGAAGAACGGGCAAAGTACATGCAGGGATCGCCTACCCCAGCGCAACAGACACCTCTGGTTCCTGTCAAGGCCACGGAAGAGAGCCCAGCTGACCAAACCAAAAACGCCAGTACATGGCAGGCACAGCCGGCGGCAAAAAAAGAAGAACCTGTAAAGCAGACGCAAGCCGCAGCACTTGCAGAGTCGCAGGCCGCTAAAGTTCAAAATTTTGAACAAGCTCGTGCCCAAATGGGTATGCCTCCGACGCCAAAGCAACAGGCTGCAACGGCGAAAAAAGATGTGGCGAGTACTGGTATTGGTAGCGATATACGCGCTGTGGCAGAGCACAGCATCGCCAAGGCAAAGAATCTTGTGCTTGGGGGTATCAACGTCAGTGAGGTTGCCAAGTCCGTGGCAAACTTTGACGCGTGGAAGACTGTGCAAGAGTTCCTGCCTCAAACCGCTAGCAGTGATAAAACCAATGGCCTCTCTGGACAGCCACAGCCCGCTGTTGCTGCAGAAGAAGCGGCGGTAAGGACGAGAAATAGAGGTGCTGAGCAGACAAATTTGCAGGCGAGTGTGCAGGCAACGCAAATCAAACGGCCACAGCAAGCAGAGGTTGTGAAACACGACAGAACGTTGAGTTCCCCCGAGCTTGTAAGCATGGAAAAGTCGCTCAAAGAGCTTGTCACTGGCCAGAAAGAAGGCCTCAAGAAGCAAGATGAGGCCAATCGCAAGCAAGATAAGGGCAATGACGGGGTCCCTGAGATTCCCACCGAATTTTCTGATCCCAACGCAAACCAAATGGCTGCAATGTAGCGGGTGTTGATTATGGCATTGGAAGAAGCGTCATGGATGTTGCAAAGTGCGCCAAGGCAAGACTTCAAGCGTACTGTGGATGGCAACGCAATTTCTGAGCGTATCGCTGAATGGCTTGCAACCCCAGAGGGCTCTGTAGCGCATGATCCCTCGTGGGGACACAATCTTGGAAAATTCAAGTTTGAACCGTTGTCGCAAAATGGCGATCTTGAGGTCAGGATTGAGCTTTCCTTGACGCGGAAGCTGCCTATCGACATCGAAGAGCTTGTTATTTTGGCAGTGCATGTTGATGTACTTGATATAGACCTATGTCGGATTACCATAGTGCATCAATACGGTGTTGATACACAAACAACCGACCTGTAGGTGGTATATGGCAATCCAATCGCAAGAAGTCTTTGAGAAATTTAAGGCGTTGGTGTCGCAGGCGGAATCATGGAAAAGCTTAGCTGACGCTCAGTTTGTGTCTCACCTTGCTATTTTTCTGCAATGGGCCATTGAGGATGCGGCATTCAAAAATGAACGGGCACGACATGAGGCTTTTCTGGACTCGGCCTTGAATCGCAGTTCCATTTTAGCGCATGGCGAGGGCATGGAGTATATGCCACGCAAACCCATAGCGCCTACAGGCAAGGCCACCTTCACCAACACTGGCGAAAATCCATTTACCTTGCTGAGAAACAGGGAATTCCAGAGTACCACACAGGAAGTGTACACGCTCGAAGAAACCATTGTGGTGGAACCACGGGCGAGCGTTGAGGCAACGGTTACGCAAAGAAGCCGCGAAGTCGTGACATTCACTATCGAAGAAGAAAAGCCATTTTACGAGTACCTCTTTGGCCGTGATATTTCGCCAAATATCGTGGGGTTCAAGGTCTTTGTGGCGGAAGACGGGGAGAATTATGTTGAATGGCAGTACAGCCGTGAGCTGCACAACGCCTACTCTACCTCGTTGGTATACGATGAGTACTACCATTTTACCGACCAAATTGGGATAAGGTTTGGCAATGGCGATTTTGGCAAGATCCCACCGCAGGGCTCAAAAGTACAGGTTGAGCTTGTATTGACCGAAGGCGATACCATTTTGCTTGAAAAGCAGCCTCTTTATCCCATGGAGGAAATAACAGACAGCCTCGGGCTTGTTGGTTCAGTGCAAGCGGCCATTTCCGAGACCGTCCAACACGGCAAGGCGCAGGAAGGGACAGAAGAGATGCGGCGCAACTTACACTACGCGTCTGTCTACAATGAGCGCCTTGTTTGGGATAATGACTACAAGTATTTTTTGCGCAGGCGCTACCCCGATATCGTCTTTGCTGTGGCCTGGGGCGAGGAAGAGGCGGAAAAAATGTGGGGGGCTAATGTAGAATGGATCAATAGGATCTGGCTGTGTGCCTATTCCCCCTCACGTGATATGAAGGATTTAGTTCTCGAGGCCGTGCGAGAAGTGCCCTTTCTGTGCCGCAATTTTGAATGGCATGACCCAGAGCACGTGTTTTTTACGGTACAGATCACCGGCAAAGTTCTCAAAGACTGTGTTATTTCTGAGGTGCTTGAGGCAATTACAACCAATCTCACCCTTGCCTATGGCAGAGATTCTTCCGAGAGACGGGAAACGGTATACCTGCACGAGATCTATGATTTGGTGTACGCCACGGGCTTTTTTGACGCCACAACCGGTGCCTGGTTTGAGGTAGTGCTGTCAGGCCAAACGCGTGCAGAGTTCATTTATCAGATGGTCAGCGTTGATCTTGAGCATTCCACGCTCGACATTTCCTACCGCAACTGAGGAAAAATTTCGCTCTTCTCTAGATATGGTATATCTGCGCATTTTTCTGTTGAACCATGGCAGAAAAATAGGATACCCTTTGTCGTAAAGGTCAAAACCAAGCGACGAAGGGTATTTTTTTATGGCTGAGTGGTTGCGCGAAAGACTGACACCGGTAAAGAAAAAGATTGCCAGGTGGACTGATCTTGCAGAGATCCTTGAACAGCTCTGGGAGGAGTTCTACGATCCAGAGCTTTCGCGCACGCAGCGCATGCGGTCATCGTACACGGCAGATGACCGCGACCTGGTCAAGAAAATCAGAGAAATGGGTGACTATTTCTCTTTTGAATTTCCAAAGCAGGCCGACCGCCCCATTGCCCTTGCTTGGCGCAGGCTTGAAATTGAATACAAAGACGTCGAAAAAATACTGCAGTCTGTTTTACGCAGACATTTCGGCGATTTCCCGGTCAGATGGTACCCGTTATTTGCGCCAACTAATGAGCCATACGGGTCAAGGTATCTTATCAGCGACTATCTGGCTGAAGACGAATACACAAAAAATATCCCCCCCGGGGGGTATTTTCTCACGTCTCGCGGCTACCTTGGCGTCGACAAGCTCGGGCTCATGCGAGACAGGCTTACAAAAAAGATTTTCAGGGAAGAAGCCACACCACTTGTTCGCAGAACGAAGCCTCTGCACATTATTTTCGAAGGGATACTCTGGTATCTCCGGTATGATCTTGGGATTTTTGATCCAGAGATCAACGCGTTGTGGGGGGCAGACGGCTTTCATGAGCTGCGATTTGGCCCTCTAGGTTCACGGTATGACTACTTAGCCGCCGATGCACGACACGTTGATATAGATGTGTTTGATGTGAAGAGCGACACAGAAAGGCAGCTGTCTTTCCCGTTCTTCGATTACAGCACACACCCCTGGCGGCTTGATCTCTATTTGCGTGATGGGTTCGGCGATATTCTTCCGGTCGATGTCACGTTGCCGGGAAGACATGAATCCCTGTCTCTCCTTCCGTTTTCGCTTCTTTTTTGTGAAGCACTGAGAACTATCCCATTCCGTGCTGCATCGGTAGATGGTGAGATTGAAAGGACCGAGATCGAGCGTCAATGGGGCATTGTCAAGGCCAAGCTTGAGATTGAGTCGTTGCGTGTTCAGAGCCGTGACTTCCGTGTTTATTTCAATGCGGTCAGACGTTGGGTGCTGGATGATTTTTGCCATGATGGCTTTGGCGACATGCTCCCCGTGGACATCATGCGGCGTGAGCAGACAGCACAGAGCGTCCTTGATCCGTTCTCCCTGCCGTATGGGGAGAGAGACAATACTATTTCGCTGCGTATTGAGTCAGCGGTAGGTGAGATTGAAAGGACCGAGATCGAGCGTCAATGGGGTATTGTCAAGGCCAGGCTTGAGATTGAGTCATTGCGTGTTCAGAGCCGTGACTTCCGTGTTTATTTCAACGCGGTCAGGCGTTGGGGGCTGGATGATTTTTGCCATGATGGCTTTGGTGACATGCTCCCCGTGGACATCATGCGGCGTGAGCAGACAGCACAGAGCGTCCTTGACCCGTTCTCCCTGCCGTATGGGGAGAGAGACAATACAGTTCCCATAGAAGCACAAACAAAGATTGCGATACTGCGTGCAGAGAAAACAGCCAACACCGAAATTGTTATGGTGGACGGGGGAATGCCACAATTGAAATGCACGGATCGCGAGAAAACAGAACGCTCTCTTTTCTTTGGTGAAGATGAGATCGCGCTTGATCGTATTCCCCAATTTGACGCAATGACAGGCGACTTTGCACCGCTTGATTATCCATATGGAGGCTTTGTCTGATGGCAAGTACAGATACAATCTTTCAGCGTTCAAAGCTGTTAAACAAGTATTACGAAAAGACGGGCAAGGCCGCTGCAGGTATTGGGGCTTGTCCGGTATTCACTGAATTCCGTGCGGGATATGGGCTGGTTGATACATCTGACCCTGACAACCCAGTACTGCTTACTATACCTGCCAATATGGCAGAAATTCCAAACGAATTTTACAGAGGGCTTGTTGAAGCTGAGTACTCAAATGGGGTTACTCAATGTAAATGTGAGATCCCCATTGGGGCAGTCGACAAGCCGAGAAAGTTTAATATGATTGGAATTTTTGATCAGGACAGTGACCTTGTCGCTGTTTGCACAACGTTCCCTGACTGGGTGACACCGACCGAGGTAGACCGGAGTTATCCAGCCCTTACCTTCCCTCTCGAGGAAGAAGATGAAGATGCAAGTAGTGGAACGGCAGAAGACAGTAGCGGGGAATAATATCCGGTACGTGGACGATGAAAAAGCTGAGGAGAAAGCATGAACCAGTCAAGTCTCGATACATTGTCGACGCCCGGACTGAGGCAGAGCGTGCGTTTTGGTGAACGCTATGTTTCAGCAGCCTTAAACAGAAAGCTCGCGGGTGTGCTTAGTGCCGGCGTCTACCATGGCTTTGTTGTAAAACCGGGCGGGGTAGGTCGTGTTCTTATCGGGCATGAGGCTAATTACCCGTTCAGTGTTGCGGTTGTTGAGCGCAACGGGTTTAATCTCACCGTTATCCTTGATGATCCCGTGTATGTTGAAATCCCCGCAAGTGGCACTTGGTACATCGTTATTGAGGCCTATTATGTGGAATCACAAATAGGCTATCAGCGTATTGTTGCACGCGAGACTGTTGAGTCACACCACATAGTACTTGCAAAAATAGTATGCGATGATCTCACACAAGAGATTTCCGAGAATGAGATTGACACGAGCGTTTGTACCTTTAGCGATGTTCGCAGCCAAGCGGATCAACTTGGCGAGCTCTACGCTCTCTTTGTCGACCAGTCAGGCCTTTTTGCTCGATTGAGCGATAAAGTTTTTAATTTTGAGATGAAGATGCGCGATCAAGCTGATTTACTTGGCGATGTATACGCGCTCTTTGTTGATCAATCAGGTCTTTTTACCAAACTAAGCGACCGTGTTTTTAATCTTGAGCTGAAGCATGGAGATGAAGGCGGAGCAATCCCGAGCCCAGAAGGATATCCGCTTGGCGATGCGCTTATTACGCCGGTTAGCATAATCCAAAAAGGCGAAACTCCCCCCGAAAACGCCGCCTTAGTTTTGGAAAGTGAAAGGCTTGATGGATAGGCAAACAATTTTGACACAATACACCGTAACCACAAGGTGGGAAAAGGTGAATAGTGATAACGCGATACTGTGTCGCGTTCTTATACACACTCTAACAGAATGAGGTTTTTTATCATGGCCGCATTTAAACTCGCGCAAGTTATGGTCAATGGCGAACGCCATGTTTTCCGTTCCACCGACATTTTTGACGTGGCAACCAAGAAGTATGTTTCCGAGTTCATCTCCGAAACCAATACCTCTATTGCCAACCTTGAAGCCGCTATTGCGAACAAGGCTCCTGTTCTTAAAGCTGCTGACATTGCTGCCCGTGATGCCTTGAACAACGTCATTGATTCTCAGCTCTGCTGGGTTATCGATGCGTCTGCCGATCCCACGGTTACCGCCGGCGCTGCTCTGTACCTCTCCAGCGTGAGTGGTCAGACTGTCACATGGGCTAAGCTTACAGAAGTCGAATCCTTGGATTTGATCGTGCGGTGGGCGGACATCCAGGATAAGCCCTCTAGCACTGTTGCTGACATCGACGATGCTGTGACCAAGAAGCATGCGCATGCCAATGCCAGTGTTCTTGATGCCATTTCTACGAACGCTCTTACGGGCAACTTGGTGTTCAACAACGTCGAACTTGGGAGCTTCACCGGCGTTGCTGTTGGTGCCAGCGCAGCCGCCGCTACCGATTACACCGCTAAGATGCAGCTCTTGGTTGAAGAATACGATCCTGAGGCCTAATCGTCGTATGCGCGTTTGAATACAATGATGCCGGGGTTATAGGCCCCGGCGTTTATTGAGGGATTGATTATGTCAGAGGCACAGCAGGTAAAATTTTTCGGCAGTATGCAGACAGTGTATCTTGAAAAAGACATGAAAGTGAATGGGAAGACCATACCTGCCGGAACTACGATGGTTTTTTACCCCATGACGGTTGATCGCGGCGTTATGATCGGAGATCAGTCACTTGAAGATCTATGGGGCACGTTAAGCAAGGTCGGGCATATACATAGAAATTTTTCCACGAGTACTACTGCAGCTGCAACACAGACCAAGACGGTAACGGTCGATAATTTTTCGCTTACTTCTGGCGCTTGTGTCTCTGTGCGGTTTGCAAACACCAATACAGCCAGCAATCCCATGCTCAACGTGAACAACACTGGTAGCAAGGCAATTTGTGTCGGTGGATCAGCGATTGCGGCAAATCGCCTGCAAGCTGGAGTGGTGTATTTTTTTGTTTATGATGGCACTAACTACGAAATTGTGGATGGCCTGGCGAACGTGAAGTGTGCATCAACACTTCCGCAATCGGCGCCCGCAGATCTCGCCGATGACGGTTTGCTTATTGTCGGCTAAATAGGAGAAGGATTATGTCAGACCAAAAAGAACTGCTCGAGCGTTTCAAGGAGTATGCGGACAAAGCAGCCGCTTGCACGAAGTCGCTTGAAAATGCACAGGACACGGTGACCTCAGCTGTTACAACCGTGACAGAGGAAGTTGCTGCCCTTAAAGAAAAAATTACAACGGCCATTGATGAGGCCATTGAAGAAAAAATTGATGACGGGAGCGCGGATTTCACCCCAGCCACGAACGAAACCGCGGGAAAAGCTGGAATGGTTCCGGCACCTACTGTGCAGGACAAAGGCAAATTTCTCAAAGGGAACGGCATATGGGCTGCGATCACAAGCGAAGACATCGATGGTGGCGCAAAAACAATTGCCTGCGCCGATGTCTTGCCTGCTGTTGCCCCTGATGATTTGTCCGAATGCGGGCTTTTAATTGTAGGTCGTATGTCTACCGGTTCAACCGGGAGCAGACAGTAGATGATTGAAAAAATGGTGTATCCTAATCACAAGGAGCGGTAGGCATGAAGAAATTGTACATTAAGAAAAACGGAAGTCTGAGTTATGTATGCGGTCCTGCCTCGTTGCGCGTGGGGGCGGGAAATTCAACCACAAACGATGTTGCAGGCAATGGAAAGGTTTACCTCAAGTCAGTCGATGACGACGGTGTCATCTCGAATGTCCTGATTACCGGATCCGACGGTGTGACAGTCACCTCCGGTGCAAATGGCGCAATCACAATCACCGGGGGCGGATCAGCGAGTAGCAATGTTGTGGCAACCCCCACTATCACCGGGGACACGTCTGCGATCATCGGTGATACGTTAAATGTGGGCTTTTCTGCCTCGGCTCTCCTTTCCGGCGCAGTCATTGCATCGTTCACCTACTCCCTCGACGGCGGGGAATTGGTCACCGTAACCGCGACGAACAATGCAGCGACAGCCTCTATCCCTATCGGTTCCGGCTACAGTGACGGGGATCAAATTTCTCTCGTTGTTACTGCCAAGGACAACTACGAGAATACATCCCAATCGGCAACGCAAACCATTGATTTGGTTTATGCTCATGTGACTCGGCCAAGCGTTACTCTTGGAAATACAAGTATTTATCCCAATGCCGCAGTGAGCCTTACGGGAAGTACTTTTGCCTGCTCGGGCACGACAGACACGCTGAACAATGTGGAATTTGCAGCGTTTATGAGCAATTCAACGACAGCTACAAAAGCGTGGAGCAGCACAAACCATACTGATACGACAAAAAGCATCCCCGCAGACACCTTGGCAGCGGGCACGTATTATATCGGTATGCGCTATAAAGGATCGCGTCTTGGCTGGTCAGATTGGAGCGACCTGAAGAGCTTAACAGTCAAGGCTGCCTACGTGAACACTCCCACAATTACACTCGGGCAAACCAGTATTTATCCCAATGCAGCGGTGACCTTGACCGCATCGGCGTTGTCGGTGACTGGGGGGACTGCGAATTTAAGCGATATTGAGTTTGCTCTGTTTAGTTCAAATAGTACAAGCGGATCCCCTGTTTGGGAAAGTACTGGGCATACAAACACCTCTGTGACAGTGCCAGCCAATACCTTAACAGCCGGAACCTACTATGCCGCAGTGCGCGAAAAGGACGCATCGCTTGGGTGGAGCCCGTGGAGTGCGATCAAAACACTTACCGTCAACGCCGCCTATGTGAACGCTCCGACCATTTCAAGCCCAAGCGCTAACGCGGAGATTTTGAAATCGAATGGCATGACCGTAACTCTGAACAGCATGAGTGTCACAGGCGGTACGGATACACAAGCGAGCATCCAGGTTGATATTTGCAGCAATTCCGCCGGTACAACTGTCTCTAAGACAAAAACCGTCAATGGCACAGGCAATAGCGTTACGTTCAGTCAAAGCGATCTCTCAAGCTTGACCAATGATACGACCTACTATCTCTGTGCCTATCGTACGGGTACGAAGTTTGGGAAATCGGAAAAGAGCTCCCGCGTGGCTGTGAAGTTTAAGAATATATCAACCACGCTCAACGACAACGCCTGGGAAACAATCAAGTCTATCGGCGCAGCTGGTACCGGCGATACGTACTGGGATGTGGGCGACACGAAGGATGTAGCCCTTTCCGGTACTGTCGGGACTCTTTCTCTTTCCGGTACATACAAAGTCACCATCATCGACTTCAATTACAAAGACTCAAACGGCATTTACTTCCAGGGCTTCAAGAACAGCGACGGCGTTGATGTCGCGCTGTGTTGTAGTGAGTATGGCACATCCCCATCAGACGGCTCCAAAGTGTTTAATATGAACCACTGGGGCAACAACAATTATGGAGGTTGGAAAGGATGCGACATGCGGTACGACATCCTTGGCTCAACAGATAAAGCCCCATCAGGCTATGGTGCGGCAGCGACCACATCCCGTGTAGGCTATGATGCCACATCAGCCGCCAAAACAAGCCCGGTTGCTAATACTTTGATGGCCGCCCTGCCCTCTGATTTGCGCGCGAATCTGGCCGCATGGACGGTGTATACTGACAACACGGGAAATGCGTCTAATGCGAGCGAGAACGTCACATCTTCTGTTGACTACCTGCCCTTGCTTGCAGAATACGAGATATTTGGGGCGAGATCTGGTGCCAACCAGTACGAACAGAATTATCAGTCCCAAATGAAATATTACGCTAATGGAAATTCCAAAGTCCGGTATAACCATTCGAATCCTACCGCTGCCGTCTATTGGTGGGAGCGTTCGCCTTTTTGCGACATCGCGACTTACTTCCGCTATGTGTCTACGGACGGGAGCTCCTACTACACCAGCGCGTATGGTGCGCGCGGGGTCGCCCCGGCTTTCAAAGTTTCCTAATCGTCTATCTAAAATAATAGGCCGGCGACAGCCGGCCTCGAAAAATTTTTATATTTACTATTATGTCAGTATTAAAAAGTAGAAGAAAAACAAGTAAAGCTGAGTATGTTAATTTAGCACATAGCATATTTACATACACATACAGCTTTATGCTCCGGCTATCAAAGAGATACGCAAGAGTTTTTATGGATTCGACGATTAAACTTGCATCTGACATTGCTGATTTCTGCGAAAAAGGAAATAGTGTGTACCCTTCAGATACAGTGCGTTTAGAGTTGCGTGAGTCGTATTTATTACAAGCTCGTGCGTCGTTGATGGCTCTTGATGTTAAAATGGCCGATATATACCTTGTATTACGGCAAAATCCTCAAGGAGCGTTTGTTACTGAAGGGGAAAAATTAAAGGAGCCTCCTCAGGCAATGGGGCGAATCCAAACAATGTCCCAAACACTCGGGGAGATGATTGATCGAGAGAATGGATACATCACGAGTCTCTTAAAAAGTGATAAGCAAAGAGGCCTCCTTGATCCAGCTTCAGAAACCCCAAAACAGACAAAACAAAGGTCTGGAAGAACACAAGAAGCTCCACGTCGCGATCAATCGCAAGGTCGTGATAAATGCAACCCTGTTGCACAAAAAGCACCTTACGGATCGCCGAGTACTAAAACAACCACACAATTATGTTTTGAGTAAAAATATGGGTGTATCTCTGTAAACCGCTGCCGTCAATTGGTGGGAGCGTTCGCCTAATTACAACAACGCGACTAACTTCCGCAATGTGAATACGGACGGGAGCTCCAACAACAACAACGCGTATAATGCGCGCGGGGTCGCCCCGGATTTCAACGGAATGAAGGTCCTATGGAAGTAGCCTATGAGTGAAAAAATGACCTCGTTGAAAGGAGAGATACTTCCCTGCCAGCAATGGCAAAAACTGCCACCTGATGCGGCTGCACGAACGCCACGCCAAGGCTGTGTGCATGGCCGGGCGAACGTACCAGTTCCGGTTTCATGTGTCGTCGCTACGCAGGTACCAGGTACAACGGATCCGTCAAAGGGAACTAACGTCTATCTCAATGGCACAAAGGATTCGACCTGTACGGGTGGCCCAACTTTAAGTCGAAGAAAAGGACGTTATGCAAGACGAGTAGATACCCGGTTTCAAAACAGGGCTGAACGATCAGAGGACGTAGGAGAACTAGTAGAGATCTTTACCTTTGATCGGATGTTTATGTACGGGAAGGATTGTTGCAAAGGAGTGAGGTGGAAGCAGTCGGTTCAGAATTTCGAGGCGCATTTGTTTTCTGGTACTGCACGCCGTAGACGTGACATTTTGAGTGGCAAATTCAAATGGCACAAGTTTTCGCATTTTATTTTGGCAGAGCGTGGCAAACGCCGTGAGATTGATGCTCCGCATATCAATGACCGTCAAATCCAAAAAACGTTCTCCAAGGAAGTGCTGCTTCCACTCTACACTCCCATGATGGTTTGGAATAACGGCGCAAGCCTTGAAGGCAAAGGCCTTGCTTTCTCGCAAAAAGAATTGCTCAAAGATCTTCGAGCGCATTATAGGAAGTACGGCCGCGCTGGATATGTCATTGTCACTGATTGCAAAGGATTCTTCCCTAATGCAAACCATGCCTACATCAAAAAAGAGCACGCAAAGCTTATCCGGCAGTCTGACGTATGCAGGCTTGCGGATTCTATTACGAGCTTATGCGGGGGTGATGTCGGGGTGCCAATTGGAGTTGAACCCTCGCAAATAGAGATGATCCACTATCCTTCCAAGCTTGATAATTTCATGAAATGCCAGCTGGGCTTGCGTGGAGCTGGGCACTATATGGATGACTACTATATGCTTGTTCCGCCATACATGGATCCGAAGGAGGTTTTTCAAGCGTTCAAGCAGAAAGCGGCCGAAAACTGCATTGCCTTAAGCGAGCACAAGACAAAAATTGTGCCATTTGGTAAACCGTTCCGTTTTTGTAAGGCCAAATACACGATCTCTGAAAGTGGGAAGGTCATAGTCAACGGAAGTCGAGAGACAATCAAGCGGTTTCGCCATAAGCTGAAAATCTTCGCACGGAAAATCGCAAAAGGCACAATGTCGTATGCCGACCTTTGGGCTGGGGTACAAAGCGTGCTGAACTACTACCAGAAAACGAATGATCATGGCAGGATACTCACTATCAAAAGGGTGTTTTACTCACGATTCCACTTTCCGTGTGACGTGTACGATGAGTACAAAAAACGCGATGCAATGCGTAAGGATATGCTAAGGAGATATTTTGATGACTGAGTATGTTTGCCATATGCCCTACGAAGGGCATACGATGTACAATGAAGAAGTGTGTGTGCCAAAGGGTGCAAGGCTTGTTCGCCAAGATGGCGTGCTTGTCTACGGTGTTACACCTATTTGTGTATATCGGAGCCTTATAGGGAAAAAGCATTTTTCACGGAATGATGATGGACTTGGGATGGAGCGTGGTGCTTTGACCTTTGCCATTGCCTATGCGCCAAGGTTGCGATTCAGTGGGAGCGACTCCGAAAAGATGGGGTCACAGCAACGTTTTTCCGACGACGAACTTGCTGTGATCACAAACCGCTGGGGCGATTATATCAAACCAGATACTGACTTTATATTATTCAACGACAAATTTTTTGATGAAACACCGAGCGTTCTTAGGGAAATTGCGCGTTCGGTCAATATTGAATTCCCTGCAGGAGGCAAAGAAGATGTATCAGATTGTGAGTAATGGCGAGGTTGTGGCATTGTGCGATAAGCCAAGGTACGTGAGAGTGAAGCCCCAGTCTGGGGCGTATATCGAGACGGATGCCGAACACGCTGAGGCTCTGGCTGTCAACGGCGTATTGTATTCTCTGCCAGATAAAACACCCATTGGGGATGCGCCTGTGGCTTTTGTGAGCTCGGTTGATGGTGGCAATTTCGTTTTTGACAACTATGTGCCTGCGAGCAAATACGCGGCCAGCATTGCCGCCCTCGAAGACGCCATGTGCGAAATTGATACAGTGGAAGGAGTGTAATCATGGATAGGATTTGGGCAAATCGGCTGATTGCAGGGACAAAGACGTGGAACGAAGTTCCGGAAAAGCGCAAAGAGGCGGTTTTGGCAGAGCTTAAGGCACGTGTGGACTCCGGAGAGATTACGCAAGAACGGCTTGATGAAATCATCAACGCGTAAATGTTCCTGACGAAAAAGTTCCCATCGTGTGCCGGTGGGAACTTTTTTTTGGGGATTTTCTATATATACCATATCTAGGCAGAAAACCGTTGAACACAGGTTGTCCCTTGTGTATGTTGGGGTAGATCTCCTTTTTGCGTTGAGCATTCCACCACAAAAAATGAACGGGAAAAAACTATGCCCCCTACTTCAAGACAGGTTAAGATCGATTTTGAAAAGATGACCGAGAGTGGCCTAAAGCCTATCGCCAAGAAGTTTGAAAAATGGCAGTGCCCTGTTGTCTCAATCGAGGCGACAAACAAGGGTAAACGTGAGAGCGGCTTTCTGATCAAGGACTTCACGTTTGTCTTTGAAGACGGGCAGAAACTCCTAGTACGAGTGAAGGGTGACGGCACCGTTTTTCAAACAAAGCTGAACAACAAGGTCGTGCCAGTACGGCATGTTGACGATATCGACAAGGCCATAGTTGAGATGGTCAACTATGTGCAGGAAAATGCCAAGGCCTATGAGCGCGCAAAAATCCAACGAGAGAAAGCACGTAGGCAGCAAGTCAAAAAACCGAAGGTTGTCACTTCACGGGCTGAAAAAATTGCGGGCTACACGGAAAAGTTTAATCAAGTCGCTCAGAGCAATACGGAATTGCAAAAGCAGCTTGACGAAATTGCTGCAGCAATCGCTGATAAGCAAGAAGAACTGGGGAAGGCAGATCAGGCACTTGTGACTGAACGGAAACGGACGGACGAGCTCACAGCAGAAATTAAGACGCTCGAAGAAAAACAGGCGGCATAGCATATGGAAAGCATATTTTTTGGTGCAGAAGAAGAAAAGATCATGCGCGTACACGCTGTGAGCCCTGTGTGTGGTTTGCGCGTTGTCGTGTGCGATGACTATTTCCCGAAAGACTTTCCCGGTGGTGTTTACTCGGCTCTGTCAACGATTTGTGCTACTACGCACGACTATGACATGCTGACCGAGGCGGCTTCTTTCGATGAAGTGGATGAGTACTACAACCCCGGCGAGGAGGTAGTACCATACGCCTATATCCTTGAGGCTATCACGGTTGATCGGTTCAGCCAGACCGAACACCGTATGAACGCTGTTGTGCGGACTTTGAACAAACATCTCAAGGGCAATTCCGAAAACATCACAGCATTGCCGGCCATTGTTGGGAAGCCCAAAAAGAGCGGCTCTTTTGCTTATGTTACGGTACAGCTCCCCTTTTCTGACGGCCAAGTCGTGTCAGTGGTCTTTCATGCCCCGGAAGGCGACAAACGAAAGATTGCGCCAAATGACACCATTATTGCCTTCCGTTGGATTTTGAACAAGCGCGATATCACGCAGGTTGTTGCGCCCGAAGACGGATCCGAGGTAAGCCTTGAAACAATAGGGGTGCGTCTTTCCCAGCTGGTAGTGAAAAACGCCGGTCGCTTTGCTCGTATGCAGAAAGACGCGCAGGAAAAGCGTAAACAGCTTGAAGATGTGCGCGAAAATCTGAAAGAAGCCGAGACGAAGCAGACAGACCTGATGGATAATATCGTTGTGGCTCAACAGGACTTAGAGACAATTGATGCCAAGCTTTCCAATACACTGGCATTGCTTGAAAAGCAGAAGGCTATCAACGCGGAGCTGGAGGCAAAGCTTGATGCGTTAAGGAAGGCGGAAGCCGACCGCGTTGTGCCGCCTGCGACAAATACTGATCAGGGCAATGGTTCTTCCGCTGGCACAAATACAGAAAACCCAGATGGGGCTTTTGGTGCGGAGGGCTCGACGCTCCGTTTCTACATGAAAGGTCGTGGCGGATTTACCTATGAATATAGAGCAACCAACGTCATAAATAATACGCCACAGGAGCGGTTTCACGTAGAGCGACAGGACGGTAATTACGTCCAGATTCTGGTAGGAAAAGACTGGAGGACGTTTAACGAAAAATGGCTCTTTTCAGGAAGCCTGTTCAATACGGCTGAAGAAGCCAAAAACGCCGCGATTGCATTTGAGAAGGCTAGTATAGATGCAGTAGAGACGGATAAGGACGGCAATGAGCTGAACACTGCAACAGAGACTGGCCAGAGTAGCGGTTCGACAACAGCAACAAATAATGGGGATCCCAACAAAGAAGCAGAAAATATAAGCAATGCAACAAATGGTGTCGTTTCCTCAGAGGAGGTATTAGCTCAAAAAAATACAATAAGCGGTTGGGTTGATGGTATAGACTTTGATAGCCTTAAAAAAGACAAGCCTTCTCGAGAAGAAATTTTCAAAAAATTCAGCACAACACCGAAGCCTATAGCAACACTGCCACTTGGATATTTAAATAATTTCGCCGGAAAAACAGACGATCCGAGGATCTATTGCAGTGAAGCTTACTTTGTCGATCATGCCGTGAATCATCATGCTGAGCTTGATGTTGAAGAATATAAGAGAATCCAAGATGTGATTGCTCATCCTGACAGCGTTAAAAGAGATACAAGAACAGGTGTGAGATCTAGCAAAACAAGAGATGCTTTGGTGTTCATAAAGCAATATGATTCTAATCGTGTTGTGGCTATTTCTCTTGAAAAAGATAGCTCCACCGAGAATAAAATTGTATTCCATAAAACAATGTTTGAAACGAGCAAAAAAAATCCGTACACCAGTTTACCTGATGTACGGATAGTGTCCGTGGACGGCGCCCCTTCCGAAGAAGGAGTTCCCACGATCGGCGTAAACGGGAATAATCCCGTCCCCGGCGGCAGCCGACTTTCCGCTCGTGACGGCAATACTCTGCCCGAAACCGGGACAGGAGTCAATACCCCAGATACCCAAAATCCAAATTCGGATGGAGACTCCGGATCAAGCGAGACTCCCAGCTTCGTCAATACGCTTAACGATATCTTGGCTGGGAAGTACGACCAAAATTCGTCGCTGGCAATGGATGCCCTTGAGGCTGCCTTAAATGAAGCGGCGGCTGCCGGCAAGGAAGGCGAATATGCCGATCTGATTGATCAGGCGTCAAACCATATCACCGACCTTCTCACTAAGGAGGCACAATAATGCTATCGGTTCGTGAAAAGTTGTCGCTACAGCGATCGGTGAAGGAAGGTTTGACCACGCTTAAAGCTGGGGTTCAAGATGTCCGGGAGAGGTTGCAGTTGCAACGCTCTGTGAAAGAGATGTTGAACAAGCTGAAAGGCGAAAAAGCTCCGGTGTCTCGTACCCTCTACGACCGCCTTGTGGCGGGTGAGTTCATCAATTACAAGCCTTTGGCGTTTTGCGATATCCTGCGCGACGTGCTGAAGGAAATTGACAACAACCTGCAAATGATCGCTGAGCCGATCATAGTCTACCTTGAAGCCTACCTTGAAGCCCACCCGGAGGAGGTAGGCGTTTTTGAAGCGGTGTCTACGATTGTTTCTGAGTCCATACACGACACCATCCGGCTCAAATTTCTCCTCAATGAGATACGCAACTTGCACGGTGACCAATTCATCTTGGATACTCTAAGGAGGTAACTATGGGCGTTTCGTCGGGGGGAAAAAAGCGAATACGGGGTGCGGTTGAAGAGGCCAAAACTTTCGACGATATTGTCGAGATAATCGGCTTGGTGTGCTCTCGCGGAAATCTCAAGAAGGAGCTTGCTCGACACACCGCTATCAAAGACGAAGCCTTGACACTTATTGATAAACTCAAGGAGGAGAGGCTGCGTCCTATCGAAGCGCGTGAGCTCTGGTCACTTGTTCAAGCCATGAACGACGAGGCAAAAGAAAGGTTTTGTGCTGATCACGCAGAAGTAATAGATATGCTCAATACCGATGAGCAATATTGCTTTACGCAGCCGCTTATGGAAGATACGAGAGCTTTGGGGCGCGAGGTTCTCTCTGAAAAATGGCAGGCTATTTCAAATAGACTGGGCACTATTGAAGAAATAAATGCCCGTCTTAGTATAAGTGATAGAGTATCAGACCTACAAGATAAAATTCTTAAGATTACAAAGGATAAAAGTCAAGACTATTCTAAAGATGAACAGTGGAATCATTTGGTCGATGAATTAACTGACCTTTTAGAAAAACAAAACACCATTTACTCAAAATACGAAGATATAACAAGTGATCTAGAAAGTGTAAAACAGTCCGTGTACGATGATATTCTTGGCATGATAAAGAAACAGTCACCTGTGACTGAAGAACTGGCAAATGCCTGGGTGGAAGAAAATGTATATTTTTGTAAAGGCGCGAAGGCTAAACTAAAAAAAATCGGGTATGATGAAGAAGAATTTAAAAAAGACGCCGCAGAGTTTTACCAACTTGTTGGAGGTAAAATAGGCCCAGTGCAATTTTTTACTACAGAAAGTGATAGGTCTTTTGCGCAAGGGAGAACTTCGATTGCGATTAGTAATAAATTTGATAAAGAGGTGTTGTTTCATGAGCTTGGGCATCTTGTAGAAGGATTTGACAAAAATGTATACCACGCGAATAGGGCTTTTATTGTAACAAGAGCGACTGGTGATCCTAAAAGATTAAATACACTATCTAAGCTTAAGTATAGAAACAATGAAATTGCATATCCTGACCATTTTACAGATCCATACGTTGGTAAAATTTACTCGCACGATTCAACAGAAGTTTTATCAATGGGTATACAAAATTTTATAAGCCCAACAGCACTTGCGCATTTTATTGATAAAGATAAAGAACATTTCGAGCTAATCATTGGATGTTGTGCTAAAAAATCGCTGCTAGCTAAGTTAGGCACAGAAGAAGCACAGGAAAGTTTGTCTAGAGAGATAAATACAGCAAAAGAGAAAAAAAATAATAACGATAAGTTCTTCAAAATGCTTGACAAATTCCTTAAATCCATCTCTTTCGCTTCAAGGGTGCAAAGCGATGAAGGCTATGGAGGGTTTATGGTTGTCACTCATCTTGCAAGATGCTATGTAGAAGATATGCATAATGGCAGTTCCTACAATCTTAAAAGCAAAAGCAAAAAATCGACGATTCAGCTTGCGTATTTACTGGCGGTAAACAAAAAACAAGGCTTGGCACAAGAAGTTCTGCCGACGCATAAGGTCGCTTTGATTTTAGAGGATCCATGCTCGTATGCATGGCCGATGGCAATTATTAATGGCTCAGAAACATTTCCAGAGGTGTAACCTGCATGAAAGAATTTCGGTTTAGAGTCGGGTTAGAAAAAAGATGTCGTGGCCTCAATTTGTCTTTTGAGCAATGGCTCGAAACGGATCCACAGCCTGGAACCGCTGGCGTCGCCATTGTCGTTCTCAAAGCACCTTCATGGGGGAGTTTTTTTAAGGGACAACCTAGAGTCGCGTGTTGTTGTAGGGATATCCTTTATGAATTTTTCTTAGAATGGTTAGAGTGCCAGTATGATTGTCAAGGGATAAAAATCAACAATATGCGGTTTACGCCTCGGCAGCTTTTAGAAGTGTCACCCAACTGGAAGTTTGGTATGGTTTATGATGGGCCGGAACCTGAATACGACCCAGAAACCTACGTTGAAAATTGGGATGACGAAGACCTTGACGACGATGAGGACGAAACACATGAGTGATGCCATTGTAAAAAAAACGTCGTTGCCTGCAGGGCTTAAACAGGAGATACGTTCTGCAACCTCGTTTCAGCAGATTCTCTCAATTTTCAAGCGCCTTTTCCCTAAGGAAATGTCCCCTGATTACAAGGACAATGATGGCAACGCGCTGGATACTGCGACGGTGGGGGGCAGCAAAGAAGCCTCTGGCTCAGCCCGTTTCTTTATGCGCAATCCTACTGCAAGGCGGTATAAGGAGCGTAATCATGTATATGAGTATCAAGTCACTGGCCAAAACGAAACTGTCAATCTTGGCGGCTACCATGTCGAAATGACAGATGAGATAGGGAATAAGCTTGTTTTCAAAAGAGACCACGGATGGGTTAACATTAACCAGTTCAAGAAAGAACTGCGCAGGTTTGCAGATTATCCCGACTTAGTCCAAATAGAAAAGTATGCTTTTGAAAGCATCGCTGAGGCAAAATCTGCCGCCATGGATTATGAAAAGAATCGCGGCTATGTCGAGGATGTGAGCAATGATCCGTCTGTGGGAGCGCAAAATACGAGTGGTTCCGTTGATATAAGCCGTGTTTCCAAAGGGTGGGCGGAAGGTGATGTCAAGAGATACGACACGTACTTCATAAGGAAGCAGGAAATAGTCGATATCCTGGAGCCCCAAGGATGGACGTATGTTCATGGGAGACCCAGCGAGAATGATTTGTTCCTACGTAAAGAATGGACTAACGGCATCGGCATTCATAGGATCGCGACGATAACTGGCTATAGGCAATCACGTTTTACCTTGAACTTAGACGGCGAAGAGATACATGCACGGGTTGCGCAAGAGGGGATAGAAGCGAAAAACATAGTCGACTCTTTTTTGCGTCAGCTTGAAAACGCTCTGAAATTCGACAATGTTGCCAGTGGTCTGAACGCGCAAGGCTTCAATTTTAGCTCTGCAGAAATCAAAAGGGCTATCGAGGTCGCCGAGCAATCGTGGCGCACGCCGTATATTTCTGCCGAAGAGCTCCTTGCTCAATGGAGGCAAGAAGGCCTGTCTTATCCTGGCGAGGACGCTGTGGTTCCTGCTTCCCTTGTTCCAGAAAAGCACAAGGTAGAGCAGCCTGAAGGTGCGACTCTCGAAGAGATCTACAAGTTGAATCTGGGAGTGAAGGATCGGTTTTTGGATGCCGTACGGAGTGCAGCGGAAAAATCCAATGGCACTTTGTCGGCAAGGCCGGGAATTGGAGTCAAGGGGCGGGAGCGTGCGCTTGAAAAGACGATGTATGAAAATGACGGCAATTTCTCAGCCTTGATTGATGTCGTCGGCGCATCGATTATTTATCGTGGGGGGAAGGCAGCAATCAAGGCGGCTGTGCCATCTGTGATTGCTACTCTGCAAAGTCAGGGGTGGAAACTTGAAAAGGTAAAAGACCGCTATTTTGTGCCCGCAGGCGGTGGGTACAAAGACGTGCTCATGAATTTTTCGCACGAGACAGTCGATGAAGATGGTCAAAAGAAGCACGTCGTTGTTGAGCTGCAGCTTTTGACCGACGCCATGAATCAGATGAAAAACCATGGGCCTGGGCATGCTTTGTATGAGGCGACACGGACAATCCAGCCTCTTGTGGAAGACAAAAAAACACGTTTTGGCAGGGGTGAAAGAAGGCGTGTGCGAGACATTCTTGCGAAACTCGAAATGATCAGCGAAAAACTCTATGCTGCGGCTGATGCAGAGACCAGCCCCAACGCTTCAGGCATAGGAATCACCGAGCTGTCGAACATGATTGAGACCATAAGAAAACCGTTGTCAGGCGGGACAAGCCTTACGTCTTCAATGCTCATGGTTCTTGACAAGGCCGAAGAGGCGTTGGCTTCCATTCTGAAAATGTATCCCTCAGCCGTATCCACATACGGCACGTCGTTATACTCAAGAAACCGACGGACAACAAACGATGACGGATTGTCGTCATCAGGGAATGAAAACTCCGTCGGCAACGAAACCACAGTCCCATCGGGCAGCGTGAACGGAATAAGAGGCAATGACATAGGTCAAACTCCTGGGGTTGAAAACTCTGGCGAAAATACCTCTTCCACCACGAATATAGATATAGATCAAAACGGCTCAGGGGTCAAGCAGGACTTGCCGTATGTCGTTACCCTCAACGACATACTGGCCGGCAAGTACGACTATGACATCGTTTTGGCGGAAAAGCGTATGAATGAGGCTCACGAGCAGGCAGAAAAGGACGGCCGCGCCGAAGAGATGAACGGAAAGTTCAATCAAGTAGGGGATCACATAATAGAATTGGCAAAACAGTGGTTACGCAGGATGGAGTAAGATGGCTCTTTCGCTCAAGGAAAGGCAGGCGATACTTCAGTCCATCAAGGGGAGTATCGCAAAGGCCGAAGATGCAACAGACTTTGAGACAAAGCGTGTATTGATACGAAAGATCGTAGATGGTATCACCGTGTTCGAAGCAGGCGTGCCCAAAAACGGGGATTTTGCAAAACGTGAAGAGGCGGATCAGCGCAAGAAGTTGCTCGAACTTCTTGAAGACGAGGGCTTACGCGAGCGATTTGCAAAATCTTCGGTAGCACGCTTACAGCACGCTGTTAATGTCTACCAGGCCAAAAAATACAATAGAACGCCAAAGATTGTGAGGTACGAATGGCGCAGTATGGAGGGTGAGAGATACGACGCAAGGGAAGAAGGGCTTGTTTCAGCGACTGTATCTGATTGGGACAGCGCTCTGATTTCTGCCGGGAGTGGTAGAAAAATTGTCCATATCTTCTATGTTGATGACGGAACTGGCAATGTACAGCCCTACGGGAAGCAAACAGCAATGCAGCTTGTATACCGTGATATGGCTGAGCATGTAGCGAGTAGTCGCTTGAACAAGATTCAACGAGAATTTGAACGTAAGGAGCAAGAAAGAATATCCGAAATTAACTGGCGTGTTAGGGATAAGATCAATATGGCTACCAATGATAAGCAACTTGCGCATCTCCGTGCGACAGATGCATATTGGTCAGTAAAAGAGCACGTGCCTGACATTACCTATCTAGGGAATGTCGTTCTTTTTAAAAAAGGCGATATGTTCACCTATATGGTATTCGATGAATACATTGAAAAAATAGCGCCAAGGCAAACGTTCATTGATAAATTTGCATCCTTGGGCTATGAGGTTATCAGTCACGATAAATTTAGGGATCTACGTTTTAAAGACAGAGAGGAGACAGGGAGGCATGGAAATATCGCCTAAGGAAAGGCAAGAGATGCTTCAATCTATCGATGAAAGCATTGAAAAAGCTGAAGAATCGACAAACTTTGAAATAAAGCGTGCATTCATACGGGATGTTGTGGGGAAAATCGAAATCGTAGAAAAATCGGCAGTTAAAAAAGAGGCCACACTTTATGATCGCCTCATGAATGGTGAATTCAATCATGAGGCAAGAGAGAAATTCATTGATATTTGCGAACAGGTAACCATTGAAATGGGGTTTCCCGATCTTTCACCGCTGCATAAGGCTATTGCAAATTATATAATAGCGAATGGCGACGATCTTAAGGAAGAGTACAAAGTAAGGTATGGTATAACTAAGTAACGTTGCAGGCATTGAAGCACTAAAGGATTTTGCCGTGTTATCCTTATTGAAAATCCCGTTTGGCATGATAAACAGAGCTAAAACCTTTGATGGGTTGCGGGCTGTTTTTACGATGTTCATACCTGAAGACGATATCAACAACGCTCCCCTGCACGTTGAGATCGAAGACGACAAAAAGAAAGCCAAGGGCATAGAAACAAGTATATATTACCCGGGGAGCTCCGATGCAGGCCGATACGAAGTTTGGGAGGTGTCAGATGTGATTGCCTCTCATACACACGTTGGTGGCACGAATTTCAAGATTAACGAGCTCTATCCTGAGGGTGTGCAAGAACGCCATTATGAGCAGGATGAAAATGAGGCTCTTAAGGTCGTGCGCAATGCGTCCATGCTGAACCCGCAATTTTTGATTACCGACAATCCTGACTCTGTCAATGGCCCTCCGGTGGTGACTGACAGTGGGGTTGTTCTCGGCGGTAACTCACGCACGATGTCGTTGACTCTTGTTTATCAGGAACATCCGGACAAGGCGGAAGCATACAAAACCTGTCTGCAGGATAATGCCGAGAAGTTTGGCTTGAACAAAGGGGATATTGCAGTCTTCAAACGCCCTATTCTTGTGCGCGTGGTAAACACGTCGTTTGACGACAATGACATGGCTAAGATGTCGCGCCACTACAACCAGTCGTTTACGCAAGGTATGGACGAGGTGGCAGACGGCATTTCTCGTGCGAAATTTATTTCCCGGGGAACCTTCGATATCATCAACGAGGCTCTGGGATCAGGCGATTTTCCGACAATCCGGTCATTTTTAGATAGCCCCAAGTCAGCTCCTTTTATCAATTCTCTCAAAGACGACGGTGTTATTGAAGAAAGCAAGGTCGCGATCTACCTGAGCAAGGACAAGAAAAGTCTCACACAACAAGGGAAGATGCTGATAGAAGCCGTTCTTAGGGGAACGTGCATAGACGACTACGATATTCTTTCCCAAGCGCCTAAGGGTATTATTGGGAAAATCGATAAATCACTGAGCAATCTTGCATTCCTGAAAACATCAGGCAAAAAGTGGGATATTTCACAGAAACTCAAGAATGCCATTCAGCTCTGCACAGAGTACAAAAAACAAAAAGAAAACGGGAAGGTGAGTATTGAAAGCTTCCTGAACAGGGCAGAAGGAGATCTTCTTTCTTCGATGACAAACGGGGAAGAACGTTCATATCGCTCAGTCCTCAACGATTTACGAAAAGACGCCGTAACTCGTGATTTGTTCTTGTTGCTTGAAAAATGCACAATAAACCAGGTCACGTCTGTCATAAGCACCTATACGGGAACAGCTCGAAGGTTCCCTGAGGACATGGGAAGTCTTGTCCCTCCGCCCGATCCTGTCCAACACCTGCATAAGTTAATTGAAAGCGCAATAAACAAAAAAAATAAGAGCTCAATCACTGAATCCGCGGGGAATGAGAAGGATCTGCATAGTTTGCTGATTGATATGTTTGGAATTTCCGAAATATCTGAGTTGAAAGGTCTCTTTGTCAAAATATTTGGAGCAAAACCGAAAGGAAGCGGCTCTCTTTACGAACAACTCGTTAAAGGTGTGTTTGACTATCAAAAACCGATTTCTTTCTTGCGCACATTAGAGATGACATATAAAGAAATAGAGCCGAATCTTGCTAAGCTGAAGCCGCCATTCAAGAAGTGGGTTGAGATACATGAGGATTGGATCCTGTCATAGGGGCGCCGTCTATGAAAGAGAAAAGGCAATCAAAGACGCAGAAAAACACCCTCTTTGACGCACCTCCCCTTGCGTATGCCGATACGAGCAAGGGGAACGCTCTGACTGGCATTTTCCCTGGCTGGGAGATGGTGGATCAGAGAGAGTCGTTGATGGTAGGGCTTCCCGCTACAGGGGCAGCGTATTTTGCAGCTGGACGTGTTGGTGTAACCGTTGAAAACCAGAAAGCCGAGCAATCCGCCTTTGGTGGAGCTCGTGGTGGCGATTTTGTGCCATTAAAGCACGTATTGCCGCAGGATAGAGCAGCAAGGTACGCCATTCTACGCCAGATGGCGAAAGATCCGACTATCGACAGCGCGTTAAAAATGCATATTTCAAACGCGCTTTCTGCCAAAAGCGATGACACAGACGCCGTGTATATCAACAGCGTCGACGGCACTGACAATAAAATTGTCGAGGAACTCCGAGCTGTTCTCATGCCTATCATCGACCGTGATTTGAATGAGTGGGCGAGAAAGGCAGCCGTATATGGTTCTTGCTTTGCCAGAGTCTATGGGGAGCCGGGGCAAGGAATTACAAATGTGCGGTGTGAGTACCACACACACCCTCGCTTTATACAGAAATTCGAGAAAGGCGGGAGACTTGCCGGCTATACATCGACATACCAAGGTGCAAACAGCCACGGACGCCAAGTACAGCTGCTCCCCCCATGGTTTTTCGTCGGCTTTGAAATCCCCGAATGGGAAGACTTCGAGAATCTGGAGCCGGTCACCGTCACAGGGATTCCCGTTGACCTTTCCGTGGACGATTATGCTGTCGAGGGTTTAGTAGAGTCGCAGGAATACGGGACAAGCCTTATTGCAACGGCATTTGGGCCATGGCTGGATCTTCTTGAGGCCATTATGTCTCTCAAAATGAGCAGAAGAAATGCTGCACGGCTTGAGAGGCTTGTGGGGGTGTCTACCGGCAAGCTTGATCCAGAGCGTGCAGCCCGATATCTTGATATGATTGCCGAACGTGTAACCAATGCCAGCGATGAGGTGCAGCAACAATCATACCTCTCAGGCACTGTCCAGACCGTCGTGAACCATCTTTTCCCGATTTATGGTGATCATGGCGGGGTACAAGTTGATGCCGTGCAGGGAACGCCGGATATCAACGGGCTTGAAGACGTTCTTTTTCATATTAAACGCCTTGGCGGTGCCCTTGGCGTGGATCCGTCTTTGCTTGGCTTTGGCGATCTTCTTTCCGGCGGGCTTGGTGACGGTGGCTTTTTCCGTATGTCAGTGCTAGCCGGTACAAAAGCAAATATGCTCAGAAAAGCCATTGCGAGCGGCATTGAGCGGCTCTGCGAGATTCACGTAGCGTACAAATACGGCAAGATTTTTACACCGGAAGAACGCCCGTGGGCTATCAAATTCAACAGCATTTCCAGCGCCATTGAACGAGAAGAGCAAAATACCCTTGAAGCCAAAATCGGGGTAGTGCAAGGTATTATCAGCTCTTTTGCAACGCTTGACCAGGAATTTGCGATCATCGATAAGCGAGAATTCGCGCATACGATTTGGACGATGATGCGCCTGGACGACGAGGTCTTTGAGAAGGTCTTCCCAGAAAAGAAGGCAAAGGAAGCAGAAAAAGCAGCAAATGATACGGCGCAGGATAGCACATCTCAACACGTGCCAGAAAGCGATGCGTTTGGAGATGAAGCGGAAAAAGAGGGGTAAAAATATGGCAACTCAAACCATTGAATGCAGGTTTTCCCTTTTGAACGAGGGGCGAAAATACAGTGGCAATCATAGAAAGTACGTCATCGAAAACGCGCAAGAGATATGCTACTCTGATCCGACAAAAGAAAAAATCCGATTGCGGGAAGCTTTTGGCTACTACGGGCACGGTCGTAGGATCTTGAGCGGGAAGATGGATCTTGGCGAGGTGGACGTGATTACGCTGCCAGACGGGACAAAAGCTATGGTCAGCAATATTCCGTCAAACTTGACAACGAAATTTGACGTAGCGTCTGACGGTACAGTGACTCATACGCAAGAAATTTTGAACACAGAGACAGGAAAGATTGTTTCCAGCCTGCATGGCTCAAGGGTCGGCGGTTTTTCCTGGGCTTGCCCTGGGACTGACGGTGGGCGAAAAACAGCATCAAAGCTCACAGGATTTGCGGGCTTTGATTATGTGCTGAACCCTGGTTTTTCTGCAAACAGGGGATATGTGCTCGAATCGGCACAAGGAGATATGCTCCTTGAGAGTGTCGCGGCTGTTGTTGGCGACGACAAAAAAGCGGAGCAGCTTGTGGCGGGATGGAAGATGGGGGAGCTCAGCAGGATCCCGGAGCTCGAAGAGGCTGTTTTTGAAAGCGAGGATCGATACTTCAGAATAGCAGGCGAAAAAACCGACCTGCAGCAAAAGCTCACAGAGGCTGTGATGGAGTCGGCAAGGCTCAAGGATGACCTGGAAAAAACGAAAAGCACGCTGGAAGGCACGATACGGCTTTTGGCGGAAGACCTGCCCTTTTTTATCCCCGAAGATGTACAACACGCCATGCTTGAAGGGGATTTCAAGCGCGCGCACGTGCTTTTTGAGAGCGCAAAACACCTCGACTACACGTCGCTGCCTTTATCCGGAGCGAGGTTCAACCCGGAAAAAATCTCTTTGGCTCAACGTGCCCTTGAAAAACCGGAGCAGGGAACGGCTGAATATGGCTTTTCGCTTGATTTGTAGCAAGCTGTTGAAAAAAGTAGACTTGGATGGATGCACCCATCACAAAGCGAGGCACGCATACCTCGCTTTTTTTATGCTATGAGGGGCACGTTTAGTTGGGTGGAATGTTCACGACAGGCTGCGCAATACCCTTTGCCTGTGGCGGGAAGGTTAAGTTTTGCAGGCTGACGTCTTTTTAACAAGCCAGCTAAATTGCTTTTCCGGCAACCATCAACCTGGAGGAGCCATGCCAACATTCGGTCCAACAATACGCAAGCTGCGTGAAGGACTAAACAAATCCATGAAGGACTTAGCCAACTTGCTTGGCGTATCCGTAGTGTATATTTCGGACATAGAGAGAGGACGTCGTAATCCTCCGCAAGGCGAAAAATTGCATAAAATTGCAGAGTTTTTGAGCGTATCACCAGAGGAGGTGGAAACGTGAGCAAATAAGGAGCGTGGGCGCGTCGAGCTTGATCTCAAGGGAGATGCAACACCGGTGTCTAATGCGGCTCTTGCGTTAGCGAGTCGATGGGACACCCTCAGCGACGACGAAGCAAGGCAAATCATTCAAATTTTAAACAAGGAGAATATCCCATGATGAATGAAATAGTTTCCCGTGTTCCGCCGAACATCGAAAACGCAGTGCTAGCCATTCAATTTTTTCATAAAAAATTGCAAGAAGACTTTGCAATATCATGCCAAATTCCAAAGTTCGCTAAAACAAAAAAAGACTGCCTTTTCAGACAGTCTAAAAATATAGTTTAAATACTTGACTTTATCGTATTTTTAACGTATACATAAAATCATGAGTTGACCTCCTAAAGGAGGCAGCTTATGAAGCAGTTTTTGCTTCAAGTGTTTGCAAGTACACTAGCAGGTGTACTCGCAGCAATAATCATAAAATTCTTTCTCTAACCCTTAAATCCCCTTCATAAAAGGGAATCATCTCGGAGGTCAACTCGATGGAAGCCCTAGCCGCGAACTGGGGCTTCTTTTTTTATGCCACATGGCGGAGAGATTGTCAAATCTGAACCACATCCACTTGCAACTATCTTGGCACATCCAGAGTACGCGACTCCCAAGATGTGGTCAATCCTGAAGCAGGCTGCCTGGGCATGCCCACAGGCAATAAAAAGCCCCTCGGGGGGAGGGGCTGGTCTTTGACAAGCTGATAGAGAGAAATAAAAATTAATGATTTTGTTTCAGCGCATCAATTATTCCTATCAGCAATGGAGAAAGAACTACCGCTGATGCCAATTCATACTCTCCATTGAACGCGAGGTATGCAGCTAAACTCAGCAAGCCAAGCATGAAGAACACAACAGCAGCGGTTTTTACGGAGTCAAGGAATAGAGCCCTTTCTTTTGCCCTCATTCCCTTTTCGGTAGTAGTCCGACGACATTTAGAGTTTTCTTGCCAATCATTAATTATCAACTCCAAAAGACCAGGCCGTATTTTATCATACGAAGCGAGCTCTTCAGCTGAAGGAATAGGGCTTACTGAAACAGTGGCTTTTGTCGCTGAAAGCTTAACCTCTGCTGAAGTCTGTGGCTTGTGCTGCGAAGGCAAGTAGGGTTTCTTGCGTTTATTTTTACCCATTACTGAACCCTACGGTTGGCGCTCTTTATGGCAAATCTAAGATCTTCCCCAACTTGCGCAAAATCTCTTCTCGAAGCTTCTTCTGGGCTTAGATTCTCAACCTCTTTTTCCATCACATCCCTAATTTCTTTGGATGGCTTAGGAAAAATTAAATACGGCAAGTTCCTCACCATACGCTGCACGATAGCAGGCATGATTAGCTCCTTTTTTATGTGCATCAAACGACTACATCGTCGCAAGAAAATTTTGTTATGGATTGTATCCCAAGCGGACAAAGCGAGGAAATACTGCCAAAACCGGAGCGATGACGGTGTCAGGGCTAGAGCCTGGAACTACCCGAAATTCCAGCCTATTGGCATGGTGAATCCATCTATAGTTACCTCTTTCGGAGGAAAAACTGCCCTATTTTTAGAAGGTACACCTTTTTGAACTGTTTTTTAGCCCTGCGCATATCAATTAAAGAAGACTTGTATAGATTGCTTCACGCAAGCTCTCTCCGTTGGCCATACGGTGCCCTTCTATCAGAGGAAATTCCGATTGACGGTAACGCGGTACGGGCAACTTTACCATAAAGCCCCCATCCTTATTTCTCTCAAAATCCGGGGGGGCGATGCGCGTAGTGCTTACGTCGATTTCTTTCATTCGCCGTCGCTGTTGGTACTCGCTGGCAGAGATGAACTCTTCCCTTTCCAGAGAATCATAGGGCAATTGGGTTATAGCCATCCTCCTAGATAGCAACCCGCATCCGCCCTAGGGCTAAGGTGCGAGTTATACGTTTCTATTTTCTAGAATATGAATGAAATGTGACACTAGCCATCCCTTCTGATCTCCATGCGAGATATAGCACGTTCGTAGTCTTCTTCAGCGGTCGTGATGGAAAGCTGCCTCGCTTGCTCGAATATGTGTGAATTCTCTCGCCTAGCGCCAATGCCGTCAACGTAACCACCCGTAAAAACTCCACCCTTGAAACAGGCTGTAAGTTGTATCGCTGTAGGCGGACAATGTTGCCTGTCTATTTTTGCACGTGCAAATTCTTTCGCGATAGTATTTCTATCTTCATCAGGAAGACGTTCAAGAGAAAATAATCGTTTTTTCCCGTCAACCCGCACGGTTACTTTGTCTGCGATTCGATCAATAGCGATGAGTTCATAGTCTCTATCAATGCAATATTCATCGATTTGCATTTCAATTTCTTCAGGTACTACTGTAGATAGAAATAGAGATTGCGCTTCAGCTCTACTATATTCCTGTCCGTCGTTGATCTGCATTGTGTCGCCCTCTTTCATTTTGGATGAAAGATAAGAGAGATGAGGTTTCTCCTTATTGCTTGCTATTGCATGTTGAATCGTTTCGGCGTGGGCATCAATGCTTTTCTTTATAACGTCTGTCGCATCGCCAATGACTTCTTTAGCCGCATCAATGGCATTTTTTTTCGTTTGTGCATCTAAGCCGTCAGAATGCCAGTCCCGTACCAGCTTCGCACCAAATCCTATCAAGGCAATGGCGATAACGGCTCCCACTTGGTAGTCTGGTGGTAAAGCCATAACGATCTCCTTGAGAGAGGCTAAAAGCTCCTCGCAGCCCTTACGGATTGTCACCTTGACTCGAAGATTCTCCATCGGCTGCCGATTGTAACGCAATGGAGTTTGCCCGCTTGCTGAGTTGTACGCTGCCAAAAATGCTTTCTGCAGCCTTATAATGTATTCAGCAGCCTTATAGTCGACCTCTCCGTCCCATTGGCTTCCACGCATTTTAACGCAGAGATCAAAATCTCTCGTGAATTCGATGTCCTCGATTTTGGCCTTTCCAAATTCAATTGCCGTGAGAGCGGCGAGTAGCGTGGCGGAATCGCTAACCGTCATAGCGCACCTCCGAGCCAAGTATTATAAGAGAAACATAGGGAAAATCAACTCATAAAATGTGGCAAAGCTCATGGGGAGGAAGCCGGGGCATACCTTAGCTGCCTGGGCATGACCATAGGCAACAAAAAAAGCCCCTCGTGGGAGAGGGGCTGGAAATTGAGAAGCAGCTCTTACTTGCCGCACACGGCATTGATATTGATTAGTTAAAAAAAGGATGCGTGGAAGATGCCGCCTTTAGTACATCTGCAGTTGTCTCTGAGTCAGACTTAAAGACAGATCTTACAACTCCCCAAGTTAAGGCCGATGGCACAATAAGAAGCCCCAGAAGGATACCTAAAAAATGGCGATGGTTTTCTAATATTTTTCTGTATTCCGGAAAAAAAATAACAACAAGTAAGAGAGCAAAAAAGCTGAAATACATCAAGAAAATAACGATCATTGCACTAACAAAGGCATACTTCTTGTAGCAGCGAATTTGCGCAGAATGTTTCATTCGATCGTTAAACCACTCTGACGTTACTGTCTTCTGATTGTTTGACGTAGCAGACAGTGCATTTCCAGTCTTTTTGGGTTTACTCATATAATCCCAAGCTCCGATAGGCGGATAGCCATTGCTTGCTCAGACACATCAAATGTTCTGCATAGTTCAGAAAACATCATGCCGCGTTGTTCAACAAGTGTACGAACTGTAATAGCTGGCATAAGCAGAGACGCAGCGAAAATATTTGCGGCTCTTTCTTTGAACTCGGCAGGAGAATGCTTTTTCCGAGGGCTAGTGCCATGCCCCAAAACGCAGTGCCCCAGCTCATGGGCAATTGAAAATCGTTGACGCTGCGAAGATTCATTCGGATGAATAAGAATCTCTTTTTCTTCGTCATCGTAAAAGCCTGACAGTTCTTTTAAATCGTTGGAGTAGTACACCTTAATCCCTAAGCCACCTGCAATGGCAATGGGATCCACAGGAAGACATAAATCCCAGAATTGCCCCAAAACTTGATTTGCCGCGTCTACAGGTGTCATCACAAGACTCCTTTGATATCGGGAGCGTTTGGTGTCTCACATCTCAACACAACCTCGTGGGAGGAGCTGGAAAATGAGAAGCAGATGTGATCACTTAGTCCAATGCACCGCCTATATATCGCCATACAGCCTCAAAATGTTTCCCAAGCCCAGGTGTATATGTCTTGCTTACAGGACGCTGTTCGTCTCTGGGGACAAGGGAAAACATCGAGCTAAGGGCAAAAATAAAGGCGAAAAACAATGTTGGTATTTTTCGCATCGTACTCTCCTACCGGTCTATTCCATTGTGGAAATTGATTCCTAAACCAAACTAATGCGGAATTAAATTTTTTAACAACCATGAGCTACCGCTCTCGATGCAAAAAGCCAACTGTTGGCAAAAAATGTCGTGTACTCTTTTTCTCCTGGCGTGCATAATATGATTAGATATGTTCCATTTTTAAAGCCTCGGGATTCCATGTCTTTCAGAGCATCAACACGCGTTTTATATGAGCCCAAACACACGCCATCTTTAACTGCAATAATTTGGTTGGCGTAGTTTTTTAAAGGGCGCGGGATCTATTCTTTCTTTATCGGCGGCTGAGCTTTGACGTGACGCGGAAATATGTAGTTACACACAATCACCATCAGCCCAATGATGGTAGCCGTAGTGGTTGTGATGAGCGTAATCAGAACGGCGTCTGAGAGCCAAAGATAGCGTCTCCCGGATTGCCACACAATCAATACCACAGCTGCAAGCCATACACAGATGAGATAAAATATTTTTTCGGCATAATCTTTCCGCTGTATTCTAATCTGTCTGCTATTTAATAGATCTTCTTCATGCTTTTGTTTCGAATAGCTAATCTCATTATATGCATGTTTTTTTGATATCTCTTCGGTATCGAGGTCTGTTCTGTCACTGCTGTCGAGATTTAGAGTTTTGCAGACTTCGGGGATCTCATTGGGCATGGTGTTGTCGCCTTATTTCCTTAAAATAATCCCTTATAAGGTCATCCGGAATAATAATGTCTCGCACACCAAGATTTTCATCTCGCACTTTTTTCCATGGAGAATCATCGAGATGAGTTATCTTGGAAAGCTGCGTTCCAGAATAGATGCCATAAACCTCCCATATTCGATCAATCAGGGCATTTTCTATAGCCTTTTCAGGCTCAATTTGAGGCGAAAACCAGAGAACCCCCTTTTCGGTTCCGACGTATTCTAACCCCATTCTATCTATGCCAAGAGTACCGAACATCTTAAACTCATGGTACACCGAGGGAATAACCGGTCCATACTGCCACGCGTAAAACGGCTGATCAACTAGCGGGGTATCATAGAGCGCAAGGTGCCAGCCATGAGCAAAATACATCAGTTTTTGTAGCTTCATTTGAGTCGGAGGATTTTTGTGGGCTACCCCTCTCTCAATGAAAGCATTGGCAACCGCTAAGGCTTTTTCCATTAACGGAACTCCCTGACAAACGGATGGTTTTCAAATGTGGTCTCGAGCCAACCTTTCCTTTATTTTAACAACCATGAGCTACCGCTCTCGATGCAAAAAGCCAACTGTTGGCAAAAAATGTCGTGTACTCTTTTTCTCCTGGCGTGCATAATATGATTAGATATGTTCCATTTTTAAAGCCTCGGGATTCCATGTCTCTCAGAGCATCAACACGTGTTTTATATGAGCCTAAACACACGCCATCTTTAACTGCAATAATTTGGTTGGCGTAGTTTTTTAAAAGTTCCGATTGAACTTCTTTGTAGAAATCGAGTTGCGACTTTTCCATAGCAGTCTCCGCGGTCTCGAGCCAAGTGTAGTCATGGGAAAGCTCGCTGGCCTGTTCCGCCGGAACCGACGCTATGATGTAGTGCACCATAGCCGTGAGCTTTGTCATATTTGGGGAAGCCATAGCCGCCCCCACATCCAATTTAACGTGTCTTTACGCCGTGTCACATGCAACAGAGCCTTATTACATGAGATATTGAACACACCATGATACTTATTATTTGAAGGTTCCGCAATCAAAAAAATCCCCCTGATATGCTCAGCCAACAGAAAACCCGCCGTTCTCATCACAGCACACCGTGATTCCTCGCGAGTTGAGCAAAAACGAGCATCAATACACCGCAAACCTTGCGTCTACCGCTACTCTCTCTTGCTCAACGAAACATCAATCCTGTCTCTATATGATCCATGGGCAAAGCGAGGGGGATTTTTTGCTGGAAGTATACCTTGACTGGGTGGGCACATGCCAAAAGACGGGACGGTATATCGGGGGATTGAAGGCCAGAGCGGCCAGAGGAGAAATTGAGGGAGGGGGAAGTGGAAGAAATTGTCGGGGGGATTTGAGGTAGGGATTGGGGATCGCCAGGCACATATTCAGGCACATAAAAACGCCGAAAAGCACGTATCCGGCACATATAATTGGCCTGAAAGCCTTGATTTTCCTAGGGTTTTAGGGGTGACGCTTGCCTGCACCATACAGCGAGCAGTACCAATATATTGATGGTCTTTGTCAAACGCACGCGATCATTCCGGTCAAAAGCGCAAAAGCCAACGGCAAGACGCCATCACTGCCGCTTTCGTTCCATGTGGTTGAGGCATCCCAGGACAACGAGGAATTGTTGCATGAAATCAACTACACCTTGGATTCCCACATCCGTCTCGACTACTACCGAGCACATCTTGCCACCTATAGCAGGGAACGTAAGCATATCCTTGCTCTGAGCCGTTTTTTGATCGACCACCTTCCCTGGCTGAACGTCCGGGTTTCCTGCAACGAACGGAGCTATCAGATTTGGGCTGATGAGAAATTTCTTGCGCGGAGTGCAGGCAAAACCGTGCTGCATCACTGCAAAATCGATCCCAGCTTTCTCAATTTCTACGAGACCGTGGAACCCTTCGGCTTTTACTCAAGGACGCGAAAAACTCCTCAGACGGTGTTGATCATTGAGAACAAGGATACGTTTTACAGCATACGCCGTGCCCTGCAGACCAGTGGGGAGATTCTTGGTCGCACAATTGACAGCCTTGTCTATGGTGGAGGCAAGCGTATCCACGCAAGCTTCCGGGAATTCGACCTGAACGCGGAAAGCCATCTGGATTGCAGCGAAAACACCTTTCTCTACTTTGGCGACCTCGACAGCGAGGGACTTGGGATCTTCGAGGAAGTGTGTGCGCATTTTACGCTGTCCCGCATGGCACCCTTTGTCGAAGCCTATCGCGCTATGCTCTTAAAGCCCCCGCGGAAAAACGCCAAAGCGCAGCGACAAAGCCCAACCCCCCTATTCTTTTCTTGGTTTGACCCAGACACAGTCCGGACTATGCAAAAGATTCTTGAAGATGGGTGTGGTATTCCCCAGGAGAGCCTGACGTTTTCAGAGTAAAAGGGGCTCATACGCTGGTCAGCAAAGGATCTGCTGTTGCACGTGTGTGGATGCAATGCTCTGCCGAATATTGCCGTTAGCGACCCTGTCTTGGAGGGATGGAAAACAAGGAAGAGGCCTGCGAATCGTCTCGCATCGGCGATTGGGGGGTGTCCTTCGGTGTCGATGCTTTGTTTGTCGGTAGCGTACGGGCTTTTGAGCGAAAGAGGATTTTTTTTTGCAAACGTTTGAGAAGTGTCTCTCGGTATGTATTTTTAGGGGAATATTCTTTAAGATCAATTTCTTTAATTTTAGATTTTTTATTTTCTTCTTGCATTTCTTCTTCCTCAAGTATTTCTTCATCTGCTTCGTCAGAACATTGTTTGCTGTCATCACATTCAAGAACAAGTTTATTGTCTTTAAAACAACCCTGTAAATAAAAAACTCCGTTTACGACTTTACCTTGGCCTTGATTTTTCCAGTAGACTTCATCATCAGATCCAAGTTTAAGTGTTATTGTACCAAATCCATCCATTTTTCCATCGACAAAATGGCCTTCGTATTGAATTTGATTTCCTTTTGCAATCCCATAACCATGGGCAACTTTGACATCATCAATAGTTGTATCCGCTCACAGCCCTACGGTAGAATGCACCTTTCAGGGGGGCACTAGGATTTTTCTCCTACGATGGAATGCGGGCTTTATGGTCTCAATCTTCAAGTCTTGCACTCTGAAAACCGCAAAGTACCGTTGACCCGTGA